>CAZXXW010000012.1:16251-37724 GCA_964644835.1 uncultured Anaerolineales bacterium
ATGTGTGGATCAGGTATCAGGTATCAGGAATCAGGTATCGGGTATCAGGCAACTGTTTCCTGTCCATTGATCCCTGATTTACTGATGTATTGACCTATCAAAGGAGAAGAAATATGCGAAAAACTGGTGCGGAAATTTTATGGGAATGTTTGATCCGAGAGGGGGTTGAGACGGTATTTGGGTATCCCGGCGGGGCGATTATGCCCGTCTATGATGCTATGTTGGAGTATCCGGTTCATCATGTCCTCGCCCGCCACGAGCAGGGCGCTGCCCACATGGCCGATGGCTACGCCCGCGCCTCTGGTCAGGTTGGGGTTGCGATGGCGACCTCAGGCCCGGGCGCGACTAACCTGGTCACGGGCATCGCCACGGCGATGATGGATTCGTCGCCGATGTTGTGCATCACCGGGCAAGTGCCCGCCAGCTTGATCGGCGGAGACGCTTTTCAAGAGGTCGATGTCACCGGCGTGACCCTGCCGATCACCAAGCACAACTATCTGGTCACCAGGGCCGGTGAAGTCGCTCAGGTTGTGCGCGAAGCGTTCCATATCGCTCGCAGCGGGCGTCCTGGCCCTGTCTTGATCGATTTTTGCAAGAACGCCCAATTCGAAGAGGCGGAATTCGATTATCCCGAAGAAATTTCGCTACCCGGCTACAAACCACCTCAACACGCTCCCGAGAAAGATTTGAAGGAAGCAGTCAAGCTAATCGAAAGGGCTGAGCGGCCTGTCATTTTGGCCGGCCATGGGATCCTGATGTCTGGGGCGATGGAAGAATTGGAAAACTTTGCCACCAAGACGCAAACGCCCGTCGCGATGACCCTGCTTGGTTTGGGCGCGTTGCCGGCCTCCCATCCGCTCAGTTTGGGGATGATGGGCATGCATGGCGAAGCCTATTGCAACCACGCTATCCAAGAATCGGATTTATTGTTGGCCTTTGGGATGCGCTTTGATGACCGCGTCACCGGCAAATTGCGCACCTATGCGCCGCGAGCGCGCAAGATTCACATCGAAATTGATCCGTCCGAGGTCCATAAGATCGTTGATGTCGATGTGCCTCTGATGGGTGATCTTAAGACCGTGCTGACCGATTTGATCCCCATGGTGGGAGAGTACGACCATGATGCTTGGAAAGCCCAGATCGCGGCTTGGAAACGAGAAACCGACGAGCGCAGCATCATGTCGTGGCCCGATGATGGCAAATTGCACGCCGCCCATGCTGTACGAGCGTTGTGGAGCGCCACCGCTGGCGATTCGATTTTGGCTACCGGTGTTGGTCAGCATCAGATGTGGGCTGCCCAATATTATCCCTTTGATCAGCCTTATCGTTTGATTACTTCTGGTGGTGCAGGCACGATGGGTTTTGGCTTACCCGCCGCGATTGGAAGCTGGTTTGCCCATAAAGATAAAGAAGTCTGGCTGATCGACGGGGATGGCAGCTTCCAGATGACCCAGGCAGAACTGACCACCGCCGTACAAGAGGGGGCAAACGTAAAAATTGCGATCATGAACAATAGTTTCCTGGGCATGGTCCGTCAATGGCAAGAATTATTTATGGAGAAACGTTATGCCGCGACCGCTTTGACCGGCCCTGATTTTGTCAAAATTGCGGAAGCACATGGTGTTCCCGCCCAACGCGTCACAACCCCCGATGAGGTTTTCCCGGCAATCGGGTACGCCCAAGAGATTAGCGGACCTGTTGTGCTCGAATTCGTCGTTGAAAAAGAAGAAAATGTATACCCCCTGGTTCCTTCTGGCGCAGATTTGGACAAGATGATCCGCCGCCCCGTCCGCCAGGAACCGGTGAAGTGATCGAGAAAAGGAGACAAACATGCAACAGCAGACCTTGTTCGCTCTGATGGAAAATCGTCCCGGCGTCCTCAATCGGATCGCCTCGTTATTCCGCCGCCGTAATTTCAATATCGAATCCCTCAATGTCGGCCATACCGATCAATCCGATATCTCTCGCATGACCATCGTCATGGATGGCGATGAAGTCGATGCTCGCACCGTCGAGGCCAATCTTTACAAGCTTGTCAACGTCATCGATGTGCAAGATGTCACCAACCAACCGGCGGTGACGCGTGATCTCGTCCTGATCAAGGTCAAAGCGACCCCGGAGCAACGCGGCGAAATCGCCAATTTGGCCTCGATCTTCCGGGCCAACATCGTCGATGTTGCCCCCGATTCCGTGATTGTGGAAATCACCGGCACCGAAGATAAGATCGAGAGCCTGGTCGAACTGTTGCGACCACTCGGCATTTTGGAATTGGTCCGCACCGGCCAGGTGGCGATGATGCGTGGTTCCCACGTCGGTGTTCGGCACACACCTGGCGCCAATGGCAATAAACCAGCTACAGCGGCTGTTCAATCAAGTGTTAGCTAATCGAGTCCTTTTAATTCAAAACAACATTGGAGATGTTTTCATGGCAACGATTTATTACGACAAAGATGCAAATCCGGAACTGATCAAGAATAAGAAAGTCGCTGTGATCGGCTACGGGTCGCAGGGACATGCCCACAGCTCGAACCTGCACGATAACGGAGTCGATGTTCGAGTCGGATTGCGAGAGGGTAGCCGTTCATGGGAGAAAGCCGAAGCCCAAGGCCTGGGCGTCAGCACCATCGCCGAGGCGACGGCCTGGGCCGACACGATCATGATCCTGGTCCCGGACACGGCGCAACCGGCCATTTATGCCGAGCATATCGAGCCGCACTTGACAGCGGGCAAGACCTTGATGTTTGCCCACGGCTTCAACATCCGCTATGGCACGATCACACCGCCCGAAGATGTCGATGTCAGCATGGTCGCACCCAAAGCGCCCGGACACCGTGTCCGCGAGATTTTTGTCGAAGGGGGCGGAACCCCATCGCTCCTGGCCGTCGATCAAGATGCCAGCGGATTAGCCAAAGAAAATGCCCTGGCCTATGCCTGGGGCATCGGCGGCACCCGCGCCGGGGTTTTGGAAACCACCTTCGATGAGGAGACCGAGACCGATCTGTTTGGCGAGCAAGCCGTGCTGTGTGGAGGCGTCACGGCCCTGGTCAAAGCCGGGTTCGAGACTCTCATTGAGGCGGGCTACCAACCTGAATTGGCTTATTTTGAGTGTCTGCACGAACTCAAGTTGATCGTCGACTTGATGTATCGCGGCGGCTTGAACTACATGCGTTATTCCGTCTCCGATACTGCCGAACACGGCGATTATCATGCCGGTCCCAAGCTGATCACCGAGGAAACCCGCGCCACCATGAAGCAACTCCTCGCCGACATTCAGGATGGCACCTACGCCCAAGGTTGGATCGAAGAAAACGAACAGGGGCGGCCTTGGTTCAACCAACGTCGTCTTGATGAGCAAGAACAACCCATCGAGAAGGTGGGAGCCAAATTGCGCGCCATGATGGCCTTCATCGATCCGGTTTCGATCAAAGCGGGTGAATGATGATCGCCTGGAAAACCTGGATCGAGTCGATTAGAGATTACCGGATTGAGCCATGAAGAAAAATTACGTTCGCATTTTTGATACCACCTTGCGGGATGGAGAACAGTCTCCGGGCGCGACATTGACATCCAATGAAAAGTTGGAGATCGCTCGCGGTTTGGCTCGTTTGGACGTTGATGTCATCGAGGCTGGCTTTCCGGCCGCCTCCCCGGACGATTTCCTTGGTGTTCAACGAATCGCGCAGGATGTTGGGAATGCTCCCCACGGAGAGACCGCGCCGATCATCTGCGGTCTCGCTCGCGCCACCAAAAAGGACATCGATGCCGCCTGGGAGGCGATCCGCCCGGCGGCGAAAGCGCGCATCCACACCTTTTTGGCAACGTCACCGATACACATGGAGCACAAATTGCGCATGGAGCCCGATGAGGTCGTCCAGCGTGTCACCGAGATGGTTGCCTATGCCCGCTCCCTGTGTGACGATGTCGAGTTCTCACCCGAAGATGCCGGACGCAGTGAGCCAGAATTCCTTTACCGCGTTTTGGAAGCGGCGATCCAAGTCGGAGCGACCACCCTCAATATCCCCGATACGGTTGGCTATACCACGCCGGATGAGTTCCATGATCTGATTGCGGGCATCCTCAAACATACGCCTGGGATCGAAAATGTGGTCGTCTCCGTGCACTGTCACAACGATCTTGGTTTGGCGACGGCCAACACCTTGGCCGGAATCTCGGCGGGCGCGCGCCAGGCGGAGGTAACCGTCAACGGCTTGGGGGAGCGCGCCGGGAATACCTCCCTCGAAGAGGTGGTTATGACGCTCCATACCCGCCGCCCGGTATATAACTTGGAGACGGGCATCGACTCCACCCAGATCACGCGCGTCAGCCGGATGGTTTCCAATTACACTGGCATGCCCGTTCAGCCGAACAAGGCCATCGTCGGCGCGAATGCTTTTGCCCACGAAGCGGGTATTCATCAGGATGGCATGTTGAAGCACAACAGTACCTACGAGATCATGCTCCCCTCCACGGTGGGGCTGAGCCGCTCCCGCCTGGTGCTGGGCAAACACTCCGGGCGCCATGCTCTCAAGACGCGGTTGATCGAACTGGGGTTCGAGCTGGTTCAGGACGAATTGAATGAGGCCTTCAAGCGCTTCAAAAAGTTGGCCGATAAGAAGAAAACCGTCACCGATGCCGACCTCGAAGTGATGGTCGAAGATCAGATCTATCAGGCCAAGCAAATTTATAGCCTGGATGGTTTGCAGGTGGCCTGTGGCACGATGGGCTTGCCCACGGCGACCGTGCGTTTGTGTGGCCCGGAGGGAAACTTGCATGTTCAGGCCTCCATCGGCACCGGGCCCGTGGATGCTGTTTACAAAGCCATCGACGAAATCGTCCGGGTGCCCAACACGCTGCTGGAGTTCAGCATCAATGCTGTCACCGAGGGGATCGATGCCATCGGTGAAGTGACCGTCCGTCTCAAGCCGGAAAACGGTTCCATTCCCAGGCGCACCTCCCCCCAGAGTGGGCGCAGCCATGCCCGTTCGTTTGGTGGCTACGGCGCCGATACCGACATCATCGTTGCCAGCGCCAAGGCCTATCTATCAGGATTGAATAAATTGATCGCCGCTCGAGGACATCTCGACCACGCTGACGTTGCTATCGAAATGGAGCAGCCCAGCGCGATATCCGTAGGTTGATGATCAGAAGGGCCAGAATGTCCAAAGGAGCCAAAGGTTTCCTCTGGCCTCTCTGACTCCTCTGACCCCTCTGACACCTTTGATTCCTCTAAAAAATATAAGGAGAAGAAACATGTCCGCAAAATCAAACAAGAGTACTTTCGAAAAATTTCCTGAGCCTCGAACGATCCCCGAGAAATGGGATACGGCTGGCATGGTATCGGCCAAGAAACTGACTGCACCGGTGGAAGCATACCGTGCTGATCGCATGGAAACCTTTCCCCAGCCCCGCACCATTCCCGATAAATGGGACGTTTCCGGGATGACCAAGTGAAGCAGGTCGTGATTCAAAGACGTTCTTTTCACACCAAATCATGATGTCATCACCGCGAACGTTATTCGAAAAAATATGGGATTCTCATGTTGTCTTGCAGGAACCTGATTCCCCGGCGATTTTGTACATTGACTTGCACCTGATTCATGAGGTCACCTCGCCGCAAGCCTTCAACGGGCTGCGGCAACGCGGCTTGAAGGTCCGGCGTCCCGACCGCACCGTCGCGACGATGGACCATGCCACGCCGACCAGTGAGCTTTCACTGGCAGCCGTCGATGAGATGAGCGCCCAACAATTACGCCGGATGGAGAAGAATTGCCGCGATTTTGGTATTGATCTCTACGATCTTGATCATCCTCAACGCGGCATCGTTCACGTGTTAGGCCCGGAGCAAGGCGTGACCCAGCCGGGTATGACGATTGTCTGCGGCGATAGCCACACGTCCACGCACGGGGCTTTTGGCGCCCTGGCTTTTGGCATCGGCACCAGCGAAGTGGAGCATGTCTTGGCGACACAAAGCCTGTTGCAGCACAAGCCCCAAACGATGCAGGTGCATTTTGACGGCCAACTTCGTCAGGGTGTTACTGCTAAAGACATGATCCTGGCCCTGATCGCCAAGATTGGGGTCGGCGGTGGCACCGGCCACGTGATCGAATTCACCGGGCCGGCGGTGCGTGCTCTGGATATGGAAGCGCGCATGACCCTGTGCAATATGTCCATCGAAGCAGGTGCGCGTGCCGGGATGATCGCGCCAGATGAGACTATCTTTGCCTATTTGGAAGGCCGTCCATCTGCTCCCCAGGGGGAGGCCTGGGACGCGGCTCTAACGCGTTGGCTCGGCTTGCCCTCCGACCCGGGTGCCAGCTATGACAAAACGGTCAGGCTGGATGCCTTTACGTTGGAGCCGATGATCACCTACGGCACCAACCCAGCCATGGGTGGGCCCATTGAACAGCCTATCCCAGAACCAGACGCAGAAGCGGATCCGGCCCGTCGTGCCGCGCTGGAAAAAGCGCTCACGTACATGGATTTGCAACCGGGCAAGCCGCTCCAAGGTCATCCCGTTGACGTCGTCTTTTTAGGGAGCTGCACCAATGGCCGGATCAGCGATTTGCGTGCCGCGGCCGACTTGCTGCGGGGGCGCAAACTTGCCCCGGGTGTTCGCATGTTGGTCGTGCCCGGCTCGGAAAATGTGCGCCGCCAGGCCGAAGCCGAAGGCCTTGATCAAATCTTCAAGGAGGCAGGCGCAGCGTGGCGTTTCGCCGGTTGCAGCATGTGCATTGCCATGAACGGCGACCAACTCTCGCCGGGGCAATACGCCGTCAGCACCAGCAACCGCAACTTCGAAGGCCGTCAAGGCGTAGGGGGACGAACCTTTTTGGCCAGCCCGCTCACCGCCGCCGCGGCAGCCGTCACCGGTCGAGTCACCGATCCACGAACCTTGCTCAAGGGAGGCCACTGATGCAACCCTTTACGTCCCTTCACTCGCTCGTCATCCCCTTGCCGCGCAACGACGTCGACACCGACCAGATCATTCCCGCTCGTTATCTTAAGGTGACCGACAAGGCTGGATTGGCTGATGGCCTCTTTGCCGGTTGGCGTTACTTGGATGATGGCAGCCCCAACCCGGATTTCCCCCTCAACCAGCCGCGTTATCAGGACGCGCAGATTCTTCTGGCCGGGGATAATTTCGGCTGCGGCTCGTCGCGCGAACATGCTCCCTGGGCCCTGGCCGGATGGGGAATCCGCGCCATCATCGCTACATCGTTTGCGGATATTTTTCGCAACAACGCCCTGAAGAACGGTCTGCTCCCTGTAACCGTGGAGCAAGAGACTCATGCAAGGCTGTTTTCTGCTTTGGAAACGGAATCAGGCTTGGATGTAAGCATTGATCTTCCCGCTCAAAAACTGATCCTCCCTGATGGGTATCAAGCTAGCTTCCCTATTGATCCCTTCAGCAAAAAATGTCTGCTTGGGGGAATCGATCAGCTTGGCTATTTGCTCAACCATCAGGCCGACATCGCCGCCTACGAAACGTCTACCGCAGGTGGGAAATGAGAAGCGTTATCGCTGAAAATATCAAAAGGAAGGTGAACTGGGCGGCTGTGTTTGTCGCCCAGGGCATTGGAATCCGGTTAGCATGCTAATCCATTTGATATCGACAAGTCGCTAATCAGGAGATTCCTATGTCTACAAAAACGTTCCTTTACGATACGACGCTGCGAGATGGCACCCAGAGCGAGGGGATTTCGCTCTCGGTCAACGATAAATTGAAGATCGCTCAACGGCTGGACGAATTTGGCTTTGATTACATCGCGGGGGGATGGCCGGGTTCGAACCCTAAGGATGCCGCTTTTTTTGAGCGCGTCCGCAAGCTGGAATTTAGGCATGCAAAGGTCGCTGCCTTTGGCGCTACTCGCCGAAAAAACACCTGTCCGGAAGAAGATGCCAACCTGCAAGCGCTGCTAGAAGCCGAGACGCCGGTGATCACCTTGGTGGGCAAAAGCTGGGATTTGCACGTTCGTGATGTCTTGGAAGCCCCGCTGGAAGAAAATCTAGCCATGATTTCAGAAAGCGTGACCTACCTGAAAGCGCAAGGCAAAGAAGTTGTCTACGATGCCGAGCACTTCTACGATGGCTACAAGGCCAACCCGGACTATGCGTTGGCGACATTGGAAGCCGCTGTGGAAGGTGGCGCGGATGTGCTCGTGCTTTGTGACACCAACGGCGGCTCGCTGCCCTGGGAGATCGAAGAGATCACCACGACGGTTGGAGAGCGATTCGATACCGCTTTGGGCGTTCACGCTCATGACGACGGCGGCAATGCGGTGGCCAATTCGCTCGCGGCCGTGCGAGCCGGCGCCGTGCATGTGCAGGGCACCATCAACGGGTATGGTGAACGCGTCGGCAACGCCAATTTGTGCACCATCATCCCCAATTTGCAACTCAAAATGGGGCGCGCTTGTGTCCCCTCCGAGAAACTGGCCAAGCTGTCCGATCTTTCTCACTATGTCGCCGAAGTGGCCAATCAACCGCCCAACCCGTATCTGCCCTTTGTGGGCAAAAAAGCGTTTGCCCATAAGGGCGGCATTCACGTCGCCGCGGTGCTCAAGAATGAAGATTCCTACCAGCACATCGATCCCGCTTTGGTGGGCAATCAACGTCGCACCCTGGTCTCGGAGCTTTCCGGGCGCGGCAATGTCATCGATAAGGCCGAGGAATTCGGCCTGGATGTGGACCGTCAACAAGCCCGGGAGGTGGTCGCCCAAATCAAGGACTTGGAAGCACAGGGATTCACCTTCGAGAGCGCCGAGGCCTCGGTCAATGTGATGGTGCGACGCTCCAAAACCGATTATCAACCGCCCTTTGAATTGATCGACTTCATGGTCGTGGTAGAGCACCGCCAGGGCCGCGGTGTTTTCGCCGAGGCCACGGTCAAGGTGCGCGTCGGCAAACGCGTGCTACACACCGCCGCCGAGGGCAACGGCCCCGTCAACGCGCTGGACTTGGCCCTGCGCAAGGCCCTGGTCGATGTCTATCCGCGTTTGGCCGACATCCGCCTGGATGATTACAAAGTGCGCATTTTGGACAGCGAAAGCGGCACGGCCGCGAATGTGCGCGTCCTGATCGATACCAAAAACGGCAAGGCTCGTTGGAGCACCGTCGGCGCCAGCACCAACATCATCGACGCCAGTTGGCGCGCCCTGGCCGATAGCATGGAATACGCGTTGCTTAATGGTGGAAAATAGGATGTTAGGTGATTGGATATCAGGTGAGTGTCGCCGAGCGAAATCGAAAATCCATTCGTATCCTGGCATTCACAATTCCTAACTCGCAACTCGCCACTCACAACTCGCGACTCATAACTTGAAAGGACATTCATGCAAGCGAAAATCGTTCTACTTCCGGGTGATGGCATCGGTACCGAAGTCGTCGCCGCCGCACAAGCGGTTTTGGAAGCCATAGCAGAAAAATATGATCACAACTTCAAGATGGAAGCCCAACTTGTCGGCGGAGCCGCCATTGATGCCGAAACCAATCCGCTCCCTGAGGAAACCTTGGGAGCTTGTCTCCAGGCTGATGCGATTTTGTTGGGCGCTGTTGGTGGCCCCAAGTGGGATGATCCCACTGCGCCGATCCGCCCAGAGCAAGGACTGTTGGGCCTGCGCAAGGGTTTGAATTTGTTCGCTAATTTGCGCCCGGTCAAACCCCAGAAAGACTTGCTCTCAGCGTCCCCGCTGCGTCCGGATTTGCTCGATGGGGTTGATCTGTTGGTCGTGCGCGAACTGACCGGCGGGATCTATTTTGGCATGCCCAGGGAGCGGCGTCAGCTCAACGGCGAGGAACAGGCGGTTGACACCATGTCGTATACCGAGAGTGAGATACGCCGCATCGCTCATTTGGCCTTTCAACTGGCCGCCGATCGTCGCGGAAAACTCACTTCCGTTGACAAGGCCAATGTGCTCGAGACCTCCCGTTTGTGGCGTCAGGTGGTCACCCGGGTCGCTGCTGAATACCCCCAGGTCACCTTTGAAACGCTGCTGGTTGACGCTGCTACCATGCACCTGATCACCCGCCCGTCCACCTTCGATGTCATCCTGACCACGAACATGTTTGGTGATATTCTCACCGATGAGGCCTCCGTGCTGACAGGTTCGATGGGTAATTTGCCCTCTGCTTCCCTGGGAGAAATCCAAAACCGGCATGGCAAACAGCGCGGCATGTACGAGCCGATCCACGGCTCGGCGCCGGATATTGCCGGGAAAGGGATCCCCAACCCGATCGGGACGATTCTCTCTGCGGCTATGTTGTTACGGCACTCCCTGGGGCTGGAGAGTGAAGCTCAGGTGGTAGAGGCTGCCGTTGATGCCACCCTGAAAGCGGGCCACCGTACCGTCGATCTGGCTGCCCCTGATGAAGAAGCCCTCAATACAGCCGAAATGACTGAAAAAATTATTCAACATCTTGATTCTGCCGATTGATTGATGAAATTTTGCCACAGATAAATTCAGATGAATGGGATCCAAAATAAAAAATCTGTGTTGATCCTATTCATCTGTGGCTATATTACCGCCCATCAACGTTAATATTTCAATCAACAAACAGGAGAAACCTAATGAAGTCTGACTATATTTGGATCGATGGGGAATTGGTTCCCTTTGAAGAAGCCAACGTTCACATGCTTACCTCTTCGCTGCACTATGGTTACGGTGCCTTTGAAGGTATTCGCGCTTACAACACCGCCAAAGGCGCAGCGGTCTTTCGCTTGCAAGAACACATGGAGCGCTTTGTCGATTCTGCCTTAGTGCTGGGTTTGGGTGATTTTCCCTATTCCGTGGAAGCCTTATGCCAGGCCACGCGTGAAACCATCCGTGCTAACGGTTTTGACGGCTGCTACATTCGTCCGCTGTTATATTTTGAAGGTTCTTTGGTCTTGAATATGGATGCGACTACCCCGCATGTCAGCATCGCCACCTGGGAGTGGGGGGCTTATCTGGGCGAAGAAGCCCTGGAGACAGGGGTTCACATGATGGTCTCTTCTTTCACCCGCCATCACATCAACGTGACCATGACCAAGGCCAAGATCACGGGCAATTATGCCAACTCTGTCCTGGCCAAAACCTTGGCCGTGCGCTCCGGCTATGATGAAGCCATCATGCTTGATCCGGAGGGGTATGTAGCCGAATGCAGTGGCGAGAATCTCTTCCTCGTCCGGGATGGTGTTATCTACACCCCGCCGCGGGCAGCCATCCTGGAAGGCATCACCCGCGACTCGGTCATCACCCTGGCAGGTGACCTGGGCTATCCGATGGTGGAAGAGCCGATCTCGCGCGATCAACTCTACATCGCCGATGAGGTCTTCGTCTGCGGCACGGCGGCTGAGGTCACACCTGTCAGCGCCATCGACCATCGCCAGATCGGGGCCGGTCGCCGTGGTCCCGTAGCGGGTGCATTACAGGAACTCTTCTTCCAGACCGTCAAGGGCGAAGGAGAGCGTTCAGACGAATGGCTTGATTATGTCGGGGAGTAGGAATCAGTTCCATCTCCCTATGGGAGAGGGTAGGGTGAGGGTCAATCAGTTTAGGAAACCAATGATAGCTTTTCAGGGAGAGCTCGGTGCTTATAGCGAGTTGGCCGCTTTCCGATTTTTCGACGCCGAGATTGAAACCCTGCCTCGCCCCACCTTTGAGACGATTTTCGACGCGGTGCAAACCGGAGATGCCACACACGGTTTCGTGCCGATTGAGAACTCCGTGGCGGGCAGCATCCACCGCAACTACGATTACTTGCTGGCCAATGAACTTTCCATTGTAGGGGAATATCACTTGCGGGTCAGCCATTGCCTGATGGTTCTCCCCGGCGTGAAGTTGAGTGAGATCAAATGGGTTCATTCCCACCCCCAGGCTTTGGCCCAATGCCGCGACCGCCTGCGCCGGATGGGGCTCGAATCCGTCGCCGGAGTGGACACGGCCGGCAGCGCCCGCCTGATTCGCGAACGCGGCGACCGTCACGCCGCCGCGCTGGCATCCAAACGAGCCGCGAGCGTGTATGATTTGAACATCTTGATCGAAGGTATGGAAGACAACTTGGCCAATTACACTCGATTTTTGGTCGTTGCCCCAGACAGTCTCTCAGCCCCCGCTGACAGTGGGGAGGAATACAAAACGTCGGTGGTTTTCCATTTGCACAATCAGCCGGGCGCCTTGTTCAAAGCCTTGAGCGTCTTCGCCTTGCGCGACATCGATCTCACCAAGATCGAATCCCGCCCCATCCCCGGCAAACCCTGGGAATACATGTTTTACATCGATTACATCGGCCACGCCGATGAATACGCCAGCCAACGTGCTTTGGATCACTTGGGGGAATTGGCATCTTTCATTCGCGTTTTGGGATCGTATCCGCGGCATCGGATTACCAAATAATCTCATCATTCGCTAACTCGTTCATTCTCCACTCTGTGGTATAAAGGGGGTACTATGACAAGGCACCGCTCCCAAATCTTCATCGTTCTAGCGTTGATGCTCCTAGTAGCCTGCGCGCCGATTGGAGCAGGATCATCACAAACGGAGACTGAATCTGCCAGCTTACCAACCCTGGCGCAGACGCTCACTCGCCAGGCAGAAACGGAGGCGGATGCTTCACCCGCCCCGACGGCTAGATCGGCTACATCAACGCCGACCCTCCGGCCTTCTCCGATGCCCCCCGCTCTGGCCCCCACCAAAACACCCACGCCAGAGATGGAATCGTCTCCAACGTTGACGCATACACTGGCATCAGAACAACCTTGTCTTCAGGCCACCCTGCTCGAAGATGTCACCATCCCGGATGGTTCCGTGCTCAATCCCGGCGAAATTTTCCTGAAAATCTGGCGGCTGCAAAACACGGGCTCGTGTGCCTGGCAATGGGGCCGGTATTGGCTCGCTTTCGCCGAAGGAGAACAGTTCAGCGGACCCAATCTGGCACGGGCCTATTTCTATCCCCCCTCGCCCGTGCTCGAGTTGGCCGAACTCGGTGAAGCTTCCTGGCAGAATCTTGAGCAACAAGTGGACCCTGGTGAGATCGTCGATGTCCCCCTGCTGATGCGTGCACCCGACCAGCCGGGCATCTACCGCAGTTATTGGCGCCTCCAGGACGAACATGGGACGGAATTGGCCTTGTTTTGGGTCGTCGGTGTGGTCGAAGAGTTCGCCGAGCGACCAGAAACCGATTGGTCCGGCGAGTGGCTGCACATCAACACTCACTTTGTCGATGATGTTGTTGACCCGGGCACGCTGGTTCTAGAGCAAAACGATGATCAGGTTTTGGGCTATTTTTATCCTATTGGCGGTTCCTCCAGAGGCGATCTTGTTTACGTCCGGGGGGATCTCTCCGATGACCGTTTGCAGGTGGAAGGACAGTTTGGCATGCTCTGGGATAACCCTCTGGACTTCCGCTGGATGCTGGAGCCGAATCATAACCAGTTTAAGGGCCAAATTTACTTTGATTCGCCTGAGGCTGATGGCTGTTGGACAGGCGGGCGGAATGGACGTGTCCCCTCGATTTGTTTGCCTTAATGCTTTGTGGCAAAATATGGTAGGGGGCATTCTTTACAAACTTCATCACATGCAAAACACGCCTTGCCAACGGCACGCAGAGCGAGGCGAGGAACAAAGTCCGCGAAGAAAAACTTTGTGTTCTCAGTGACTTTGTGGTGAGAAACCTATTGAGGCCTTAGAATGTTAGCACGAGGAGGTTAAATGACTTTACGAACCTATCTTCAGAATTTAGACCGGCGCGGTGATTTGTTGCACGTCACCGAGCCGATTTCTACGACCTATCAAATCGCGGCGGCGATGAAAAGCTTGGAACCGCGTAAAGTGATCTTTGAGCATGTCAGCGAATCAGATTTTCCTGTGATGGGTAATCTCTTCTGCACCAAATCAGATTTTGCCGATTATTTAGGCATCCCTGTCTCGGAGATCATACCAACCTTGACGAAGGCGATTGACGAGCCCCGGACTCCCTCGCAGGTTGATTCCGCGCCCTGTCAGGAGGTGGTCGACTTGGAACCTGACCTCAACGATCTGCCCATCTTGAAGCATTTTGAGACCGACGGTGGCCCGTACATCACCTCGGGTGTCTTCGTGATCCGGCATCCCCGCCACGGGCAGAACATCTCCTTCCACCGGGCGATGCAATTCTCCCCCACAGAGATGGCTATCCGCGTGGTCAAGGGTCGTCATTTCGATGCTTTTTTGCGCGATGCCGGCCAACTCGATGTTGCTGTTTGCATCGGCAATGCACCCAACATCCTGGCTGCGGCCGGCACCTCGGTGAAAATCGGCTTCGACGAGTTGACCATCGCCAACGCCCTTGAGCCTTTCTCCGTTGTGCAGGCCAAGACCGTGGACTTGCTCATCCCCGCCGAAACCGAAATCGTCCTCGAGGGGACCGTCTACCGGGATCGTTTCCACGCCGAAGGCCCCTTCGTTGACCTGACCGAAACGCTGGATGTCGTTCGCCAGCAGCCGGTCTTTGATGTCAAGGCGATCACCCACCGCCATGACGCCATCTGGCAGGCGTTGCTACCCGGTGCTCTGGAGCACAAATTGCTGATGGGGATGCCCCGGGAACCGACCATCTTCCGGGAAGTCAACAAGTTCGTCAAATGTTTGGATGTGAATATCAACCCGGGCGGTTGCTCCTGGCTGCACGCTATCGTCCAGATCGACAAGGGGGTTGAAGATGACGGCATCAAAGCGATTCAAGCCGCTTTTGCCGGGCATTCTTCTTGCAAGCACGTCTTTGTGGTCGATAAAGACATCGATATTTACGACCCCTTGCAGGTGGAATGGGCCATGGCGACGCGTTTCCAGGGCGATGGCGACATGGTTGTGCGCGATCGAGAACCCGGCTCCAGCCTGGACCCAAGTGCCGAGCCGGGCACCAAGCTAACCACCAAGATCGGTTTCGATCTCACCGCTCCTGTCGGCGCGGCACGAGAGCATTATGAGAAAGTGCCTTATCCCGCTGTAGATGTGAGTCGATTTGTTCAAGAGAAGTGAAAAATTTAACGCAGAGCCGCGAAGATGCGCACGGTGTGTCCCTGACGGGAAGCCGCAGAGAAATAAATCTTGTGTTTTTCTCCGCGTCTCTTTGGGCGTGTTTTTTACGCCCTCTTTGCGATTCTGCGTTAAGGATTTTTTATGCAATTAACCCCTGAACAACAAGCCATGCTCGCCGGTGAACAAGGTCCTGCCACCGAGAAGGCGATGCAAATCTTGACTACGCTGGGACGGATTTACGGCGCCGAGCGCTTGATCCCTGTCACCTCGGTGCAGATTTCCGGCGTCAGCTACGATAATTTAGGAGAGGCCGGGCTCGCTTTTCTGGACGAGATGGCCTCGGGTGGCGGTCAGGCGCGGGTGTTGACCACGCTGAACCCCGCCGGGATGGATATCGAAAATTGGCAGGCTTTGGGCATCAGCGCCGAGTTCGCCGAGAATCAGCAGCGCGTTTTGGACGCCTTTGCCCGTATGAACGTCATCACCACAGCAACGTGTACGCCCTACTTGATCGGGAACACGCCGCATTTCGGCGAACACATCGCCTGGGCGGAGAGCAGCGCGGTTTGTTATGCCAACTCGGTCCTGGGAGCGCGCACCAACCGGGAGGGCGGGCCGAGCGCCTTGGCCGCTTCTCTGACCGGGCTGACCCCGGCGTATGGCTATCATTTGGATGCGTATAGGCGGCCGACGGTTATGGTGACGGTCACCGATCTGGGCGATGACAACACCGCGTTTGGCGCGCTGGGCAAGGTGATCGGCGACCGCCTAGAGGGTCGCGGCGAGCGGCGGGTTCCTTTCATCCAAGGGGTTGAATCTGCCTCGGTGGAGAATTTGAAATCGTTTTGTGCCAGCGTGGCCACCTATGGCGGCGTGGCTCTCTTTCACATGAACGGGATCACGCCGGAGGTATGCCAGGTGAATCCGGCCCAAGAGGAGATCGTCGTCACAAGAGAAGATCTCCAACGGGCTCAGGCTTCCCTCCAGGATGCCGAATCCGAGGAGATTGATTTTGTCAGCCTGGGCTGCCCGCATCTCTCCATCAAAGAGATCGCCCGAATCGCCGAATTGCTGGAAGGGAAGAAGGTCACCAAAGAGTTTTGGATCACCACGGCACGCCCGACCAAAGAGATCGCCGACCGGATGGGGTATACCGAGGTGATCGAGGCAGCCGGAGCCAAGTTTGCCGTTGATACCTGTTGCGTGGTCGCACCGATCAAGGGCCGCTTCACCGCTCTGGCTACCGACAGCGCTAAGGCTTGTTACTACGCCTACGCCAAGAACCGCTTCAAGACCAAGTTGATGTCTTTCGACGAAGTCATCTCGGAAGCGTTAAAAGATTTGTAAGGTGAAAAATTTTAAAAGTACGCTAGTTTGCTTGTCTTGGTAAAGAAAAGCGGTACAATACAAAGGTAGATTGATTGAGGAGCTTACCTATGAGCGTTCCCTATGGCCCCATTCTTGTTGTCGAGGATGTCCCCCATATTTTAGAATTATTGGCCGTGACCTTGCGTTTCAAGGGGTATCCTGTGGTGACGGCGACCAATGGAGAAGAGGCCTTGGAAGAAATCGCCAGAGAGAAACCTGCACTCGTCATCTCTGATATTCTCATGCCCCGGATGGACGGGTTTTCGTTGGTCCATCGCTTGCGCCAAAACCCGAAGACCAATCGGATCCCGGTCATTTTTGTTTCCGCTACCTATGTCGCTCCCGAAGATAAAAGCTTTGCGATGAGCCTGGGGGCGGTCCGTTTTCTAGAAAAACCGGTTGACACCGAGGAGTTTTTGTTGACGGTGGCCGAAATTTTGACCCAAGGTCCGCCGACCCTGCCTCCGCCGATGAAAGAGGATGAGTTTTATCACGGCTATCGCCAACGGCTGGAACACAAGCTTCGCCGCAAGGGGCAACAGATCACCCGGACGAGACGCCTGCTGGAGACTCTCCCCGACAAGCAGAAACCTGCCTTTGAAACTTTACTGGAAGAGGCCTTATTCCATCAGGCCGAGATTCGCTCGGAGTTGGAAGATCTGGACAGAATCATTTCTCAGGGGGATGAGGATTCCGATTAACTTGCAGTTTTGTCTTAATTGAAAGGCTCGTTGCCTGTTTTGGCAGCGAGCTTTTTTAGTTTCCCCTCAGCAATTGGTCAAGGTGTTCCAGTTTGGCCCGGGAGGTCAAATCGAGGCTCAGCGGTGTGACGGACACATTTCTCTTGACGTGGAGCACGTAGACATCAGATTTTTCCGGTGCATTGCTCCATTCTTTGGAGACGGCGTAGCCAATTTTGGCCGGCTGATCCCAGGATTCACGCTCCGGGCGCAGGGTCTGGTAATAGCGTATTCTTGAAAGCGTCGTGATCTCCCAGGGCGTTTCGGGGGTTGCATCGGCGGGAATCTCGACCTTGAGCACATCGACGTCGTTGGGGAGTTGCTTTTCGAGGAGCGCTTTCCCAAACTGATGCACAAAATGCGCTGCGGCAGAGAAATCTACCTCGGTAGAATGGGAGAGATGATGCTCCGGGTCTGTCTCTAGAGAGATAGCCATAGATGGCACGCCTAACGCGCCCCCCTCCAGGGCCGCACCCACCGTTCCCGAAACGGTGATGCCGGTGCCCACGTTTTCGCCGTAATTGATCCCTGAGACGACCAAATCCGGTTTAGTGGGCATAATTTCCAGGACACCGTGGAGCACAGCCTGGGCGGGCGTCCCGCCGACGGCATAGGCTTCCCAATTGCGGCCATTGACTTGTATCTTCTGCGGGGTGATCACTCCGTCAGACGTCGTCGGCATGCTCCGCCCGGTCCCAGAGCTTTGTTCTCGCGGCGCCGCTACGGTGACATATCCCAGCGCTTCAAGCGCGCCGGCAGCGGCCCACAGGCCGGGTGAATCGATACCATCATCGTTGGTCAATAAGATTTGTGCTTTTGTCATCTTCGTTTCTTGATACAAAAAGAGCGGGAGATGATCCCGCTCCATGCTGCACCCTCGGCGTGATTGACTCGGGTCTTCCCTTATGGGGGCTTTTCCTACTTCAGCATAGATTTGAGTTCTGTCGATGAAGACCTTCCCAAGTATACCGAGTTGCCTTGCTTATAGCAAGGTGATTTTTTTGAGTTCATCCTCACCGCGGATATTTCGTCCACATGCGGGCTAACTCATCTTCCTCGGCGAGAATCTGGGTATATCGTTGGGTTTCGCCTTCATCATGAAGAAGGACGCCCTCGCCCTCGCTGACAATACCAATATCTGCGAACGTGATACCGATCTCATCGAGCTTTTGGGCCGCGACGGTCACGGTTGGAGGCGGAATTGTGGCGATGAGCGTGCCTGAGGAGAGCATTTTCAAGGGGTCAAATTGAAAGGTTTTCGCGAATAAGGACACAATTTCAGGGATCGGCAAATCCGATTTGTTTACCTCCATTGCGACTTTGGATAGGTGCGCGATCTCCAGTAGGGTTTCCAGGATTCCGCCTCGCGTTACGTCGTGCATGGCGGATGCGCCGCTTTCCGCCAGTGCCAGTGCTTCTGGGATGATGCTGATTTGTTCGATTAATTCTTCAGCCTGGATCAATGCTTTCTCGGATAGTCCCCGTTCCAGGGCTACATCGGCGAAATCTCTGGCCAGAATGCTTGTTCCCTCGAGAGCAATTCCTTTGGTGATGAAGATATGGTCGCCCGGTTGGGCTCCCGAGGTGAGCACCGGTTGCCGGCCGGCGGCAGTTCCCAGGGAGGTGACCGCAACCAAGGGACGTGAAATGCCCGATGAGAAGCCGGTGTGCCCACCGATAATGGAAACGCCAACTTCTTCCGCCGCCCGGTTGATGTCTGTCATAATTTCTTTCAAGAGGGTTTCGTCTTTGGAGCTGGGCACTAACACTAAAATCAAGATCCACCGCGGCGGGACGCCATTGGTGGCGATGTCATTGCAAGAGGTGTGTACAGCCAGCCAGCCGATGTGACCGATCGCCCCTACAATGGGATCCACATGAGAAACAAGAATGTCATCGCCCACTTTGGTCAGGGCTGCGTCTTCACCAAAAACAGCGCCGATAAGTACATCGGGATCATGATGATCTGTAAAAGGGTAAACACACTTTTTCAATACGTCGAGTGAAAATTTAGACATAGCGAATCCCTCCTGGACGTTTGAATTACAGCTTTGCTTAATGTCAAACGCGACCACGTTTTCCGAGAAAACTGTGACGGGATGGTTCGCATTTGCAGCTTTCCGAACCATCCCGTCTTGTTTTTGAAAACGTTAGGCTTTGTGTATCTTCATCAATGCCTTTTCAGCAGCTTTGATGGAGGGGTATGCGGTTGGTGGTGCTGTCAGCAGCGGGTGGGTACCAATTTGCGTTGTCAAAACCGAACTGACGGTCATCCGGTTTTGGATCGCCAGCCCGATTACGTTGACCACTTCGCCCGTGCTGCAACCGCCATACACGCTGCCGCCGAGGATGATGCCGGAATCCTTGGCCACAACTAGTTTAACGCCTTGTTTGTGCGTGTCGGGCAGTTTGCCGGGGTGGTGGTCGACGCCCTCGAAGGTGGCCGTAACGATGTTGAATCCTTCCTCGCGGGCGATGCACTCTGTTACACCGGCAACGCCGAATCCGTGATCTCCAAAAGCGGTGGCAAAGTTGGAGATGGTCCCGCCAAACGTGCGCACAGCTTCGAGTTGATAGAGATTCATGCCTGTGATGCGGGCTTCGGCGCAGGCGGTGGATGCCAGCATAGTGCAGATCACCTTGTTGGTGATGAAGTCCCTTTTCTCGGCACAGTCGCCCACCGCAAAAACATCTTCCATCTCCGTTCGCATGTACTGGTCAACCTTGATGAAGCCAAACTTATTCACTTCCAGACCGGCTTCTTGGGCCAACTCGGTGTTAGGCTGGTAGCCCATCGAGAGAATCACGGCATCCGCAGGGAGCTCTTTGTCGTTTTGTAATGTCACGCTGGAGACGCTGCCATTGCCGTGTAACGCTTTCACGCCGGAGCCCGCCTCGATCTTGATACCGCGGGCGATCAGCGTCTCTTCTGCTTTGATGGCCAATTCCTCATCGAACACGGAGGCGAGCACGTGGGGCAAAAGTTCAACAACGGTGACATCTTTTCCCCGTTTGTTCATCTCGTCAGCAAACTCGACGCCGATGAATCCCCCACCGATGATGACGATTTTATCTTTATCGGCCACCTTCTCGAAAACGTCATCAAGATAAGCCTTGTTTTTGGGAACGGTGAACACATTCTCCAAATCCGCGCCCTTTAACCAACCGGGCACAACCGGCTTGGAGCCGATCGCCAGGACAAGTTTCTTGTAACTGATTTTCTCACTACCGGCTGTTTCACACATTTTCTTGTCAGGATCGATTTTTGTGACTTCATCAACGATCAGATCGATGCCGGCGTTGCTCAGTTTTGCATCGGGGATTACATTCTGATCGCTGCTATCAAGTGAGCCAAAAATATAGGGGATGCCGCAGGGGACAACCACTGTTTTCTCTTTTCGGATCACGAGAAAGTCCTTATCAGGATAATGGCTTTTGCCGGTCAGGGCAGTGACGATCCCTGCCGCACTTCCACCAACGACGAGCACATCCATTTTTCTCATTTTAAACATCCTTTCTTGTCTATAAGTTGACGTTGATAAAACTACAATCGGGTACCGAATCATGTTTCTGCTCAGGATTCGGCTAAAGAATTCTTCCAAGCCTTTGAATTGACTCTGTGAGAGATATTAGTGTTCAAATTAGGGAAGAATTTGAAGAATATTGTTCTCTGCATACCGCAACAAACTATGAAATTGTACTACTAAAGTTTACATGTGTCAAAAACATATTATTATTTCGACAAGAATCTAGATCGTATTTGTTTGTCCAGAAAGGCAATATTAGACAGAACTCGAATTAGAAAGTTTGGGATTTGGTTTCCCCGATCAATAATTGAGGCTCTTCAAGATGATGATTATTCCATGCATAGAGGCTTCAAGGTGAATCCCCATCTTGGTCAAGTAGTTGTCTATTGTTTGAAAGGAGAATTTGACGATCGGCAGCGCCCCATGTCAAGTGGGCCCACGCTCTCTTGCAAGGCCGTCGCTATACCGTTCTGGTCGATCCCTTCCATACAGTGATTGCGCCAGATGGTTCGGAATGGTCGCCGGACAATTCCAAAAATTTATCCACTTCGGACCGAGACGGAGATTTTGAGTTGTACATCATGGACAAAAGTGGAGCAATCCTGGAGCAATTCACCGAAAACACGTGGATGGATTTTCCTTCCTGCTGGTTGCCCTAAGATTACATCAACATCCGCCGCATGTACTTCAGACTGTCAAATTGACAAAGGCAGATGAGTAAACCCTTCGTCTAGAAACCGTTTGTTCTATGTAACTTAACTCATAAAATGGCCGCACCTGGAAGCATAAAGTGGCCACATTTTAGCTTGTTTTGGGCAACTATCCGAACGGATGGAGAGTGC
>CAZXXW010000013.1:0-34670 GCA_964644835.1 uncultured Anaerolineales bacterium
GGGAATAGGGGCCTGATTCCTGACATCCTGATTCCTGACATCCTGATACCGGGCTACTGATTCAACGCCCAAACAACGCGCAAGCCCTCCAGGGTCAGCCAGGGGGCGATGATCTCGAGGGCACCGGTCTCCCCGGCGATGGTGCGGGCCAGGCCGCCCGTGGCGATGGTCTTCATCTCGGGGCCCAGTTCGGCCCGGAAGCGGGCGACCATCCCCTCGACCAGGCCGACGTAGCCGAAGAGCAGCCCCGACTGCATGGCGTGAGCGGTGTTGCGCCCGATCACGTTAGGGGGGCGATCCAGGTCGACGCGGGGCAGTTTGGCCGCCCGGGTGAAGAGCGCTTCCGCGGCGATGCCGATGCCCGGGGCGATGGCCCCGCCGAGGTAGTCGCCCTGCTCGGAGATGGCGTCGAAGGTGGTGCCGGTGCCGAAATCGACCACGCAGGCCGGGCCGCCGTAGAGATGCTGCACCGCCGCGGCGTCGACGATCCGGTCCGCGCCAACGGCGCGGGGGTTCTCGTAGCGGATGCGCACGCCGGTCTTGACGCCTGCGTCCACGACCAGGGGCTCCACGCCGAGGTAATCGCGGCAGGCCCGGACCAGCTTGCCCGTCAGGGGTGGGACCACCGAGGCCATGCAGATGCCGGTCAGGTCCTCGGGTCCGGTATCGGCGTGGCGGAGCAGCCCCAAGACCTGCAAACCGTACTCGTCGGGCATCCGTTGAAGGCCCGTCGCCAGCCTCCAACGTGGGCCCAGCGCGTCGCCCTGGTACAGTCCCAGGGTGATGTTGGTGTTGCCGATGTCGATGGTCAGTAACATAGTCCGTCCTCCCTATCCAGGGGAATAATCCACGAAGGGCACGAAAAAAAACGTAAGCATTCTATTGAATCCGGTTGTGCTCATCGAGCAGCAAGATCGTCGGCTGCCAATCAGCGGGCAGCGGCTCGGGGACGAGGGTGTAGGCCATGATGATCACCCGATCGCCGACGTTGACCTTGCGGGCGGCCGCGCCGTTGAGCTGGATGACGCCGGAACCGCGTTCCCCGGCGATGACGTAGGTCTCCAGGCGGGCGCCGTTGTTGATATCGACGACCTGGACGAGTTCGTAGGGCTTGATCCCGGCAGCATCGAGCAGATCGGTGTCGATGGTGATGCTGCCTTCGTAGTGCAAATCCGCACCCGTCACCACGGCGCGATGGATTTTGGCGTGAAGGAGTTTTCGATACATAGGTGGTTAGGTATCAGGTTTTTAGTCATCTATCACTTTCAAAAAAAGCGGCAAAACGCCGGTTTGCGAAGCATGCCCCTGGCAAGTGTTTTCGAACAGCGTGAGAAAATGTATCGAAACCCAGTTTTGCCGCTGTCCTGGTCTCGATACAGCCCTAAACGGGCCACTTCCCCCTTGCGGGGACGCAGAGCGGACCGACGGACAGCTCAATGTGATAGGCAGCTAGATCAAGTATAAGGTATCAGGTGTCAGGTATTCTAAATTCTCAATTCTTCATTCATCATTTCCCATCCGGACGCCGGTATTGAAGTCGCCCGCGGTGAGCAAGAAATTATCGATCAGGCGGGTCTCGCCGACGTGGACGGCCATAGAGAAAAGAGCATCCTCTCCCACCTGATCTAGCTCTTCCAGGGTGGCGGGATGGGCGCAAGAGACGTATTCCCGGCGGGCCAGCGGCTCGGCCTTGATCGTGTTTCGCATGATTTCACGGAGGCGCTCGCCGCTGCGCTCCCCGGCCTGGTAAGCGTCTTTGGCCGCGGTCAAAGCCCGGTACAAGACCGTGGCCGCCTGGCGCTGGTCGGCGTTCAGATAGGTGTTGCGGCTGGACATAGCCAGGCCGTCGGCTTCGCGCACAATCGGGCAGACGACGACCTCGAGCGGATAGCTCAAATCCGCCACCATCCGCTGGACGACCACGGCTTGCTGGGCGTCCTTTTGGCCGAAGAAAGCCTTGTCTGGCTGGACGGCGTTGAACAGCTTGGCCACAATCGTGGAGACGCCGCGAAAATGAGTCGGGCGGGAGGCGCCTTCCAGCGGCCTTGTCACATCTTCCACCGTCACCCAGGTTTGGAAGTCGTCGGGATACATGACCTCGTTCGTCGGAATCCAGACCAGGTCGACGTCTTCCCCTTCGAGCAAAGCCTTGTCCCGGGGAATGTCGCGGGGATAGGTATCCAGGTCTTCATCGGGGGCAAATTGAGTCGGATTGGCGTAAATGCTGACCGCCACGGCGGCGCACGCTTCCCGGGCGCGGCGCACCAGGGAGAGATGTCCTTCGTGAAGGTAGCCCATCGTCGGCACCAGGCCCAGCGGTCGGGGCAGCTCGGCGCAGGCAGTACGGAGTTCAGAGAGTGTGGTTACGGTTTTCATGGGTAGTTGTGTAGTTGGTTAGTTGTTTAGTTGGGGATCAAGGCCCGCACCAGCAACCACAGCGAGCGGTTCAGCGGTGTGGGTACGTTTAGCTCATCTCCGGCCCGGACGATGGCGCCGCAGATGGCGTCGATCTCGGTGGGGGCGCCGCGCCGGACGTCCTGCCACATCGACGAGCGGTTGGCAGCCGTGCGCCGGGCGACGTCTTCGGCCGCGGCAACCGGGTCGGAGAAGGGCAAGCGCACGTCCTTGGCTTCGGCGACCCGGGCCACTTCGCGGGCGACCTCGGCCATCAATTGGCGTGCCGCCGGTCGAGCGACGAGTTCGCCGTTGGGCACGTCCAGCAACGCGGTGAGCGGGTTGATCGCCGCGTTGATGACCAACTTGCCCCAGATGAGGGCATCCAAATTCGATTTGACGTCGACGGCGAATCCGGCTTGGCGCAAGGGGACGATGATCGGCTCCAGGGAAGGGTTCTCGGCGAGGGAGATGATCCCCTCCCCGCCGGGACGAACGCGGCCCGGCCCCAGCAGGGTTGCCCCGGTGGTGGTCACACCGGTTCCCAGGCGGGATTCGTCGATCTGAGCGGCGAGCACCTCGCGGTTACCGAGGCCGTTTTGCAGCGTCAGGGCGATTCCGTCCGGGGCCAGACATGCGGCCAGTTGGCGGGCAGCCCGCTCCGTCTGCCAGGATTTGACCAAGACCAGGGCATAGCGGGCCCCGGCACACTCGGCAGGATCAGCCGTAGCCCGCACCGGGAAGGCTTTCTCCGTCCCAGCCGCGGTGACCAGCCGGACGCCGTGCTCGTTGAGCGCAGCCAGCCCCTCCGGCCAGGTTCCCAGCATAGTCACGTCCACATCGGCGGCGAACAACCGCGCCGCGAAGAGATTGGCCAGCGCCCCCGTGCCTAGAATCAGAATGGAGTCAGTCATGGTAAAATCACATTAGGAGGTAAACATGAACAAGATTGATGTGGTCTATGAAGGCAACGATCTGGTCATAAAACGAGAGTTACTTGAATCCATCGGGCTTCGAAAGGGTGATAAAGTCGTCATTCATGCGAAACTCACGCTAGCCCCGGCCAATTTCTCAGAAGAGGAGCGTAAAAAACGGACAGCCATCATCGACGAGACTTGGGGAGCGTGGACGGAAGAAGATGAAGAGGCCTATCGAAAAAACCGAACGTTAATGAATCGAGGATAAAAACTTCGTAACTGCTCAGCCATCAATAGAAATAGAACGCAGATGGCGCGAATCAGGCAGATTTTCGCAGATCAAAACGAAAAATACCCGTGTCGCCGTAAGCGTGCCGGTGGCAAATCCGTAAAATCTGCGGAATCCGTGTTCCATTCTGACCTATTCGCACATAGCCTAAGTTGTTACAAAACATCCTCATTTGTCCTTGGCTCATCACCTACTGGATCACGGGGGACTCAACAAATCCATCAAATCATCCCATTCTTCATCATCCATCGTGAAGGTATGCTCCTCGGCGGGGAAGCGCCGCGCGCTGACATCCTGCCGGTAGGCCGACAAGGCCCAGGACATCTCGGCGTGGATGTGGGCATATTGTTTGACAAAACGGGGAACAAAGCGGTCGAAGAATCCGATCAGGTCATGGGTGACCAAGATCTGGCCATCGCAGCCAACCCCGGCACCGATGCCGATGGTGGGGATCTCCAACCGCCGGGAGATCAACTCGGCCAGCCGGGCAGGCACCGACTCGAGCACGATGCTGAAACAGCCTGCCTCTTGCAAGGCGAGGGCATCCTCCAACATGCGTTTGGCCGCGGCAACCGACTTGCCCTGGGCCCGGAAGCCGCCCAATTGATGCACGCTCTGCGGGGTCAGGCCCAAATGGCCCATCACCGGGATTCCCGC
This sequence comes from uncultured Anaerolineales bacterium, assembly GCA_964644835.1. Taxonomy (GTDB): domain Bacteria; phylum Chloroflexota; class Anaerolineae; order Anaerolineales; family UBA11858; genus JAYELX01. The sequence goes on from CAZXXW010000013.1 coordinate 4,258, forward strand.
TGCGACGATCGCTTCGATGGCGTCGAGACGCTCGCGGCCGCCCTCCAGCTTGACCGCATCCATGCCCGCTTCTTGCAAGAAGCGCCCTGCGTTCTGGACCGCCTCGGCCACCGATGTTTGATAGGACATGAAGGGCATATCGCCGATCAGCAGGGCGTAACGGGCTCCCCGGGCGACGGCGCGGCAGTGGTGAAGCATATCGGCCATTGTGACGGGCAGCGTGTTCTCGTAACCCAGCACGACCATGCCCAGGGAATCGCCCACCAGGATGGAATCGATCTCGGCCTGGTCAACGGCGAGCGCGGTGGGATAGTCGTACGCCGTCAACATGGTGATCGGTTCGCCGCGCTGCTTCTTCAGGCGGAAGGTGTGTGTGGTTATTTTTTTGCGCGTAGCGTCGGGGGACAAGGTACCCTCCTTTCAGGTAGAGTCCTGGGTTTCAGGAAACGTTATCCGGTGATCTTCAATCCGTCCCGGTCACTAGAGGTGATCCAGGCGGTGAGCTAATTATGCCGCGAAATGGATTAGCTGGCAAGCTGTGATTTCTCACCGCAGAGTGCGCTGAGAGCACAGAGATTTATATTGTAGGTTCTCCCAGCGGACTCCGCGCTCTCGGCGGTGAAAACTGATCCTTATTTCCCATAAACAGGGTAGTTCATTCGGCGGAGATAGTCGCCGAATTCTCGCTCGCAGCGGGCCAGTTGCTCTTCGCTGAACGCCTGGCGGTGGCGGCCAATTTTGCCTTTGACGAAGTGGGTGCCGCGCTGCTCGGCAGAACCCTGCGAGGGCCGGTATTGATCAATCACTCTCTGAACGTCCGGCGCCCCCGCGGCAATGCCCAAAAAGTCCAGCAGGCGTTGGGCTTCGGTATCATAATCAGTCAACAAATCTTCGTAGCGGACGTGCAGCGCATTTTGGCAAGCCAACCAAGCCTCGGAGATGCGCACGTACTCGGCCATAAAGTCAATCGCCTTGTCAATGCTGGTCAATTGCGAGAAGGCCCCGCCGCGACCACTCTCGCGTTTGCGCTGGCCGTACTCATAAGCGGAGAGCAGGGCATCGCGGGGATCGCGATAAATATACGTGGGCGTCATCCAACCCCGGCGGATGAAGAGATTGGCCAGCGGCCTGGGTCCGGCGTGCAGCTTGACCACGTAGGTGTTACCCATCACCACGGGCAGCATCACCGGAAGCAGACGGTAAAAGCTCAACGTACCGATGTTGCAGTTGACTTCGGTGAGCAACCGTTCCAGGTGATAGGTTTGGCGGATTGCACGCCCGTTCTGGCCTCCAGCAGCGAGAATCAAGTCATGGGTCAGGTTGTAGTACCAGCCCGAACCGGCTCGGGGCATGCCTACAGAGAGAATCAGAGATGGTTTCAACATGGGGTAATGAGCCACAGATCAATTGGATCAACACGGAATCTATTGAAAAAGTCGAGCTTTAACGCAGAGGCGCGGAGTGGGCGTGCGTTGCACGCCTGTGAGACGCAGAGTTTTAAAAAAGAAACAACGAACAGCAATTACAAAAACTCAATCTCTGCGTCTCTGCTTCCTGGCTTCCTCAGAGGCTGGCAGTTTTGCGCTGCTTGAGGGCTTCTTTTTCTTCATCGGACAGAAAAGCGACTTCGACGGCGTTGGCCTGGGCTTGATGGATTTGCTCCCGGGTCAGGCCCGCGGCGGGAGCAGCGATGTTGTACTCATGGGCGAGATCGATGTTGCTGATGCCCGGGTCGTCGGTGTTGATCGTAGCCAACAAGCCCTGCTCCAAGAACGTTTCCAGGGGATGAGAAGTGAAATCCGGCACGGTGGTGGTCTGGACATTGCTGGTCAGGTTGCACTCGATGCCAATCCGCCGCTCACGCAAGAAGGCCAGCAGATCGGGATCTTCCACGGCGTGGACGCCGTGTCCGATGCGGCTGGCGCCCAGGTCTTGGATCGCTTCCCAGACCCGCTCCGGGCCGCAGGATTCACCGGCATGAACGGTAACCTGCCAGCCCGCGTCCCGGGCCTCCCGACAGTGATCCAGGAACAAGGCCCCGGGAAAGTTAATCTCATCCCCGGCCAAATCCAGGCCGACGATGTGATCCTTTCGGGATAGCAAAGCATTCAATTCCTGCCATCCCTTTTCGGGGCCGTAGGTGCGGCTGATGATCCCGATCAAATTGACTTCGACGGGAAAATCGCGCCGTCCTTGCTGAATTCCATCCACCACAGCGGCGACCACGCTGGCGGGTTCCAGGTCGTGAGGCTCGGCCATGAAAACGGGGCTAAAACGGAACTCGACGTAATCGAGGCCCTCCCGCCAGGCATCTTCGACGTTTTCATAAGCCACCCGGCGGCAAGCGGCTTCGTCGGCCAAAACAGCCACCATCCACTCGAAATTGGCCAAAAAAGCCATCACGCCGGGCTTCGGCTCAGTCACCTGAACGTGGGGGCGCAGGGATTCCACCTCCCAGGCGGGCAAGGGGATCTCGTGCTGGCAACCGAGGTCCAAAATCGTCTCCAGGCGGATGTTGCCATCCAAGTGGCGGTGCAAATCCACCCAGGGAATGTGCGGGTTAACCATGTTGTTTGGCATCAAGGCATGTTCTCCTTGGAGGCCCAATCGTCACCCAAAATGATTTCGACATCGACGGGATAGTTGGGATCGTAATTGAATTCAATCTGGCGTGTTTCTACGCCCAGCCAGGAAACGAGATACTGGAGCGTATAGGGTCTCCCAACGTGATCGACGAGCGTGGTTTTGAGATAACGCTGATCGGTGACGCCCACTTCGGCGACGGTGGCACCCTGGGAGGTCAAATAAGCGGCAGCTCGCTCGGCCAATTTTTCTGTGTCTGTGCCGTTCTTGATCGAGATGGTGGCGCTTTCCATGGCCATCCGCTCGGTCTCATCGCCCGGGGCCAGCGGCCCCATCACACCGGAGGAACTAAAAATCTCATCACGCAAGAGACGAATGCGGTCGGGGTAAGGGATCAGAATGCTCAAATTATCCGGCGACCAGCCATAGGCGACATATTGGGTATCGATGACCCCCTGGCGGATATTCTCCTCGGGAATTTGTTGCGCCAACAATGCCAGGCGGATGACCTGATCCAATTTCATATTGGTGGCAACCCCGGAGACGAGCTCCCGGTACAGCCTGGGAGCCTTCTCAATCAAATCGGGCAGCATCTTGAAATCGAGGATGCGGTCACGAATGCCAAGGATGACTTGCTGCTGGCGGCGGGCACGGTCGAAATCACCCTGGCCGGTGGTGCGGTTGCGGGCGTAGGCGAGGGCATAATCGCCCGGCAGGGTATGCACGCCCGGTTTGATCACTTTGTTATCGCCATTGAGCAGATCGACTTCGATCTCGTAAGGGACCTCCAATTTGACGCCGCCTAACTCGTCGATGAAGCGGATGAAAGCCTGAAAATCGACGATGGCGTAATAGTGGATCGGCACGCCGATGACGCGCTCCACCGTCTTGACGGCCAAGCCAGGGCCGCCGCCGGGCAGATTGTTGGCTTCGCCCAAAACGTGGGCCGTGTTGATCTTGCCGTGTCCAAACCCGGGGATCGGCACCCACAGGTCACGCGGCACCGAGAGCATCCCCGCCGTCTTGGTGATCGGGTCCATGGTCAAGAGCATCATCGTGTCGGTGCGGGAGGCACCCGAATGGGCGACCCAATCGCGATAATCCAGGCCCATAATCAACACGGTAACCCGTTCCTTGCCATCCCAGGGGGTCAACTCGGGTTGGATGCGGGGCGTCTTCAAGGGGCTGGGGGGTTGAGCGTCGGCGTCCGGGGTCACCGTTGGAGAGGGTTCTGCTCCCGCCTGCTCGGTTTCAAGCTGGGGTGTGAATCCGGGAATCGGCGTGCGCGTTTCGTACACTGCCGCGGGCGGGGTGCCGATTTCGCGCCCGATGGCATAGGCGAACAGCCCCATCACGATCATGGCAACCAGCAAAGAGACTCCCAAGATCACGTTGACAGTCCGCTTACTGTCAGGAGCAGTTTTTTTATTTGGGGTCGGGTACTTGCTTGACGAGGTCATTAATCAGATGGCTTCGATGGCGTTGGTGTTTCTGTGCTCGTGGGGGTGGGTGTATTCGTAAACGTCGCCGTGGGAGTAAATGTGGGCGTATCAACAGGCGTGTCCGAGGGAATCGGTGTCGAGGTAGGTGTGGATGTACTCGCCGGCGTGGACGTAGCTGTTGATGTCGATGTCGCCGTATTCTGTGAATCCGAGGTAGCCGTGGCGGTGGGCGTCGCGCTTTGACCGGGGACGGGCGTGGACGTGCTCGTAGGTGTTACCGCACTTGTGGCCGTGACCTGCGGTGTCGGCGAGAAATCCGGCGTCGGCGTGGCGCAACGGTTGGAGGCATACATCAAGGTCGGGCGCAACCCATCCTGTTGGCGAAGATCCATCGAGGCCTGGTATTGGGCCTCGGCCTCGCACCACTTGCCCTCGGCGGCCAGTTGATCGCCATAATGGATCAACGACATGCGATAGCGCCATCCCGCCGTCCACCCGACGCTGTCCTGCAAGCCGGGAGCAGCGGCGGCAATCTGGCCAAAATAATACACCGCCTGGGCGGGATACGCTTCCCAGAAACCCAACGCGGTCAAATAGAGCCGGGCCCAATCACGATAAACCACAGCTTGATAATCGAGGGGGCCAAATTTCTCCGCCAGGCTCAAATCGTAGATTCCGCCCTCCAGATCACCCTGGCGCAAGATTTTATCTTCGCCGCGATTGCGCAGTGCGGCGTAAAGCATGTCATCGACTTCGACGACGCGGTAGGTCAAGTTCTTGTTGCGCAGGGCGACGAGGGTATCGATGGCAGCGGTCCAATCTCCGTCAGCCATCAAAGACTTTGCGCTCGCAAAAATGGCTTCTTCCCGGCGGGTATCGGGCGTGGGGGTGAGGGTTAGGGTCGGTGTGACCACGGTGGGCGTGAACGTAGCCGTGGTTTCCAAAGCAGCATCCATTCCTTCGATATACTCGACCGCCTCGGGATACTCGCCCGGGGCCTGGGTGAGCACATAGACAAAACGCTGCCGGGCGAGATCATAACGGCCATATTCATAATCTTGAATGGCAAGCTGATACTGCTCCCGTACCTGATCGGGAGCCGCCAGGGTGGCAAGCTCAAAACCGGACTGGACGCCGTCTTCATAGCCAACCCACGCGCCAATAACGGCAGCAATGGTCAATAGCACCGCCGCCAACAGCCCCCATAAGAACTTGATCAAGCAACCTTCAGGCATCAATAGTTTCTTTTTTTAACGCAAAGATTTTTAAGCTTTCCTCGCGGCTCTACGTGAACTCCTGTGACAATCGCAGGTTGTCAATTATAATACCAAGTGCAGAGAAATCTCAAACAGACCAAAAAGATCAAAGGAGGATGATACCATGCAACGGATTTTCAAATTTTTGCTCGGTTTCAGCATTGGGGGAGTGATCGGCGCGACGGCCGCGTTGTTATTAACGCCCGCATCAGGAGACGAGTTGCGCGCCCAAGCCCAAAAGCGGATCGAAAGCATCCAGCAGGAAGCCCAGGCCGCTGCCGAGGTCCGGCGGAGGGAGTTAGAAGCCCAACTGGCCGAACTGCGAAAGCCTCAGAAAAGCAAGCAAGTGGTTTCCGTAGAATAGTTTAGGGCACAATCTCAAAGCGATAGGCTGCTTTTTGGCGAGTATAACGCGTCGTCCCGGCAACGACAAGGACGGCCTCCTCGCGGCCATCAAGGGAGAGCGTGTACTCGCCAAGGTTATCGGCGCTGAGGGAGAGCATGGTCACAGCGGGAGATTCGCCCTGGGTGATCAGAGCCAGCCGGAACGTCTGGGGCAGCTTGTTCTGGATGCGGACGAAGCCGGCAGCCTCCCAACCACCGGAATCAGCCTCAAAGTCGGAAGCATATCCTGTTTCGGGAACGGTAATATCATCCAAGAGGAATCCCTCTCCGTTGACGGCCGCATCCGTAATGTATTCAAACCGAATCTGAACCTGCTCGCCGGCGAACTCAGAGAGATCAACCTGTTCCTGAATCCAGCGGCCTGTCCCGCCGGATTGGCCATTGTAAGCCCAGCCGTAACTGTTTCCCGAGGGGTCTTCCAAGGTGCCTGAGGGGGTCGTCAAAATCTGCCAGTCTTCGCCATTCAGCGAAGCCTCCACATAGACATAATCGTAATCTTCCTCGATGTCGTACCAGGTCCAATACGAAAGCGTCAGCGGGCCGCTGTGATCGCGAAAATCGAAGTGGCGCGTCAGCGTCATATTGGATTCATCCCCCTTGTTGGACCAAAAGGCGTAATCGCCGGAATAGGGATCGGCGGGGAGCACGCCAACCTGAACAGAGCCTTCGAAATTGAGGGTGTAATTGCCAGCGCAGGTGATCCGAATGTAATCGACCCCGTACTGGCTGACATCGCGGGTCAATGTTTCCGTGGGGCAGGAGGAGATCGTTTCGGTCGCATACGCTCGGGGCGCGTCAGCGTAATTGTGATAGGTGTAGCGTCCATCGGCGATGTCACCATCAAGCAAATAAGAGGCCAAGGTCCAATCGAAAAAGACATCATCGCCGCTGACGCTTTGGTTCGTTAGCGGATCGGTGACGTTCAACTCGGCGAGGACCGTGTCGACGCTGGACATGCCATTGTCGGGATGGCCCACCAGAGCTTTGGTGGCCTCATCGCCAAAACGATCGAGGAAATAGGTGGTGAAGAGAAAAGCAGCGCCGTAATGTGGCCCCGTCGCGTTGGGATCATTGGGCCAATCGTTCAGTTGCAAATCCGAATTGCTGGTATAGAGGTAATCAAACCCTCCGGCATCGTAACCGTTGAGAAAAGCGGCCAGCTCCGAAAAGCCTTCGTTGAGCCAGGACGTCTCGTTGCGGTCCCGGTGCCAGTGAATCATGTGTTGGAATTCGTGTGCCAGCACACCCAAGGTATACTCTTCATCCAGGTCGACCGTATCGGCGTTGAACACAAAGGTCTCATGGGCGTTGGAATACTCGTGCGCCAGGGGGTGATAAGAATCCACCGAGGAGAAATACCCAGCCAAACCATATCCCAGCCCGCCGACATAGAGAATATAAATGTGGGGATCACCATCCACGCCCGGATTCCACTCGCTGCCAAAAAAGGCCCGCGTGGTCGGATAGATCTCATATTCGAACGTTTCGGCCATCACCTCCAGTTCATTTTCGTCATAGCCGACGTCGTTTTCGATCCAGAAATAAGCATGATCGGTGACATACCGCAGGGTGGCGTCAACCTGAAAACTCTCATTGCTGTCCACATTGGTAACCCAAAAGACATCCTTGGCGCCCACTTCCAAGGGAGCAGGAGGCGCTTCCAGCGTACGGGGGATGTTCTCTTTGCCTTCGAGACGTTCGGCGATGTCCAATAAATCATTTTCGGGAACATGGACGTTCTCCAACGTTTGGAGCGTGTCCCATGCCTGATTCTCACTTTGCGGCTGGGGAGCAACCACTTCCCCCTCCTGCTTGGTCCCGTTGTTGGAACTCGATTCCGTCGCCGCGGCCTCGGGAGTCGGTTCCGGTGTCGGGCGAATCACCACCGGGGTGACCGTGGGGTCACCGGCTTCCAAATCCCATTGCCACTCCCCCTGCCAAGAGAAATCTTCCTCCTGAGCCGCAAAGTAAAAGATACCACCACCGATACCAAGTAGACAACAACAGCATCCCCCCAAAAGCAACAAAACCAACAAAACGATTACAGTAGTTTTCCACATATCAACTCATTCCTGGCGCATAAACCTGCGCAGCAGATGTCAACAAACCAAAAAGAATCCACATGTTGGGAATGGCAAATGAATCGACCGAAAAGGCCACTCCAACAAAGACAACCAATCCCAGCAGTCCGGCGCGCCCCCAGAAGCGCTGTTCGGCTGTGAGGCCCATCCAAAGATACACCGCCGAGCCCAACATAGCAACAAAAAAGGCCAGAAAGGTAGCCGTCCCCAACAAGCCGGTTTCAACCAGAATGCGGGCAAACAAGTTTCTGGTCACGATGATAGGAAGATGGCCTTCTTCGGGGACGAATTTGCGCAGCAACTCTGGCATGGGCCGCAAAGGGCGGTCGGTCAAAGCATCTTCAAAATAAAAGGTAAAATTGCCCAAGCCGATCCCCAAGACCGGGTACTGCTCGAAAAGTTGATAAGCGGTCTCCCAATAGGCAAAGCGTTGGCTGAAAGCGATGTACTGAAAATACGTCCCGGTAGCTTCTTCATCGCTCCAAAAACGCCACAAGCGGGAAAAATAATTATTGCGCGTCCCGACGAGGAAGGCGATCGCGATGAGTATCACAAGGATTAGGCCCACTTGTGCAACACGCTTGAAGATGGTTTTCCAATTTCTGACCTTGACTCGCTTCTTCCGCGGCCAGAGCAAAAACGCCAAAACCAACTGAATCACAAAATAGGCCAAGCCGGAGCGAGAATAAGTGAACATTAAAATGACCGTCGCCCAGGGCAAGAGCAGTGTTTCGACCGTCAGCCTGCGGAAGCGCCAGCCAAAAACGGTCTGGTTGGATAGGACGGCAGCAAAGAGCCAGGGCATCCACAGGAAGGCGATCTGCTCGGCAAACCAACTCGGTTCATAAGTCATCCCAGAGACGCGCTTGGCAAATAAACGCCGCGTAGAGACGAAGTTCTGCAACCTAGAGAGAAAATCAAAATAAGCCCGATCGAATTTGATTACATAGATCGCCTGCAAGGTGCCCCAGATCAAGGCGATGATCAAGCCAATAAACAACCAGCGCAGCGAAAAGCGGAGCATCGACTCGGAATCGGGGGTCAAAGCGACGGTCAAATAGAACGCACCGCCCAACGCCAGGGTGAGCAGCATCCGCACGGAGCGAGAGGCTACGCTGACATTGATGTTTGGGTCAATGCCGCGGGCATGGGCCAACACCGTGCTGGCCAGAGCGACAAGGGCAAAAGCGGCCAACGGCAAAGCCGTTCGGGAAATCGGTTTGGTGAAGAGACGGGGCAGGGTGACCAAAACCAGTAAAGCCGCCAGGGGATAGAGAGCCAGGGGGCGCACCAGGGTATCGCCACCGACACCGCCGGGGAAGAAGGGGAAACTGGACATCGGCAGGCTGACCAGGAAGACGGCCCATAACATCTTCTGGGCTTTCGAGAACCAGGGTGAGGTCATGCTGACTCGCTCTCGCGGCTGAATCGGGCCAACTCCCACAACAGCCAAGCCAATACGCCCAAGATTCCACCTACCAACATGAGCGTATTAGCAGACCGGACGACTTCCACCTGAGGATCAACCTGCTCTGGGGCTTCGATGCTCAAATTGGGCGACAGCGCCAAACTCTTTTCTGCTGCTTGGAGATAGTCTTCGGCCAAGTCGTCATACTGCGCTTCAAGTCGATTCAGTTGGGTGGGCAGAGCGTCCGAATCGGCGGCGATCAAGGCGAGAATCCGTTCCATCCAATGGAGGTAGGCTGGAGGAAGTGCATCGGGAGCGGGAAACACTTCCAAAGCGGCTTGCCAGCCTGCCCCCCAGTCCGCTGCGCGGGAGGCTTGGGCCAGCAAGTCCCAGCGGGTCAGAGAGTCCAACGGTTGATCTGGAGAAAGCTGTTCCAAATCCGTCTGCATGGCTTCAAGATTGGCTTGAACCTGCATCAAGGCTTGCTGACGTCTCTCCAAAGACACAATTTCATCCGCCAGCCTGACCTGACGCGTATCCACGGCAACAACTTGGCGAGCATGTTCAAGGGCCGTGTTGATGCGCTCGTCGATGACCGTGGCCCAGATTTCCACCGCCTGAATGGCCATCTCCCGCTGCCGGGTCTCGGCGGCCAGGTGCCAGCGGCCAGCGTTGCGCCAGGAGCCCCGCAGCTTGGTTTTCAGTTCATCAGGCGAGACATCGTTCCAGCGCGAGTCGGTTTGGCGCAAACGCTCCAGCGTATCGAGGAGAAAATCATCTTGAAGCGCCAGCGTGTTGAGCTGCTCCATCTGCCAGTGTTTGTAATCGTCGACGTTCTCGAAATCGTCCTGGGCGATGGAGAGAATGAAACGATCGCGAGGTTGGCGATAGGCGTTCAGTCCGGCGTACAAGTCCAGATCGGCTCGATAGGTGGAGGGCCAAAGTAGGCTCGTACCCCAACCAAGGAACGCGCCGAGCAAGAAGGTGAGAACGACGAGATACCAACGCTGGGTGAGGGTGAGGAAAAAATTGCGTAAGCGCCAGGAAGTATTCATGGGCATGATTCTACCTTATTTGTCCGTTTTGACAAAATCGCTGAAAATATCAGGGACACACCACAAAGACGCAAAGGACACAAAGACTTTTCGATATAGTCACAAAGATTTTGCTCGATTCCCTGCGAATTCGCTCATCAGGCGAATCTAACGATGACGTTGTTGAATCACTTGCAAGGTAGCCTGGTTGATTTGCTCGCGGGCGAACTTTTCCAACACCAGCTCACGAGCGGCTTGCCCCAGACGCGCCCGCAAATCAGGATTGTGAGCGAGACGCTCAATCGCCTGGGCCAGGCTTTCGGGGTCATTGAATGGAATTAACAACCCGGTTTGGCCATCTTTGACCACGGCGCGGCAGCCGGGCAAATCAGTGGCAATGAGGGGACGCCCGCAGGCCGCCGCTTCGAGCAAGGTAGTGGGCACGCCTTCGCCATACATGGTCGGCAAGGCGACGATGTGACTCTGCGGGTAGATCGTCTCCATATCCCGCTGCCAGCCCCACCATTCGATCAGGCCTTCACGCTGCCAGGCTCGTAAGGTAGATTCATCGATAGAAGCAGGATTGGTGGGTTCGGGTGCCCCCACCAAGACCATGCGAATGGGTATACGTTGATGCAGCAGCCGCGCCGCTTCGACGAAATCACCAACACCTTTGTCCCAATGAATCCGGGCGGCCATCAAAACAAGGATAGGCTCGTCCGGCTCCGGTGTGGGGACAAAACGCCGGGGATCGGTGCCCACGCTCTCAATCAGGTAGGCACGCTCCGGTAGCACAAATCGCGCTTCCTGGAAGAAGTGACGGTCAGCCTGATTCTCAAAAATCACGGCTGAAGAAATGTTTCGAAGAGCGAAGCGGTAAAAGGGAGCAATCAACCGGCGAATTAAGCGCGGCTTCCAGCCCTGCCCCAGAAAAACATAGCCGCGTCCCGAAATCGTGTTCACCACCGTGGGGACACTGACAAGTGCGGCGGCCAGCGAACCGTACAAAACCGATTTGATGGTGTGGTGGTGGACGATATCGGGACGTTCGCGGCGGTAAAGTTGAGCGATGTGCAAAAAGGAAAGGATTTCTCCCCAGGGAGCGACACTGTGAGGCTTGAGCATCCAGGGTATCCAGCGAAAGCCTTCATTCTGCAAGCGAGAGATGAATTCACCGGGTGGAGAGACCAACACGACCTCATAACCCTGGGCGCGCAACTCGTTCATCAGGGCATGGCGGAAATTGTATAAGAACCAATCGGTGTTGGCAGCGAGGATGATTTTGGGCATAAAAAATAGGTAACGCGGAGGCGCAGAGAGTTTTGCTGATTAGCCACAGATGAATAGGATAAATCCAGATAAAGATAAGGCAAGCTCTTGATTTTATCTGTGTTCATCTGATTGATCTGTGGCTTTTCCTGAGCGAATCCTTTTCCTGTGACTCTGCGTTAAGTTATCGGTTTTAGCTTCCACTTATTCTATCGCATCTGAGCGTAAAGTCGCAGCAGACGATCCTGCATGATTGACCAGGAATAGAAACGCTCGTAAGCGCGGCGGCCATTAACCCCCAGTATCCGTCTCAAAGCGGGATCGTCTTCTAAGCTAGTTAAAGTCTGTTCCAAAGCTTTAAGCTGCCCATAGGGCACCACCAGACCACAACGGTGCTGCTCCACGACGCCGTCGATATGGGTATCTTGCGCCGAGACGACGGGCTTGGCCAGCATCATCGCTTCGAAAACTTTGTTGGGGCTGGCGTAACGATGATTGGGCAAGGCGGGGTCATACAAGGCAAGGACGACGTCAGCAGCCGCGGTCAAGACTAAAGCGCGTTGATAGGGCACGCGGCCATGCCAATGCAGATTAGACAGCGACTCCGCCCGAGTCAGAATTTGCTCCTGATCGCCGCCGAAACCGGCCAAATCTAAGCGCCAGGAGGGGTACTGGGCTAACAAGTAAAGCAGGTCAAACAAACCGCGCTCTCGCTGCAAGAGGCCAACATAGACAAGCCGCAAGCCTTCTGTTGAGCCAGAGATCTCTCGCTGGTCAAACTGAGCGCGCAGATCTGGGGGCGTATTGAGAATCACCGCGCTCTGACGCGGGTCGGCGCCGCGGATTTGCTCTCGCCGAGACTCATCGCTGAGGATAAGCGCATCCACCCGATTGATTACGCGCAGATCGACCCAGCGGATGATCCGTTTGATCCACCCCGGGGTGGCGCGCAAGTGATCGGCGTAGAAGTCGAAAATATCATACACGACTCGTTTTCCCAACAGCCACTTACAAAGCAAAGCGGGCAGGACGGTGTCGAAATCGCAGGCGTGAATGATGTCGTAGCGCTGGCGGTGGCGGAGCAGCCACAACAACAAACCCCACTGCCAACGCAGCAGCGGGGGAAAGTTGTGCAAACCGGTTCCATAACGCGCCCGAATGGGCAGTCGATGGAGAGACATGCGTCGGAGACAAGCGGATGTGGGAAAGGTTCCGCTGCGGTCCCAGCCGATAATCATCACGCCATAGCCGGCATCGGCCAGGGCGGAGGCAGCTTTCTCCACGCGGGGGTCGGGGGCGATGGGGTTCGAGCGGCAGAAAACCACGCTCGGTTTCTCGGCGGCGGTCACGGGATTCACTTGACCTGGAGATAACGCTGAACAACGGTATCAGCCTGCCCCTGTGCGGCGATGCTCCCCTCCTCCAACCAGATCGCCCGCTGACAAAGCTGTCGGACCCAATCCAACGCATGAGTAACCAGGACAATCGTAGTGCCCTGCTGCTGAAACGTTCGCATCCGGTCGAGACATTTCTCTTGAAAGGCGACATCCCCGACGGAAAGGACTTCATCGACAAGCAAAATATCGGGGCGCACGCTGGTGGCGACGGCAAATCCGAGGCGGGCGACCATGCCGGTGGAATAGGTTCGCAGGGGCGCGTCGATGAAGTCTTGTACCCCGGCGAAGGTGACAATTTGATCGAACCGAGTTTGCATCTGAGCGCGGGAATAGCCCAACAGAGCGGCGTTGAGATAAACATTCTCGCGACCGGTCAACTCCGGGTGGAACCCCGCACCGACCTCAAGGAGGGGTGCCGTTTTACCAACGACGATAATGCGCCCCTGGGTGGGCACCAGAATCCGGGCCATGACCTTGAGCAAGGTGCTCTTCCCGGCGCCGTTGCGGCCAATGATGCCGAAAATCTCTCCTGACTTGATCGCAAAATCGAGCTCGCGCAAAGCCCAAAAGTGGCGGTAGCCCAAACGACGCTGCAACCAACGGATGGTGAACTCCTTAATCCCCGACAATTTCTCTTCGGGGACGCGATAACGGACGGAGATGTTTTCGACGCGAATTACAGAGGATTCGGCGTTCATAGGCGGTAAGGGTATTCGCTCGACTTGGCCGTGAAGACCAAGCCGCCGAGCAGGAGCATGACGAGGGCAAACCCGGCGGCGGGGAGCCAGATATTCCAGCCGGGGACGACACCGTCCAGCAGGGGCTGGCGAAAAGCCTCAACGAAATAATAAACCGGATTATAGCGAAAGAGCCAATGCCAGCGAGCGGGGACAATTTCGAGGGGATAGATGATCGGCGTAGCATAGAGCCACAACGTCAGAAGAACGTTATACACCGGCAGCATATCGGCAAAGTAGACCACGGCGGTGGAGAGCAGCAATCCCAGACCGAGCGAGAACAGCGAAACCAAGAGGAGAGCCAGCGGCCAGGTCAGCAAGGCCAGGTTCAGATGGACACCCAGGGCGATGGCAATGAGCAAAAGGGGCAACAACGAAAAGAAAAAGTTGACCAGTCCGGTACCGATGGCCGAAACGGCGAACAAAGAGCGGGGCATGTAAATGCGCTTGAGCAAACCACCGTTCCAGACCATCTCGCTCATGGCGCCGCTCGTCGTCGTGGAGAAGAAAATCCAGACCAGTTGGCCGCTGAGTACGTAGACGGGAAAATTCTCGATTTGGACGCGAAAGACCTGAGAGAACACAATCGTAAGGATAATCATGGTCAGGAGGGGATTCAAGATCGTCCAGGCCACGCCTAAAAGCGACCGTTTGTAGCGCGTCTTGATCGAGCGGGCCACAAATTGGAAGACCAACTCACGGTAGGTAAGCAAGGCGCGCAACTCTTCGAAGAGGGGGTGGCCGCGCCGGGAGGAATCGTAATAATGGTCAGAGAATTTTTTCACGGACATACGTCTCCGTTGACAAAGCAAAGATCATCGAACCAGACCTGGCCCGGATGCACCAGGCTGACGAACACGCGGGCAAAACGGGCGTCTGTTGGCGAGGTGGCCGAGAATTGATAAAAGGCCCAGCGGGGCTGCATGGATTTCCACTCGGCGCTTTTGTCGACGGGCTGGGATTGGGCATCGAGCCATTGGATGTACAGTTGAATCTGCTGCTCCGCCGAACGCGCCTTGGCCCAATAGCCCAGGGTGTAAAGCTGGCCGGGAGTCACGGGGACATCTTGATAGGCGCTCGCACCCGGACCGGGCAGCATCAAAGCATGATCACCTTGAAAGACGTGTTCGCCGCTTTCGACGCGATAGCCCGTTCCCGTCAAATTCCAAGCGGCCACGTCGCCTCGAGCGTCAAATACTTCAAAGCCGGGATTGGCCAACAAATTGACCGGGGCGTCTCCCGAACGATCAATGCCCTGGGGAAAAAAGCGGTAAACATAAACTTGATCCTGACAATATACCAAACGAGTATAGGTGGCAAAAAAGCTCTCGTCCAGGGCTGGGGATTGATATATGTCCGGGCGGTGTTCCTGTTCCGGGGGATAAAGGAGCAGATAATCAATGTTTTGGCGAGCGAGATGACGGGCAAGCTGGTCGGCGTTTGAGGCAGTGTGTAAGGCTTGATAAGCCCACTTGGAGAAGAGAATACCGTGAATTTCTGCATCGGTATAGTAGCGTAACTCGTTGCCGATTGAAAAGACTTTTTCTGCGCCGCGCCGATCGAGAAATTCAAACGCGCCGTAGACCGGCAAGACTCGCTCGAGAAAGGTTTCTGGCTGCTCTCGGCCCAACCAGATTTGAAAGGGATAGCGTTCGGGGATCTCCCACCAGCGGACGGTGAAAGCCAGACGGGTGGTGAACAAATAGACCATGACCAGTCCAACAAGGGCCGCGCCGAGAATGTTGAGCCGCTTGAACAGGAATCGGCCCAACATTTCCAGGTTGAGAGCGGCCAAGACGCTCATCAAGGGGTAAAGCGGCAGCAAATAGCGGGCATGATAGGCAACCGAAAACAATAAGCCGATCGCCGCCCAGCAAGCCAGGAAAATCAACCGATAAAAGCGTTTTTCGCCGCGCCGGCGCGGATACCAGCCATACAGCCAGGGCAAGCTCAACATGGGCAGAGCACCTAAGACCGCGCCGGGGGCTTCGTGGTAATAGCGGTGCGTATCGGTGATCCCCAGCCAGGCGAAGGCCAGAAAACTCATCAGCGTCTGGGTATCGGCTTTGATGAAGAAGAAAGGCCGGGTGAACCAATCCGGGCTGTTGAATAAATTGTTGTAATTGGGAAAGATGGGATTGCCCGTCCAGAGCCAATTCCGAATCAGCCAGGGGGCAGCCAAAATCAGGGCAGGCAAAGTCAGCGCAGCAACAGCGCGAAGAAACTTGGGTTTCCGACCGTACTCTCGGTAAGCCTTCACCAGCAAAATCGCCATCAGGGGAAGCAGCAGCCAAAAAGCGGTAATCTTCGTACCCACGGCCAGGCCGGAAAAGACGCCAACCAAGAGCAACCAGCGGTTCTCCCGGGAGTCTCGCCAAGATAAAGCGGCATGCACCGCGGCGGTGAAGAACACGGCTACGAAAATATCGATATAGGTGGTTCCCGCTTCGATGCCGACGAGAGGAATCGAAGCAAAAAGCAGCGCGGCCAGTAGACCGACCCGCTGGCTGCGGATCCGTCGCCCCAGAAGATAGGCTTGAAGCGTGAGCAGCATCCCGGCGGAGAAATTAATCAGCCCCGGCAGAGGCTGGTCGCCCAGCAGCAAAGCGGTCGTGTAGAGCATCTCGCCGTAATGAGCGTAATAGGTCTGAATCGATTCGGGCAACGCGATCATCCGCCCGGCACGGAGATAGCGGTCAGGAACGGCGAGATGGTAGCTGAGCGAGTCGTAGCGGACAGCCGGAGCCAACGCCCAGAAGAAACTGCCCAGGGCAATGACAACAAGCAAGCTGATCGCCAGAGAAAAGAGCCAGGAAGGTTCGTGTTCCAAAAAGGAGCGATACAAACGTTTCATCCTTAAGTAAATAGAACACGGATGACGCGAATCAGGCTGATTCTCACGGATTTTTTTATTTCCGTTCATTTCATCCGCGAAAATCGGCTCCATCTGCGCAATCCGCGTCCCATGTTTTTTTCTGTGGCGAGAAAATATAAATTGACCGGAAACAAAATTGAATAGAGCCCAAACCGTGACGAAACCAAACAAACCCCAATAAACCCAGGAGCGATACAGGCCAACCAACCCCAACATTAAGGTGAGCACAACCAAAACACCCCACCCCAAGGAAATTGCCAGAGCGGCTTTTTCCAACCGCATCACGGATTCATCGTTGACAAGCCAGGCAAGCAATCGGTGGCCCAAAAACCAACTGAGACCTAAAAGCCAGGTCAACAAGAAGAGGCTGTTGTGCAAATAGTCGGTATTCAAAGGAACATGCAAAGCTAAACCAGTCAACAGAAAAGAAAAAACTAGTAACCACCAATTTCGTCCTGACAGGAGAAAAACACTTATCAGAAGGAAAATGACCAGATAGACTCCTGCCAAAGTCATGTCGCCGGGATAGGACACATACGGCGCGGCGGGATGCAAAAAAACGTCCACGGAAACCCAGATGCTGAGCAGAAATGCCAACAAAATTCCCGCAACACCTAGCCAAAAAGCCGTCCGATGAGTGGGGATGATTTCATCCATAAGTTTCGCTAAAGCTAGTCCAGATATACCCAGGCCCTTGATAGAATTCTCACCACAAAGGCGCGAAGATCACAAAATTTTTCTCCGAGGGCACAAAGAATTTCCTGATGTCCTTCCAAAGGGTGCGCCTTCAGGGTGAAGCTATCAATTCATTAAACCTGTTACACATTTGCTTGGAAGTACGAGGAAGATTCAACGAAGAGAAAAAAGCCACAGATCAATAAGATAAACGCGGATACAATCTACAGGGATCAATATCTTATCCAAACGTATCTGTGTTTATCCAATTCATCTGGGGTCAATAAAAAGCTACGGCTCTGCGTTCAAGTTTTTGATGCGGTCTATCAACGGCGCAGTGGTTCGCTGCCAGGAGGAAGCAGCCACAAAGGACTGAACTTGTTCATTCTCGGCGATCGAGTCCTTGACCGCAAGGGCAGTATCGATTTGCTCGGCGAAGGCTTTCGGGGTTTCCGCCGTGAAGACACCGGGCCAGTCCTTCATCGTTTGTAAGGGTGTGGACACGACCGGCTTGCCCATGGCGAGATATTCCAGTCCCTTGAGCGGTCGCACGCCGTGGGTCAGGGGCGAGAGAACAAAAGGCAAGATGCCCACATCGAAAGGGGCAATCTCCGCGGGGATATCTTCATAGTCGACCATGCCGCGATAATGAACGTTGGAATATTGTTTCAAACGATCAAGCGAAACGGAAGCCGGGCCGATGAGAACAAAGCGATAGGATGGCCGCAACGCCACCACCTGACAAAATAAATCCAGATCGAACCACTCGGCGATGGCGCCGTGAAAGCCGATAACCGGCTGTTTCGGGGATGAGCGCCGAGATTCGGACTCACTCGCGGCGGGCTGCTGGAAATGAGATAATTCAACACCATTGGGAATCAAGATCGCATCGGGGCGCTGCTCGCGAATCCGTTGGTACAAAACTGACGAAGAAGCAATGACAAGATCGGCCTCGGCCAAGAGTTTTTGATGATAATCCACGGCTCGCTCGCCCTCGAGCAAGCCAAGCTCGCGATCCGAGGCGGCGTGAATGCTGACATCGTCAAGGACGTCGTAAATCATAAAGGGTTGATCGTATTGATCCAAATCCCGGTAGTGGAAGGGGTAATAAATGATCACAATCGGACGGCGGGCTAAGAATTGATCTTGAACAGCCAGGATGTGCAAAAGCGGATCCGGGCTGGGACGCCGCCCGTCTGGGTTGCGCCAAAAGGTCTCGATCCCGGCCTGGGCCAATTGCCGGGCCAGGTGATGGGGACGCTGTTTGATTCCCCCCCAGGGGATGCCCGGCGCGGCGGGAAAGACGGCTACAGGGGGACGGGGAAAGGGTTCATCAACGGGATCAGGCAGGTGTTGCGTCAGAATCTCCTGCCAGTGGGCGCGCCAGCGTTCCAGACTGAAAGAGGCGGCCACCTGGCGGCCATTCCGGCCAAATTTCTCCCGCAAAGCTTCATCATCAACCAATCTCTCCAAAGCCTGCGACAAGGCCTGCGCGTTCGGCTCAATCAACAGGCCGTTATGCTCGTCTAGAATCAGATCGGGTAGTCCGCCCACATGGGTGGCGATCACGGCGCTGCCCGAAGCGAGCGCTTCCAGGCAAGAGAGCGAGGTGCCCTCGCTGTGCACGGTGGGAATCAGGGTGATATCGGCGTCGGCATAGGCGTCGGGCATTCGTTCGTGCGGTAGTGATGTCCAGGTGACGCGGCCGGGATAACGGCTCTGCAACTGGACAATTTTGTCTTCTTCGGGATGCTCGGCCTGACCGACAAAGCGAAACACTACCTGGGGATAGCGCTGCAACAGGCGGGGCAAAACCCCGGCGACCAGCCAAAACCCACGCGGGCGGTACAACCGGCGGGGGTACAAAACGACAAGATGCTCATCCGAGCGTTGGCCGGGCCGGAACCGGTCGAGATCGACAAAGTTGGGCACATAGGTCAACTTTTCGACCAGCGGCGCTGACGTCGCTCGCAGCCAGTTGATCGTATTGGTATCCACCGAGATGAGCGCATCCACATGTTGGCAGGCCCGGAGAATCTCCTGCCGGGGAGCGGGGCTGGCCTGAAAACTGGGGTGATCCCAATACACGCCGTGGCTGATGCCAATCGAAGACGTTTGCGTGGGCGCCTGGGCCAACGAAAAAGGCGAATAGACGACCAAAGCCGCCTGCGGTTCCAAACGCTGAAAAACCGCCGGGAGCCGCGCCGCTTCACCGCCCACATCCAAACCGGTGACCCGCAAATTCTGAAAATAACGCACCCAAAATCCATTCCCGCACTGAACCACCTCAGGAAGATGGCCAAGCCGGCGAATCAAATCGGCCAACTGAAGCACGTAACGCTCGGCCCCGCCGCGGTAAAGCGTGTTGCCGTCGAAATCGAAAAACGTGTAGGTCAGGATGATCACCCGGCGATCGGGTGGAATGGCTGGATGCCCCAAGGAAACAGGAGCCTCATAAACGTGCTCGGGGCGGGGTTCCGTCTTTGCAGCTTCCTTACGGGCAAAATGCCGGATCCGTTTGTAAACGCGCCGGGGCCAGGCCAAGTGCGGATGTTGGCGCAGGATCCCCAGCACTCGGTGCCACGCCCCCCGCAGCCGATCCCGAAACGTGGGCGGGGGCTGGCTCAACGCTGCAACTTGAGTGCGCAAATGCTGAATTTCTTGCTCTTTTTGGACTTGCGCGGCGGTGTGCTCGCGCTCGATTTGCCGAACCTGCTCGACCAACGCACCCATCTGGCGCTCCCTACGCTGATCAATCTCTTCTACTTGGGTCTGCAATTCATCTCTACGTTTTTGTTCCCAGGCCTGCAAATGTTGTTCCCACAAAGCGACCGTGTCGCGCTGCTCCAGGTTTTGAACGCGGTTGAGCACATCGGTCAGCTTCGAGACGATTTCATCGCGCAATTGCCGGGCATCTCGACTGGTACTGACGCCCAAGGCCAAGGCATCGGCAAGCACCGCCGCGAGGGCCTCCACCACGGGTGAATCGGGTTGATCGAAGCTGTGCCAGCCATCAGGTTGCGGGGTTGGCTCCACGCTGCCCAAGGTAGCGACCAAATAACTGGTCTGGCTTGGGGGCAGGAGACCGGAACGGTGAATGTCCACAATAAGCAACTTGAGTTCATCGGAAAGGTCATCAAGCCCGGCGATGAACGTCTCCGTCCAGGTGGCACCAAAGTAGGCATCCCCCAGGGGGTGCAAACCGGCCGCGTCGAAAGCGTCTTCCAGCGACGCGGTGGGAATCTCTTTGCCAAAGGGCCAACGATTCTGACTGGTATTGTCCATCCGCCAAACCCAATACCAATAATTGCGCCGGTTGGGCACCAGAGCGAGGACATACTTCTTGCTGCGGCTGGCCATGGCGCGCAAAAAATCGACTTGCCGATCAAAGCTGTAATGCTCCAAGACCCCGGCGTTGAAGACGAGATCGAAGTCAGGTTGGCCATGTTCGAAAGCATCTTGGAGAAGAACGGTCGCTTCCAGATTGTAGCGGGCAAAACGCTGACGCGCTTGTGTCAGAGCCTGCTCAGAAAAATCCAGCAGGGTGACGTCAAAGCCGCGGCGTGCCAAGGCGAGACTCTGCATCCCGGCTCCGCAGCCAGCTTCGAGCACGCGTCCGCCCTCGGGCAGCAGAGCTTGAATCGCTTCAACGAACTGATCGCGGAAAGCAAGAATTTCATCACTTTCCGCTTCCGGTTCCAACGATTGGTAATATTGGTCCCATTTTTGGCGTTCGCGGTCGGGTTTGTTTTCATCCATTGATGTTACTGCACCTTTTTAAACAAAAAATTCATTGGTGTTGCTTTGTCCTATTTTACCCTTCAAAGCGAGCACCAATGAATATCTGGTCAAAACATGTTCTCTGAATCAACGAAACTTGCGGCGGCGGTTCCAGTTAATCCAAGGAGCGAATAGTTTGCGGATGATGTAACGCAGGTAAATCCAGGAAAACCAACTGCCACCATCACGTTGATGAATGCGTAACATTTCAGGCCAGCAACGCTCGTCGGCAGCAATGGTTTTGGCGTCATCATGGAGGCGGAAATTGGCCCACACATGGCCGCGCAGATAACGCAGCTTCGACACTCGTGCCAGGCGCACCCACAGATCGTAATCCATGGCGAAATAATAATCGGGATCTAAAGGTCCGACCCGATGCCAAAGATCCGCCCGCCAGAAAGCCGCCTGTTGAGGAATGTATACCCCACCGCGGCGCAAACGCCGGTAGCTGGTTTGTTTGGCGTTGAATTCCCCGATCACGCTTCCCTCGGCATCGATGAAGTTGGCATCACCGTAGACCAAGCCAACCTCGGAGTGGGATTGCAAGAAACGCGCCGCTTCGGCGATGGCACCCGGCTCGTAGGTGTCATCGGAATTCAACCAGGCATAGATGTCACCCGAGGCCAGAGCAAAGCCTTTGTTGATCGCATCGGTTTGGCCCAGGTCGGGTTCGGAAACCCAATGGTCGAGGCGATCTTCGTACCGGCGCAGAATATCAACGCTGCCGTCGGTGGAGCCGCCATCAACAACGATATATTCCACCCGGGGGTACTCTTGTTCCAGGACCGATTGAATAGTCGCTTCTAAATAAGGAGCCTGGTTGTAGGAGGGGGTAATGATGGAAACGAAGGGAAATTTGTTCACAATAGGTTTTTGGACCACAAGCAAGTTTTATTCATTATCCCAACGCAAGTGACTGAGGTAACCACGAACTTTAGAGAGAAATTGTCCTGGTCGCATGACAGTGACATCCTTATGGCCTGGTTGATAATCTCCAATATTAAACGTCACTAACCAAGGACAATTTTCGCGAATAGCAGCAACTAAAATGGGAAGATCTTTAGGATCAGCTAGCCCTTGATAAATTACCAACTCATCCTCTCTTGGCGTAGAAACAACACGCAGGCATCGAGAAACGAGCATGCGGAAACTTGGCAATGCCTGAGGAATTTTTTCTCCCAAATTACGTTCCGCTTCTTCAATAACCTGCTCTGAGGCTATTGCATCAATGAGAGTGATCTCTGCCATGCGCAGCAGAACGTAACTGGCTCCATACTCTTGCGGTGAAGCCGCTCCAGCGAAAAGCACATCAGCATCAATAAAGACAAGCGGCACATTATGAGCCATTAGTCGTTATCTGTGTGATATTTTTCTCTTTGTTCCCGTAAACCTTGGATCAATTCATCCATGCTTATCCCCGCTTCCTGGCGGATGCGTTCAATCTCGCGCGCTAGTTCAGGGACCATGGGAACCATGGGCGTCAAGACAAAGACACCATCTAAATCAACTAAGCGAAACGTATCGCCCTGGCGAATTTTATATTTCTCCCGCAACTCAGCGGGCAACGTCATTACGCCTCGTTTACGAATTCGTACCGTTGTATCCATAAAACACTCCCAATAATCAGCTTTTCAGATTCGGCTGATTTTCTGCAATTATACCCTAAATACAGGTTATTTATTGGTCAAATCAAACAAAAGGTAGCCCTCCCCCTCAGCGACGACGGGATATTCTTCGGTCAGCTTGGCGTACAAATCTTGTTGGCGGGAAAGCTCGTTGAGACGGGTGACCAGGAAGTAGTCCATCCCTTCAGTACGGTTCGCGAACCACTCATCGAAACTCATCGTCTCACCGCCGCGCAATTCGCGGTAGGCCATCGCCTTGGTTTCAGGCCAATTGTGCACATTGACCCAGCCGTAATAGGCCAGTCGGTCGCCGTAGTCATGGGTCAAGGCGATGATGTCGGCGTCTCTGTCGAGCAACGCACCAAGTTCGGCCCAATAGGGCGGCTCGTGGCGGAAATCTTCGCGAGCGAGGGTGACGCGGACATCCCATAGTTGAACAGCTATGCCCAACGCGAACACACCGATGAGCGCCACACGGGGAATAAGCTTCAAGTTCAAGCTGGCAATTTTGGCGAAGATCAGTGCTCCCAGGGGAGCGAGGGAAAGCCCCACCAACGGGATCAACGGCAGGTGGTAGTAATTGTGGGTCACAAAGTGATAGGGGAACACCAACCCATAAACGAAGTATCCGCCCCATAAGCCGAGCAAAAAGGCAAGGTGGGCAGGTTTCCGAAATGTAAACACTCCCACCAGCGCCGCTATCCAAAGCTCAAAACTGACGACGGAATCGATTTGTTCGATCCAACGAATATAATGAGCGGGATCGGTGAGAAGTTTGGGGAAGAAACGTCCCTGAAACTGTGACTCCATCTCCAAGGCCAAGAGGCCATAGAGCATAAAGGCAGTGACGGGCAAAGCGGCTAATCCGGCAATCGACCAAATTTGGCCGTCACGAAGCGCTTTTTTGAGGCCGCGGTTGACCAGAATCAGCGCGGCCATGCCGCCCAGCAACATGAAGACGGCCACCGATTTGACCAGAATGGCAATCCCGGTGGTAAGTCCGGCGAGGAGGGCCGTCTTCCAAGTCGGGGTGCGGTGCCAGCGGAGGAAAGCCCACCAGGCGATCACGATCCACATGACCATGAGGGGATCAGGTTGAAAGCTACGGCTGGCGATCGCCCCAAAAGGAACAGTGAGATAGAAGGCCAGAGCAACCACGCCGCCATCGGTGGAAGTGATTTCTTTGGCCAGCAGATACAGAAATACTCCACCAGTCGTCCAAAACAAAATTGCATAGATGCGCGCTACCCAGAGCACTTCTCGCCCGATCAGCCGGTAGGTCAGAGCAACGAGCGTTTCGAAAATGCGCGGCTCGATCACAGGCTTGGCTTCATAGGCCTCAATGGCGACCTCACGCTGCCAGGATGGGGTCGAGACAAGATTTTTGTAGTATATACCGCGGGCGATCAGAGCTGAGAATAACTGGCGGGTGGCGTGGAAATCGAGGGGCGGATCGGTGAAATCATACAAGCGGATTCCTAACCCCAGGACCACGAGCAAAGCCAGGGTCAGACTTAGCCAAAGCGGAGAGGACCCAAAAAATGTGTCTGAGACGAATTTTTTATCCATAAAGGTTGTCAATATTTTCGACACCGAAATCTTGCACAGCGTCAGGGATGTTGCTGCGTTTGCGGTGATAATAGAGATCTCCAAGCCAGCCAGCACCTAAGAGACTCAGCGCTGCAAAGAGGATTCGGTGCCCTTCCTGAAGCGCCGTGGGGGGATGCAGGCTTAACGAGCGGAAATACGCTTTCAGAGCAGGCCAGGCATGGCCGCCGTCGAGCAGATAGCGGGCGTTGAAGCGGTGTGCCGCGGCCCAAACGGAGCAACGATTCCGCTCGATGAGGGCTGCCAAGTCCGGTTGGGATTGCATCCATGCGAGCAAGCGATAGGCTTCTCGGCCAAACTCGGCGGCTTGGGCCACGTTTTTTGCCTGGCGATGATGCCGGGCGAAAGCCCAAATCTGGGGAACATGCTGAACGTCCGCCATGCGGGCTATGCGCAACCAAAGGTGGTGATCGAGCAAGAAATGATAATTCGGATTGAGATAACCGGCTTCTTCGATTACACGTCGGCGCATGAACACAGCCGGCTGGCAGATGATGTGGAAGGTGACAAACTCTTCCAGGCCCCAATCGCCAAAAGCGAGTTCGTTGAGGGGATGGCCTTCCTGGTCAAAGCTGAGGGCATCGCCGTAGACCATGCCGAGGCCGGGATTGTGCTCCATCGCAGCCACGACCTGGGCAATGGCACCGGGCGCATAGAGATCGTCCGAGTTGAGCCAGGCGACGATTTCGCCGTTGGCGCGCTTGAGCCCCTTGTTGATCGCATCTGCCTGGCCGGAATCCGGCTCGGAGACCCACCAGGCTAAGTCCTGTTCGTAGTTGCGGATAATGTCGACGCTGCCATCGGTAGAACCGCCATCAACGATAATATATTCCAAGTCGGGGTAGTTTTGCCCCAGCACCGAGCGAATGGTTTGTTCCAGGTAGTCGGCCTGGTTGTAGGAGGGCGTCACAACGGTAACGGGCAGCATGCTCTTTCCCATAGCGGAATCAACTTCGAGGGAGACAAGGATTTTCCAGGCTTCAACGCTGATCTTTTAGCGCACGCAAATCAGCATCGACCATCATTTGGACAAGTTCTTCAAAACTGACCTTCGGCCTCCAATCAAGTTGATCGTGCAGTTTTTGGGGATCACCGACCAACTGTTTTTCCTCGACAGGCCGGTAGAAACGCGGGTCACGTTTGACGTAATCACGATAATCCAGGCCGACATAATCAAAGGCGATTTGGCAAAAATCACGAATGGCATGGGTTTTTCCCGTGCAGAGGACGTAATCATCGGGATGGTCGTGCTGAAGCATGCGCCACATCGCTTCGACATAATCGCCGGCATAGCCCCAATCGCGGCGGGCGTCCAGATTGCCTAAATGGAGATCATCGGCCAAACCAAGTTTGATTTTGGCGACTCCATGGGTGATTTTACGAGTAACGAACTCTTTGCCTCGGCGCGGGCTCTCGTGATTGAAAGAAATGCCCGAACAGGCGAAAATGTCGTGGGACTCGCGGTAGGTGACCACGATCCAATGGGCATAAACCTTGGCAGCCCCATAGGGACTACGGGGGTAAAAAGGTGTCTCTTCGGTTTGAGGCACTTGCTGGACTTTGCCGAACATCTCGCTGGAGGAGGCCTGATAGAAACGGGCCTCCGGGCAGGCAAGGCGAACGGTCTCCAGTAGGCGGGTGACCCCAAGTCCGGTGACGTCACCGGTGAGGACAGGCTGCGTCCAGGAGGTGGGGATGAAGGATTGTGCGGCTAGATTGTAAACTTCGTCAGGCTGATACTCTTCAACAATGGTCATCATGGAGCTTTGATCGTGCAAGTCACCTTGGACAATCTCAAGATCAGCCTGGATATGTTCAATGCGCTCAAAGTTGATGGTGCTAGAACGGCGAACCATGGCTACGACGCGGTATCCTTTTGAAAGCAAGAATTCGGCCAGATAAGAACCGTCTTGTCCGGTCACACCGGTGATGAAGGCTGTAGGCATACCAATCTCCTTGATAAAAAAAATCGGTTAATCAAACGCAGAGCCGCGGAGTAGCAGAGACGCGGAGAAACATTTAACGCAATGGCGCAAAACTAACCCTGTGAAGCGAAAAAGGGGTTGCAGAGCAGTTTGCCAACCCCTTACCAGACACTTTGAGACGTACAGAGAGCGTTTTTGCGCAATTCGTTCAAATTGGGCGATGTTCTCCGAAAGTTCGTACAGGGTGACTTTTGCGCTACTGCCATTTAACAATTTTTGTACGTCGCTATGTTCTCGCACACATAGTGAACGAACCGTCGGAATATTTTACTCCAACGCAATTGAAACACTCTCAAATCATCATTGCCCGGAGGGCTTCGTCAAGTATCGGCATCAACGATGCTCAACTCCGTAAATGGTCAGATGTTTATGTTGCCCTATCTCTTCGGCGGTATCGAGCTCGACCAACACCGACGGAAAATTTTGTTTTTTCAAAACTGACTCGATGGTCTGGCCCCGGGGCTCGTTGACCAGCACGATGGCACGTTGAAAATCATCTTCTTGATAGGAAAATACATCTCCGCCGCCCACATCATAGAGTTCAATATAATAACGGATGGGCGCGTCATCGGGGAAAGTGGTCACGACCACATCGGTTGGAGCCAGTTCGTCTTGAAGGTCAAGAACGAGATTGCGGGCATAGGCTTGGGTTGCATCGCGCTTGTGATGGTACGCGGTACCCGTTACGATCATCGGAGCACAAAATAACACCAAAAGGCCTATTTGCAGCGCCACTCTCGCTGTAGGCCACCGCTTTAGCCATGCGCCAAGGGTGTGGTCAAAAATGAACACCAGTCCCGCACCAGCCCAAATCAAAAAGATGGGCACAGCAAACAGCCACATGCGGTCAAAAGGGACGACGCGGCGAAGCAGCACCACAGCAGCGGAAAAAAGCACCAGGATAAGGGGGAAAGCCATCTTCTTCCAGCGAAAAATGGTTGTCACAACAAAGCCCGACACAAGAATCGAGGCAATGATAGCGGGCACGCCCTTCGTAAACACATCCCAGGTTTGGGTGAGCCGCCGGGCCAGGACTCGCCAGAAGCGCTGCTCCTCTATCGAAGCAACAAAAGTGCTGCCGACGATTTTCTCCATACCCGTGACGAGAACAATGGGGGTGTAAAGAAGCAAAACCAACATCGCGGTTAAAACGCCAAATAGAATTAAGTGCCGTAAAAAAGGGTCGAATCGCAGAGCGTTTTTACGCTGAAAAAGCGATGACAGCAACAACCACAACGAGATAGCGCCAAAGGGAAACAACATCGTCGGGACGGTATAAAGCCCCAAAACGGAAAATAGCATCATCAACGCCCAGGCAACGCGATTGTCACGGTGTTTCAGATAGGCACCCAGGCCAAGCAACAACAACGTAAAAAGGCTGACCAATGTATAGCCGCGTGCGTTAGTGGTGTAATTAATCAAAATGGGGAAAAAGGCGATCAGGGCAGAAGCAACCAGGGCTGTATCTGGGCTGAAAAACATCCTGGCAGCCAAGTATCCAGCGGGAATGAGGCTAACTCCAGCCAGAAAAGCGGGTAAACGCACCACCCAAGGATGATTACCGAAAGCTCGACAGGCAAAATGAACCAGAACAGAATGAAAGACGTGATTGTTGGGAAGATGATAGTCTGTGACAATGCGCCAGAGCGGCCTTGAAGCAAAGGCATTAAAGGTATAAGCTTCATCGTACCACATCGGACGAGACAGCAGCATGGCGCTATTAACAATACCAAGCACAAAAACGATACCCAACACAATCAGGTGGTTTTTCTCTCGGGCCAGTCCACGCAGAGAAAGGAGCAGCCTGTCAAAATCGGATGACAGCTTCTTGGAAGCCAGTTTGATATGATCCAAACCCCGTTGAATCAACTGCTGCATCCTGTTTCGGGCTGCGACAACAATCCCGGCAAACAGTAAAAAAATGGAACCAACCCATTTCAAGGGCGATAATCGAGCTTGCAACGAAGGTGTGAATGATTCCAGGCTATCATCGCTGGCCAAGCGGTCCAAGCGAGGCTCAACCGTCTCAAAAGGCAAGCTGGTGACTGCAACCAAGACAAGACCGATGATCAAAGCCGCGATGATGAAAAATCCCAAAATCGCTTTTGCGGGAGAGATTCTAGGCATGGTCAATCAAAGGGGGTGAATACTCAACCTGGGGAAAGTTCTGCAATTTTCTCCCGATGGCGACATCAACGACTTCTCTGCCCGCGTCTTGATAAGCTTGGCGTGACATGCGGTAGGCTTGTTCCGAGGCGTCCAAATCAGGTAGTTGCAAGCGAAAGACTTTGCCAAAGTAGCCGGGAGCAAAATGGTAGGGACCATCGTTTTGCGAAAGGCCGATTGGAAAGGGGTATTCCGATAAGAAAGGTAGAGACATTTCCGTGATAAAAGCATTTATTTTCGGCTTAATTGATACAAAACAATGCGACCTTGTTCTTTGATAACCCTGGCTGTATCAAAGTCAAACAAAGAAACAGGAAAATCCGTTCGGTGCAATACGTCAGGCAAGGCCTGATTCTCAGCCTTATTCACTACTACTACCGCATCTTGAGAAGGAACTTTTCCACCACGGAAAAAATAGTCATCAGGAATATCTTGATAATCGAAGTAATACCAAAGAGCCGCATCATCTGGTGGGCTGACAACAACGACATCTTCTGGCTCCAAGTAGTCTTCTAAAAAATATGTTATTTGCTCAAGTACACCGGGCCCAGAAGAATAGCCAATATATAATCGTTGCATTGAAGCAATACTCCAAGCCACAACCAAAACCAGCACCAAGAGAATGGCTATGTTACCTATCCAAAATTTCCAAGATTTTGCTGATTCGTACAAATAAACGATTCCGGCCGCCGACCAGACCAGGAATATCGGTAATAAGAACAACCATATTCTCGGCCATGGCGCGATCCGCTGCCAAACGAGCAACAAACCGATCCAGGCAATCAAGATTCCAGGGAAGAAAATTCGCTCCCGCGAGATTTTTTTATGGAAGAAAACAGAAATTACCAATCCAAATACAAGCGCCCACCGAATAAACGAAGGAACATGAAGATTCCAATTCGCCCACGTATTCTTAGCTCTGGCCACTAAGCTCGGAAAAAACTCTTGCCAGCCTAACGGTTCGACAAAACCATTCCGAATCACTGCGTCTACACCCGAATAGAAAAAGATCGGTGCATATAGCAGGATCGTCAGAAATACCACCAGAAAACCAATCCCAAACAAATATACCAAAAATTCATGTCCATACTCTTCATCTACATCTTCTCGCAACCAAGACAACAATAGCCAAACAAGGATAGCCCCAAACGGATACAACATCAACGGAATAGTATAAAACCCCAGGGCAGCTACCAAAGTAAACAAAAACCAGGCGGTTCGATTTTTATGATTTTTTAAATAGACAGCTAAGCCTAACAGGATTAAGGTTTGCAAACATGTCAGCGAATAGCCGCGCGCCTGCGCCGAATATGTGACCAAACGAGGGTGGAAGGCAAGAAAAGTGGCGCCCAAAATAGCAGCACCCCGACCAAACAATATACGCGCCAGTAAATAACCTGCTAAGATTAAAAAAACACCGGCAAAATAGGCCGGCAAGCGTACAAACCCGGGAGCGTCACCGAATAGATGATAAGCCACATGCACCAATAAGGTATGAAAAACGTGATTATTGGGCAAATGGTAATCCATAAGCACATACCGCAGGGGTCGGGACGCAAATGCAACAACCGTATAAGCTTCGTCATGTCCCATGGGGGATGACAAGAATCCCGCTCGGTACACCATACCAAAGAGGAGAACACATCCCAGGACAATAATCTCAGCATGGGTTAGATTACTTGGCAGGATATCCTCGAGTAGATTTTTAAAATCGTTGAGGGATTTTCGCCAAAATTCGGAGAAAAAATCCAAGCCCGTCGCTATATATTTTTTTAAGTTATTGCGAGCAAGCACTGCAGCGCATGTCCCCAAAAGAATGAACCAGCCACACCAATGGAGAAACCTTAGCATCGAAAATACCTGTAAGGTGAAGGACTCAAAATCTCCATCCGGTGCCAGATGATCCAAAAATTGCTTGGCAGCGGAATAAGGCAGAGAAAAATAAACTATCAAAAAAAGAGCGACGGGAAAAGAAACAACAATTCCTACCCACCAGATAAGGTCCAGGCGTGTTTTACGCATTTCAATATCTCTAGGTGTTGACTGCCACAATTAATATAATGGTTTGAACTGCTAGAAACTTGGTT
>CAZXXW010000014.1:0-13752 GCA_964644835.1 uncultured Anaerolineales bacterium
GCCGCGAGGTCGGGTGACGGCATAAGGATAGCCGCGGGCCGTCAAGTTCAAGTCTTCCAACCAGGTCTCGTCGACCTCGAGCAGGGCAATGTAATCGGGCGAGGTCTCATCGATCCAGGCGCTCAACCGCCGGCGATCGCGATTCTGGGTGAGCACGTTGGCGAGCAGGATGCGCTGCTCCGCACCGGAGGCGTGGGCAAGCCGCGGCCGGACGTACAGTGGCAGGATCAGAACCAGGTTCAACAACGCAAACCCAGCTATAACGGCGGACATGATTCGCCGTACTCCCAGACCGTAGATCGGCATCAAGATAAGCAAGGCAACCAAATATTGAACTCGAAAATGGCCGAGTAGATCGAAGACCCACCACCAGCACCCTAAGAAACCTGCCAAAGAGGCAGAAAAAAGTGCCAGGGTGAGCAAATCAATCCCCGCCCAAAACAGATTTTCAACTTTAATCATCGAGTGAAGAGGTTAAATGGTTTCGAACCCAGGCCAAGGCATCCCCTGCTGTGCCAATGCGCAAGCCTGATCGAACGGCCACATCGGGATCGTCGATAAAGTGGCTGCGGTTGAACGTGACCAGATAATCCACGTTTGCCCGCATCGCAGCGACCAGAATGGGCAGGTCTGCCAAGCGAGCAATCAAACCCGTATGTTCCCGGAGCGAAGCTGGAGTGGGATCGGGCAGGATTTTGACCTCCGCGCTGCGAACCAAAGCCCGATAAGCCGGTATGGCCTGGGGGATTTTGCGTGCCAGAACCTGTTCTGTTTCAACAATTACCTGCTCCGAAACGAACAGATCCAGGTATCCGCCCTCGGACAATACCAGCCACGCTCTAGATGCTCCCTGAGCAGAAATAGCACCCGAAATCAGCGCGCTGCTGTCAAAGAAAAGTTCAATTGTCGTCGCCGACATACTGCTCGCTATAATAACGTTCACGCTCTTCTTCCAACGCTGTCAACAACTCGTCGACATCGACATCCTCTTGTTGGGCAAGGCGAGCGATTTGGTCACCATATTGGTTTACCTGGGAAACTTGGGGAGTCAGCAAAAAAGAGCCATCCCCCAGATCAACCAACGTATAGACGTCTCCTTCTCCAAGGCTGTATTTTCGACGCAAAGATGCAGGGATGGTAAGAACGCCTTTTTGGCGAATTTGAACAGTTTCTATGCTCATGCTTATCTCCAGGAAGAATTTCGGAATTTCTTCCTTTAGTATAACACAAGACCTAATCTCGCGGCCAAATCGTTCCGGCGGGAACGACGCCGTTGGGGGGGAGATCCGATTTTATCGTGGCGCTGTTGCCCACCCGGGCGCCCTCACCAATCGCCACCCCCAGGTTGACGGTCACGCCCATGCCGATCAACGCATCCGCGCCCACGCGCACATCTCCGGCCAAAATCGCTCCCGGCGAGAGATTGACGTAATCTTCCAGAACGCAATCATGGGACACGATCGCCCCTGTGTTGACGATGGAACCGAATCCAATCCGAACCTTGCTACCGACGTAGGCATGGGGGAAGACCTGAACTCCCGCTGACAACTCCGCACCAGGTTCAACGACCGCGCTGGGATGCACCACCGCCGGGCAGACCAATCCGGCCTGGGCAATCCGGCGAAAGACTTGCTTCCGAACCTTCACATTACCAATACCACCGACAGCATTGACGGCCAAGCGGACTCCCTGGGCGTGCAAATCGGCCAAGGCATCGCCGCCGCCCAAAACGGGAATTCCCATGATCTCTTTCCCGGCGGAGACACCGTCGTCGACAAAGCCGACCACCCGGTAGGTGCGCAAGGCGCGCAGTAAGTCCAGCAGCGATTTGCCATGCCCGCCTGCACCATAGATGACGATCGCGGTGGGATCAAATTCGCTCTCTGAAGCTTCGGCATTGGATACGCGGGACCGGACCATCTCCGCGGTGACCAAGGGGCCAAGAGGGAAATCATCGAGAGAGAGACCGTGTTCCTGGGCCAGATTCAAGGCCGGCTGGGTGATGCGCAATCCCTCAGGCGGCGCATCAGACTCACTCGCGAGCTGGTCGCCAGAATCAGCAACCGGTTCCCGGCTTGGAGGGTCAGCGTCCGGGCTCTCGGCAAAATAACCCAAAACATCATTAGCTCGGACAGTCTCCCCCTCCCCGAAGCGCAGCCCGACGATGTAGCCCTCGCCTTCAGCGGTCAACTCCAAGGTCGATTTGGTCGTCTCCAGCGTACAGATCACATCACCGGCGAAGACCTGCTGGCCTTCGTTCACATACAATGAAACCAACAGAGCTTCAGGCTCATTGGGATTGATCAGGGGGATCTTAATCGGTTTCATGGTTCCTCGAATACGATTGTCAGTTTTCAACCATCTTTTGAGCGGCCGTGACGATGTCCTCCTCACCTGGCAGGACCGCTTCTTCCAGCGGCGGCGAGGCGGGGATGGGGACATCGGCAGCAGCGACTCGGCGAGCAGCGGCCAGCTTCGTTCCGATGGCCTCTTGAGCGCGTGCGAGAATCTCAGCGCCCCACCCAAGGGTGAGCGTGCCTTCCTCGGCGACCAGCAGCCGCCGCGTCTGCCTGACGGAGGCGAGCAACGGCTCCAATTCAAAGGGAGAAAGCTGAGTCGGGACGATCAACTCGACGAAGATTTCGTGTTCGTAAGCCAATCTTCGGGCAGCCTGGCGGGCCAATTCGGCCATGTGACCATAAGCGGCGAGCGTCAGGGTTGGCGGCGGCGCGCCGCGAACTCGCAGCGAGTAGGTCGGGGCGTAACTGTTGGGCGTTTCCAGCCGGATCAGGTTGAACTCGGCGAGGGAATCCGTATCCTGAAGCGGGGACAAATAGAGCAATTTGTTCTCGACGAACAAGACGGGGTCCTCATCGGCGACGGCCGCGGCCAATAATTGGCCGGGGTCTCCCAATGCCGTTGGGGCCAGGGTGCGCAAGCCCGGCACGCCGAGATAGAGTTTCTCAAGGGTTTGGCTGTGAGTCGGCCCGTAGCCGCGCCGCCCGCCCATCGGTGTGCGGACCACCAGCGGGACGCGGACCTGGTCGTTGTACATCCAGCGAAATTTGGCGATGTGATTGACAAGTTGATCGGCGATCAGGGTGACAAAGTCACCAAACATGATCTCGACCACAGGGCGCAGCCCACACAGCGCCATCCCGGCGGCAAGCCCAACCATGCCCGCCTCGGATATAGGGGTGGTCATCACTCGCTGGGAGAAAGCTTCTGAAAGCCCCTTGGTAACCTTGAAGGCGCCCCCATACGGGTCGAGGATATCTTCGCCAAGCAGCACCACGCGCTCATCCGTTTTCATTGTTTCATGCAACGCGGCGTTGAGGGAAGTGAGCACGGATTCCGCAGCGGGAAGGGTTTCCAGTTCCGGGACGGGAGTCCGGGCCAAGCTCAAGGACAAGTCCTGGTCAGGGGTAGGGAGGGGATCGGCGAGGGCTTGCTCGAACGCGGCTTGGACATCGGCGTCGACATCAGCCTCAAGCGCGGCGCAGGGTTCGGGGTCCAGGCGGGCGGCGTGAATCCGGAGGGGATCGCGCTGATGCCGCAAAGCGGCAACCAGCTTGCGGTCACGGGTGTCGTCTCCCTTGGAGTGGGGACCAAAGCGGCAGGTGTGCAGAATCAAGGCCCGCGGTCCTCCTCCGGCGCGGATATTGTCGAACAATCCCTCGGCCGCAGTTGAAATCTCGAGAACATCGCTGGTATCCAACTCTTGCACGGGAATATCGAAAGCGGCAAAACGAGCTTTCATCTCTCCGGCCAGAACCAATTCGCAGGGTGTGGTCTGGGCAATTTGATTATCCTCCAAGACGTAGAGAATGGGGATTTTCCACAGGGAGGCGAAATTAAAGGCTTCATAGACAACACCCTGGCCGAGGGTGCCGTCGCCCAAAAACGTGACCACGACCGCACCGGACTCCAGACGTTTTTCGGCCAGCGCCATGCCGGTAGCGATGGGCACAATGCCACCTTGAATGCCGTTGGAATAAAATTTTCGCCACTGAAGGTGCTGCGAGCCGCCGTGCCCGGCACAGACTCCGGTTGCCTTGCCCATCAACTCGGCGAAGAGAGCGCGCATATCGCCGCCGTAGGTAAGAAAATGGCCGTGACCACGATGGTTGCTGAAAACGATGTCGCCATCTTGAAGGTGATGAAGCACCCCAACAGCATTGGCCTCTTGCCCCAAGTAGGTATGGGTGGTGCCGGAGAATACGCCCGTGGGAAATTTATCCAGCACCGTCTCTTCAAAGCGGCGGATGCGGTAAAGTTGGCGGTAGAGAGTCTGATTTGATCGCATAAGCTGCGATTATACTTGATTTTTTCTGCTGTCAAGAATAGGGGGCCGGGGTCTCGTCTTGTTTCGGAGTGGAATATGTCAGTAGTGTTCGACCTGGTTGCGGCCACGATTTTTGGCCCGCAATAAGGCTTGATCGGCTCGATCAAGAAGCTCATACAAGTTTTTGGTATCGTCTGTCAAGACAGCTATGCCCAAACTAATCGTAATCGAGAGGACGCCGTGCATAGTGATGACAGTCTGTTCCGCTGCACATCTACGCAAACGCTCGGCGGCTATCTTGGCATCGTGAAAATCCGTTTCAGGCAAGATGATGGCAAATTCTTCGCCCCCATAGCGACCGATGATGTCTACATCGCGAATATTATCGGACAAACAGCGAGCAACGGTTCTCAAGACGTTATCCCCGATGGCATGTCCATAGGTGTCATTGATCTCTTTGAATTTATCGAAATCCAACATGATCGCAGAGAGGGAACGCTCATATCGCCTGGCGCGATGGAATTCTTTTCGAGCCAAGGTAAAAAAGTGACGGCGATTATGCAAACCAGTCAATTCATCGGTAATCGCTAGTTTGCGAGTCTGCTTGAAGAGGCGAGCACGTTCAATGCCGACGGCCAACTGGCTGGCAAAAGTGGAGAGTAAATTTTCATCAAACTGATCAAAGGCATCGTATTCCACGCTTTCGACGTTGACAACGCCGATGATATTCCCTTTCGTCATCAAGGGGACGCATAATTCCGAGCGAATTCGTTGTTCGCCACAAATATACGCGGGCTCATCATGGACATTGGGCACGTTTTCCATTTTTCCGGTCAGCGCCACTCGTCCTGTAATTCCCTGTCCCAGCGGAATAACCTTATCCTTCGCATGCTCGGAAACATTGTAAGACGAGTGCATCCGCAAGGCGTTCTTCGCTTTGTCCAGCAACAAAACGCCAAAGCTGTCCGGATAGAGCGACTGACCAATCAGGCGAGTTGCTTTTTCGATCAAGATATCTTCATCGTTGATTTCGATGCCGGCGGAAGCGATGGCATGGAGGACAACAAGCTCCCGCACCCGCCGCTGGAGGGCCTGTTGGGTGCGGAGCATGTCGGTGTTGTCATTGGCCATCAACAGATAACCGACCGATTCTCCATCTGGGCCAAACAGCTTGGAGATGTGGAGATCAAGCCAACGATCACTGCCTGACTCCTCGCGCTTGATCGTGCCTTTGACATCGTAATCAACGGCGTCTGGAGGGAGTCTGTCTCTCCATTCCGGCCAGTCGGTAAAAACGTCGCCAAAGGATTGCCCCAGAAGTTTTGGTTTGGAAATTGCCAACAACTCCAGGGCAGCCTGGTTGTAATCTACAACTCTATCCTGCTGATCCAAAACGATCAAAGCACAGCGCATACTCTCAAACACAATCGTGCGGGCAATGGGCAACAAATCCAACGCTTGTTGGTGGGTAACAGCCCAGGTCAAAGCCAAGCCACTGATGGCAAATCCATAGACGCTAATATCGACCCCTTCGATGGGAGAGCCTCCCAGCAGATACAACAGGTTACCAAAGATGGGTGTGACCGCAGCAATCAAAATCAAAAAAGACTGCGTCCGGTGGTTACGAGGGGCACGAATGACCGTTTCGACCAACTGGAAACTTCCATACAGGAAGAGGCTATAAGCATAAACGCTGAAAACCCATAACACAGGACCGTAGACAATGTCCATGACCAAAAAAGGGCCGCTTTCGATCACTTGAATATGCGCCCAGACCAAATCGTTCAACGATGGCACCCAAACCATGATCAAGACAACCACGGGCACAGCCAATAAAACTGCTCGAAGCCAATGACATTTCGAAGAATCATGCCGGTTGCCGACGAATTGAATCGCGAAATGAAGCCAGGCAAGCGGCAAAAAGACAATCGCTGTATATACGAAGCGGGCCCAAAACATTTTTGTGGACAAGTCAGTGCCCAACAATTCCAGGCAATACCCCGCCACCCAGACGGTGACGATAAGAAGCAGCAAGATCAGAGCAGTCGCTCCACGCAAAGATCTTTTTGGCCACAAAAGGAAAGCCAGCCCAGCAGTCACGAAAACCGTAAAGACAAGCGGGAGAATATGAGGGGTATAGAGATAATTCATAAATCCGGCCAATCCAAAAAAAAGAGAAAGCAGCAACAAAACAGTTTACCGTTAAACTTATGGTACTCAATTCCTGTCGCGATTCAAATTGGGAGTGAATATTGTTGTCGCTTGCCTGATATGAGAGGCAGTTATCATGATCGAAAAGAGGTGGAAATTAGACGGTGGGCTGTAGAATTATTTCATTTTATCACGGTTTGCTTTCAAAAAGACTACAGTCGCGGTCATAATGCAGGACAATCAGAATCCGGGCAGCTTCGGGAGGGGAAAGGGCCGGCATGACTTCAAGCGGCTTGATGCCAAGAATTGAGAGAGGCAGAAAAAGAGCGTTGGTGAAAACAACCTTTTTGGTTTGAAGACTAAATTGCCAAATAGACGCAGAGAAATCTGGGTATAATTGGGCCAAATCAAATCTCCCCAAAACCCATATCGATGAAAAACAAGACCCATCCAACATCTGAGCGAACCAGGCATTTGCTGAAGTTAGCTTCTTTCTTATGTGATCAAGCGGCGATAGACCTGCTCTGTCTCCCAGGTGACGAAAAGATTCTCCAAGCGGCGATCCAAATGGAACAAGATTTCAGCCACCGGAGGAACATCATGAAAGGATTCTCGCTCAAAGAGAGAAAGCTTCTCGCCGCACTGCTGGAACACCAGGATGGAAACCCGAAAAAATTATTGCACCATCTCCCCCACTCGAAAGAGGGTGCGCCCCTCTTGTTGCCGAGTCTTTACCGCTTGATTTTGGCTCTCGATCAAACCCGGAGCGGCACAACCGAAATCGACCGGATCCAGCCAAACTCACAGAGCTTGCACATCTACATCAAGGGGCCTCAGGCTTATTCTGATTTGATCCCCGCCCAGGCCGAGGCGCGATACCTCTCTGTGGCGCTGCAACGTCCCATTTTCTTGTCTTGTGAACAGCATCCCACCCCCGACCAATTGGCGCGCTTACCGCTTGATTCCAAGGCGATCGGCGTCACCCGGCATGATCCCATCCCTCAGGCGGCCAAAAAGGTGCTCCGTTTTCATTTTGCTCGCATGCTCCACTACGAGCCGGACACCCGCGCCGGAGAGGACAGCGAGGCGCTCCACAAGATGAGAGTGGCGACGCGGCGGATGCGAGCCGCTTTCGGGGTTTTCAAGCCCTATTTCGATGGGGAGGCGACCAAACCCTACCGGCAAGCGCTGCGCGAAACCGCCCGTGTCCTGGGAGCCGTGCGCGATTTGGATGTCTTCCGGATCAAGCTGGAGCGCGATCTTGACAGACTCCCGCTGGAGAAGCAAATCAATCTCGATGCAGTCTTGCCGCTTTGGCTCCGGGAAAGAGAACAAGCCCGAACGGCCTTGCGCCACTTTTTGGACAGTGACAGCTACCAATCCTTTGTGCAAGCATTCAGCATCTTCCTCAATCGCCCTGAGATGGGAATCGCCAAATCCGAGACTTTGCTGCCAGCCCCGTACAAACTGGAGCACATCATTCCCTGCGTCATTTATGAACGCCTCGGTCACGTCCAGGCATATGAGGGTGTCTTTGAACGAGCCAATCTAGACCAGCAGCACAAGCTGCGCATCAAAGTCAAGCAGCTGCGTTATGCAATCGAATTTATGGGCGATATTTTGGGGAAAGAACAAAAAGAGGTAGTATCCGTCTTGGAGCGGATGCAAGATCATCTTGGGGATCTGAACGACACCAAAGAGATAGCTGCAACCTTGCGCGCTTGGTTAGCGCAATTGAACGAACAAGATGTCTCAAATTCATATCAAAGAACAGACGTAGAAACCATCGAAACCTATCTGGCGATGAAAAGGGAGGAGCAAGCCCGCCTGCAAGCTGATTTTCCCCAGGTCTGGCAGCAGTTCGATTGCCCCTCATTCAAAAAGAACCTGGCCAAGGCCATTTTTGAACTTTAGAGCCGATCAATCGAGTTCACGCGGACTCCACAATTGGAGCAAGTCGCCCTGAGATTCCGAGGAGAGTTCAGCCCAATCATCGACGAGAAATTGGATCAGGGCGATGGCGGCTGTGACCATGTGATCGTAGACGGCACACACATCCTCGAGAAACTCATCCATCTCAGGGTTATGACCGACGATCATGGCCGTGTCGATCCGGTTGGGCAAGCGGCTCAAGACTTCCAAATAGGTGCCATAGTCGGCGTGATAGAGTTCCTCGAGATAATTCAATTCGCCCTCAAAATCGCAGTTTTCCAACACGCCGTCGACGGTTTGACGGGCACGCTTGGCCGTTGAGCAGAGAATCACGTCGGGGGTCAGGTTCTGATCCATCAACAAAGTCCCCATCCGTGGTGCGTCACGTTTGCCACGCTTTTTCAAGGGACGGTCATGATCGGGTAAAGTGAGATCCTTCCAGCTTGATTTGGCATGGCGCATCAACAAACATGTTTTCATTTCGCTACCTCCGCGTCAGCAAGTGGTTCCGGGGGTCTGAAACGAGAAACCCTTTATCAGAAAAATAATCGAAACAGAAATTATTGACAACCAGCAGCCCAAAAAGATCGACAGTCAGGTGAGATTATTTCCAACTCCATGGCGGATAGAAAGGAGCGAGAAGCACCTCAGCTTGTGAAGGGATAGCATCAATCAGACCAAGTGCCATGGCTGGAGAGCGTCGCTGATACTTTTTTTGCTCTGTGGCTTGGCAGCAGGTAACATAAGGAACGATGAGATCGGGACCAATTGTAAACTGTAACACCCCACCAACCTAAAGCGGTTTTCTGATCGTAAGCGTTTAGCGAAGCTTCGCCTTGCTTTGCATGTCTCTTGACTTTCTAATAACAAGCTACGGGGCGTCAGCTAGAGCCGACTCAAATTCGGCTTCTACTTCTCCCATTCTGCGGCGCTTGACGCCGTCCGCTGAAACCGTGTCGACTGGAAGTCGACTTAGGCTTTCAGCCCGCAATTCATTCGCGGGCGCAACAGGGGTGTGCGGTCAGGAGACCGCACACAGCTATAAGAGACCTCCGAGGTCTAAAACGCTCTCACGCCGCGTCCCTAAATGCGTCGCAGGTCAAGGCATGCCTTGACCTGCGACAAGGGTATACAAACCCGGCTACATGGAGCACAACGAAATCGCGTAGGGCGGGATTCCATACCCGCCGTTGTTCTAAAGGCAAAACCATGAAACTGCTAACCCACCCCTTCAGCAAGAGAGAAGACATCAAACAGCTATTCACCAAGACATTTACAGATTCAGAAGGGCGAGCGGAAGGCACCCTGATTGGGGCGTTAGCCGATGAGTTAATCACCGATACCAACCCCCAAGATTTGTACTGCTTTGTCGCCACGGACAAGGAGCAGATCATCGGCAGCATCTTTTTTTCCGGCTGACGTTTCAGCGCGACGTCCATGCCTTTCTTTTGGCCCCGGTAGCCGTTCACACAAGCTACCAAGGACAAGGAATCGGCCAAGGCTTGATCGCTTTTGGCCTCAACACCATCAAAGAAGACGGCGTTGAGCTGGCCTTCACCTATGGCGACCCCCGTTTCTACGCCAAAGTTGGATTTCAGCCCATTTCCGAAGAGATCGTAAAAGCCCCCCTGACGTTAACCTACCCCGAAGGGTGGCTGGCGCAATCCCTGCTTGGCGATCACATGGAGCCGATCCCCGGCAAGCCCTCTTGCGTCGAAGCGTTCAACAAGCCCGACTACTGGTAGCCGGGCCCGTTTGCCGCCACCAGGGGATTTTTGACAGGATCAAGTGGCAATCACAGCGATTGCCCTAGATGGTCAGGATGTTAACCGAAAAGTGCCTGTCACCGCCGAGGTGACAGGCACTTGGTTTTGGGGAGCATACAATAGCTACGATCAGACTTGTTTTGTCGCCAAAACCTCTTCACCAAGCATATCAATGATCTTGACCACCACGGGGGCTTCGAGTTCGTAACGGCCAACGACGAGATCGTCTTTTCGTTCGGGCACGTCAGAAAGATTGATGTCGAAGACTTCGCCATCATAATCCAGATCAATCATCACGGTATCGACCATCGCCCGCCAATTCAAACCCTTCTTGATTTTGGGGGCAGGTCCGTGGCCTACTTGCCGCGAGTCCTTGGCCTACTTTTCGAGAATCCTTACTGAATTCGGAAGCGAGTCCTTACTGATTTTGTTGCCAAGTTCCTATTGGAGTCAAGCGTCCATCCTTCCTGGCTGAGAAACCTGCACACAGCTATGGAGAGACTTCGGAAGTCTTCGCGAAGCACTCCCAGCGGAGCAAGGGAGCAGAGACTTCCGAAGTCTTTGCAAGGTCCTTCTAGCGAAGCAATCAATTGACGAAAACCTTGAGTTCAAATATACTCAACTCATGGAACGAATCATTGCGATTGCCAATCAAAAAGGCGGGGTAGGAAAATCAACCACGGTCGTCAACCTGGCTGCCGGCCTGGAAAAAATGGACAAGCGCGTCGCTGTCATCGACTTGGACTCCCAAGGCGCGCTGACCATCAGCCTCGGTTTCAACCCCTACGACATCGAACCATCGAGCTATGACCTGCTGGTTGACTCCCAGGTCCCTTTTGGCGACGTGCTGGTGGAAACCAACAACCGCCTGAACCTTGCCCCGGCAAACGCCAAGCTCGCCGCCGCCGAGTACAAACTCTACAAACTCCAAAACAGAACCTCACGGCTCAAAACAAGCCTCGACGCACCCCGCCAGACCTTCGACTACATCCTCATCGACACGCCTCCCCACCTTGGCCTGCTCACCGTCAACGGCCTCGTCGCTGCGCAAGAACTGCTTATCCCCGTTGCGGCGGACTACCTCTCCATGCGCGGCGTTCGCCCCCTGCTGGATTCGGTCTGGCTGATCCGCGAGCACCTCAACCCCGATCTCAAACTTCTCGGCGTGCTGCCCACCATGGTGCATACCAACTCGCCTCACGCCAAGGCAGCCATGCAAGAGATGAAAAAAGTATTCAAAAACAAAGTCTTCCATTCGTTCATTCCCTACGACAACGCGACCGCGACCGCTCCCGCCATGCGC
Organism: uncultured Anaerolineales bacterium; assembly: GCA_964644835.1. Lineage (GTDB taxonomy): Bacteria > Chloroflexota > Anaerolineae > Anaerolineales > UBA11858 > JAYELX01. The sequence goes on from CAZXXW010000014.1 coordinate 11,438, forward strand.
CAGAGCAGCCTCGATTATGCCCCGGAGAGCGCCGTCGCCAAAGCCTACCAACAACTTGCCAAGGAGGTCAGTCATGCCTAACGATACCCCTGAAAACCCGTTCGAAGGAAAAGGTGAGGAAATGGTCCCTGACCGCGGACTTCCCTTTGATGATATCGAAGAAACCGAGGAGGAAGAAACCCTCCCGGAGGAGATCACTGAGTGGGAAGGGGAACCAGCCTCCGAGGGAGAAACGCGGGACTCACTCGAAGAGGGTCAACCCAGCCCCGAGGCGGAGTCCCAACCCGAAGCGGACGAGCAGCCAGCCGAGGCACCAGACAGCGACGAAAGCGAAGCCCTGAGCGACTCCCAGGCCGGCGAATCCCTCGAGCCCGATTCCGAAGCATTCTTCGACTTTCCCGAAGAAGAACAAGAAGCCCTGGTTGGCGACGCGGCGACGAATTTTGCCACCGAAGCGACCCCCTGGGAGATGACCGAAGAAGAGGCCGAGGTGCTCGCCGGAGACGCGGCGGACGCGTTCACCTTTGAAGAGCAGCCAGAAAAAGCACCAGAAGCGCTGCCCCCCGAGGACCCGATGCCCCCAGGCGTCGAGGACGGCGGCATGTCCACCCATCAAGAAGACAAACCCGAAGAAATCGCCGCACTCTTTTCCGAGGCCGCCTTCGACGCGCCGGGACCGAGCATCCCAGTGGGCCTTTTCAAGCCCGACGAAGGCCCCGAGCCGGATGCCTGCGAGGAAATGCTCAAGCTGCTGGTCAAAGATGAAGATATGGCCGGCCTTTGGGAGCGGGCCAATCAAGCCCAAAAAGACATCAACGTGCACATCACCACCCTTTACATTGCCCAGCCGCTGCTCGACCGGATTCAAAAAGCGCGCGAGCTGCTCATGGCCGGCAAAGAGAATTATGAAGACGCCGAACGGCATATCAACCAGGTCGAATACCGGGTGCAGTTAAGCCTTCAGTTAGAGGTGTGGGGCCAATCCCTGATTCGCAATCTATTCATCTACCTGGGCCTTTGCTTTGTCATCCTGATCGTTCTACTGATGACCCTGGCCAACAGGTTATTCAACAATCAGTCAACCCATCTTTTTTACCTGGCCGGGAGCATGATTTGGGGAGGCATCGGCGGGGTCATCGGCGCCTTGTTGCCGCTGATCCGGCATTTCGCTGAAGACCAAGATTTCTCCAAACAACATACCTGGTGGTATATCGCCAGCCCTTTGATGGGTGCGGCCCTGGGTGCGATCATCTATCTGTTTGTCAGCGCCGGGGCCCTTTCTGTCACGGCCGGCGGCGAGATTTCGTCCCCGATGATCATTTACATTCTGGCGGGGTTGTCCGGATACCAGCAAAACATCTTTACCGATCTGGTCAAGCGGATGCTCAAAGCGTTGGAGCTCGGCGGCGATGAGGAAGAAGAGAAGCAGGAAAGCAGCAAGGAAGGATAATCAAGGCGGGATGATCCCTTTCCAAGTTGCTACATTGATTAACGTCAATCGGGGCGCAGTGTTTGCGCCCCGATGCGCGTACCAGACTCAAAAAAGACAAGCTCTCAATTGTTTTGTTGGAGGGGAACTTCAAACCAGAAAACACTACCTTCGCCCAGCTCACTCTCGACACCCGCTCGTCCACCGTGACGCTCGACAATCGACTTCACAATCGCCAACCCCAGGCCGGTTCCCCGCTCCTTCTTGGCTTTACGGTCTGCGCTGCGATAGAATTTTTCAAACAGATGGGGCTTATCAAAATCAGACACGCCAATGCCGGTATCCTCGATCTCGAAGAGGATCCTTTTGCCGCGCTTACGCAGCCGGACGGAAATTTTCCCACCTTCGGGAGTGTACTTAACCGCGTTTTCAACCAGATTATGCAGTGCCTGCTGGAGCAAGGCCTGATCGGCCTCGATCAGAGGGGGGACATCCTCGCCAATCTCGGCATGAAGCTGAATCCCCTTCTGCTTCGATCGAATCTGGAAGGCCTCAAGCACCTGCTCGACAATATCTTCGACCAGGAGCATCTGCAATTGTAGGCCGACCCCGGCTTCGATCCGGCCCAGATCGAGCAGGTTGTTGATCAACCTGGACATGCTCTCGATGCCGATGACAATCTTGCGGACATAGCCGCTTTGCTGATCGTTCAACTCGCCGACCATCTCCAGCATCGTGGCGTAGCCGCGCATCAGTGTCAGAGGGGAGCGCAGGTCGTGGCTAACCTGGGAGACGAATTCCGACTTGAGGTTGTCCAACTCCTTGAAGTAGGTTACATCTTGCAAGACACAGACGCGACCGATCTGCTGACCCTCGACCTCGATCG
>CAZXXW010000014.1:13762-32769 GCA_964644835.1 uncultured Anaerolineales bacterium
GTAAACTTTCCCATCGGGGAGAACCACCTCGACGTGCTCCTGGGCCTGCTCCGGCTCGCCCAACCGCAGCAAGGTGACCAGTTCTTTGTACTCGATTACTTCCCCAATCCGCCTGCCAATGCCAACATCGGGCTCGATTTCCAATGCTTTCCAGGCAACGGGGTTGACCAGCAAGAGACGGTCATATTGGTCGGTAACCAGAACGGGATCGGGCGTGGAGGTCAAAATCGCGGCTAACCGCTCACGTTCAAATTCAGCGGTCATAAACAGGCGGGCGTTGGTGATCGCCAAGCCAGCCTGACCTGCCAGGGTGGTCAGGAATTGGATTTCTTGATCGGTAAAGGTGTGGGTAGATTGATAGCCGACCCACAAAACCCCCAGATAGATATTCTCGTGGCGTAAGGCGATGGCGAAGGCAGCCCCCAGGGGAGGCGCGCCGCGCTCCACTTGCAAAGAAGCCCGTTCGGTTTCATCTAGGATCAGGCTGGGCACATCCCTTTCAGCGACCAACGTCAAAATATGATCATCGTAATAACGATATCGCCTGGTCAGCTTCCCGTTACCGTAGCGAGCGGGCACGTCGACCTTCACCCCACCCTCGGGAACGATGTCCGCTGCCAGGACAATGCGCGCAGAGCTGGCATCCACGGTCAAGGCGGATTCGAGGATTGGGCCCATCGCATCCTCGATTTCCAGGCTGGAAGCGACACCCTGGCTGACCAGCAACAGGCGATTCAACTCGTCCAGACGAGACTTCAAGGCGAGACGCATTTTTTCGAAGGCCCTGCGCAGGCGCCCGATCTCGTCGACGGTATCAACCCGCAAGGGACGATCCAACCGGCCCTGAGCGATGCGTTCGGCCTCCTCGGTCAAGGCTTTCAGGGAGGAGGTCATCATCCCAAAACTGAAGCGCATCAAGACAAAGGCCAAGCCGGCCAGGAGCAAGATCACAGCGAGGAGGGGCGCGGCGATGTTCAAGGCCAATTGCTGCGCTTGCCTGGCCGGGACCATCAAGACGACGCTCCACGGCTGGCCGGTGACAGGCTGGTAATAAATCAGTTGACGGGTGCCATCAGGAGCGGTGCCATCGTAGAAGGCGACTTCATCGAGAAGATCGCCACGATAGGTTTCGATATCGAAATCGCCAGCGGATTGATACAACACCGCGCCCTGATCATCGACAAGAAGGCCGAGCCCGCCGACATCCGAGAGGCTGTCCAGATTGGTTAATACAGGTTTGGCAAAGGGATTGGAGCTGAATTCGGTACGTCCGACCAGGACGCCGGCAACCCCTTGATCGGCGGGGATAGCGGCAAAGAAAGAAATCTGAGCGGAGTCCTGCTCGGTCAATGGGGAGAGGGTATAAAACTGAACCGGGACGCCGTTCAAGGCCATGTCGAGGCCAATTTGTTCTTCGAGTGTCGTTGGAATCTGGGCGTTCTCCTCGCCGGGCGTCTTGTAAATCAAATCGCCCTCCCCGTTGAGGACAAAAAATTGGTGAAAAAATGGCACGGTGCGAAGATCATCTTCCAGGACTTGCTCGATCTGCTCTTGAGAGTCCAACGCCAGGTGCAGGTCGGCGGCAAACTCGATGATCAGGCTTTGGCCGGTATTGAGGAAATAGGGAATGCTTTCTGAGGCGGCCTCGGCGGACGCGCTCATCCGGGCCTGCAAGATCTGCTGCGCCGCTCTCCCGGCGAGGAACCAATCACCAAGAATGAAAACGATGATCAAGAAGGCCAGCGAGGGAGCAAAAACGGAGAAATAGCGCGCTGCGAGGCCCTTCTCCGCCGGGGAAGGCTGCCAAGGCGGTTGGCCTCCCCAACCATCCGGGAAAGCCAAACGAAAAAATTCGGCCATCAATCCGGCCAGGAGCAGAGGCACAAGAGTGGCAAGTAGAGAAGCACCGCCGTGGGAAATAGCATAATCCAACCGAACAGCCAACGAGCCGCCCACCATCAACAAGGAACTAGTCAAGAAGAGCAGAGGATAAAGCAAGCTGACGAAAACAGAACTGACAAAGGGATGGCGCAACAAGCGAAAAAAGGTCGTTCGGAAACGCTGTTGGACGACAAGGGACCAAAAAATCGCCAGGGTGGCTACTTCAAGTGGTGTGAATAGGGAATGGGTGCCCCAAAACCCCCAACAAAGACCAACGACCCCGGCGACGATCACCGCTGCAAGCGGGCCAATCAAACCCCCGGCCAGAACCCAAGGCAAGGCCGAGAAAATCATCAAGGGCAAGCCGCCGGGTTCCAGGGTGACGCCGGGCAACGGGAACCTGCTCAACGAAGGCAACTTGATCCCCAGGAATAGGCTGGTCAGAGGAGCGACGACCAACAAGATGACCAGGATCGGAGCGCTCGACGGTTTTCCTATCCCCCAATAACGACGCCAGAAAAAAAGCAGGTAGAGAATCAATCCAAGCCATACGGTGAGGCCCAACCAACCAGACCAATGATCGGGAAAAAGGAAGAATGGCGTTTCGTTGAAAAGCGTCAGGATCAGCGACATAAAAGGACTCGTTTGGGCAACTTGCCGGGTTAAAAGATTATAGCACCGTTATAACCATTCGAAAGTTTCTTGAGTGGCCTTGGACAGATCTGCGTAGACGCCGCGCAGTTTTTCGGGGAGCATCTTCGCCAAAACATACATGGCCTCATCGGTCATTTTTTGCAACATGTTGCCGCGGGCCCGGCCCAATCCCGGCTTGAAACGGAAAGGCTCTCCAAAACGGACCCTCACGCCGGATTGCTTCCAGCGGTCGGAAAACCGCAAGGCGGGAAACCCAACCGTCCCCTGGATGGCAACCGGAACCACTGCCGCCCCGGTACGGCTGGCCAGATAAGCGGCTCCCTCTTTGCCCGGCTGCAAGGCGCTCCCGCGCGTTCCCTCCGGCGCAACCAGCAAGCTCTCGCCCGCTTTCAACACGCTCATCGCCCAGCGAAGGGCACGGCGATCAACCTGCTCACGGCGGATGGGGATCACGCCCCACAACCGCGGGAAGATGCCCAAAAGAGGGAGATTATAAACTTCGATTTTCGCCAAGGGGACAATATCCCGCTTGACAACGTAAACGATCACCAAGGGATCGACAAAAGCGATGTGATTGATCAAGGTGATCACAGGACCTTGATCGGGGATATTTTCCAGGCCTTCAATGCGGTCGAGTTTCACCAGCCAGGTAAACCCGATTGTCTTCAACAAAAAACGTAAAATGCGGCGGTTTGCTAACCAGGCCTTGTGATTATAGGGGTAAAGTGCTTTTTCTTTTAACATGGTCTATGTGCAAATTTTGGGTTGAGGGTTACTTTTCGTCTTACGGCAAGTACTGATATGCATACGGCCTTGTTGGTTTTTTCACCACAAAGACACGGAGAACACAAAGGATTCTTTGTGTCCTTTGTTACTCGCCGCTAGGCGTGCTTCGCATGTGGTGAAGTTTTTCAGGTGCAAAATGTATTACGGACTTTTGCTATGAAGTACTAGTTCACTATGATAGCCCGGAATCAAGGATCTGCTCGGCTTGCCAGGCATAGTAACCACGGTACTCCGGCGGTAACAAAGCAGCGATGTGGGCCATGACCATATCGGCGTTTTCCTGGCGGGCTTCTCGACGGGCGCGACCGCGCCCCTCGACGGGCGGCAAATCCAGCGGCGCACCGATGTGCATCTCGACTTTGGGGCGCTGCAAGCGCAGGGCTCGGTGGATCAAATCCTCCGTGGTACCGACGACCCCAACGGGAACAACCGGCACCTGGGCCTTGTCCATCAGGTAAGCAATCCCTGGTTTGGCCCTATGCATCCCCGGCTGGTGAGATCGGGTTCCTTCGGGAGCAAGCAGGAGGGGATAGCCAGAGTGCAAAGCGGACAAGATCAATTCGATCACGCGGCGGTCGTATTCCCCGCGATGGATGGGAAGACCACCATAGGCCCGCGCCAGCAACGACTGGCCGGGCCGATTCCACACATCGGCAGCCCCGGCCACTTCCGGAGCCTGGGGCCAAAACGAGACCACAAGAGGCGCCTCATACAAGGAGACATGGTTGATCGCGAGGATATAGCCCCCCTCGACGGGCACGTGTTCACGCCCGGTGATCACCACCTCACTCATCAGATGAAAAATTCCTCGAAAAAGAGCCCTCAGCAGAGGCCGAGTCAGGTGAGTGTGAACGGGAGGCTGATATGTTTTCATCAGGACTGTACCAGGGCAACGACTTTGGCAACGACCTGATCAATATCCAGGTCGTCGGTGTCAATCACGACCGCATCGCTGGCTGCCCGCAGAGGCGCGACAGCGCGGTTCGAATCAATCTCGTCGCGCCTTTTCATCGCCGACAAAACCGTTTCAAAGGAGATTTCATCTCCGCGAGCGACGAGTTCATCGTAGCGGCGGCGGGCGCGTTCTTCCACGGAGGCATCCAAATAGACTTTGAGATCCGCGTTCGGCAGCACGACGGTGCCAATATCGCGCCCGACCATGACGACATTCCCGCGGTAGCCAACGCGCCGTTGTTGGACTGTCAGCGCATTACGAACACCAGGATAGGCAGCCACAACCGAGACGTTGGCATCCACCTCCGGGCGGCGAATTTGCCAGGTGATGTCTTCGCCATCGGCCAAGACATCGCAATCCCGGCCATCCTCCTGGGAGGGCGGGCGGACATCGATCTGCACGCTTTCTGCCAAAGCGGTCACCTTGGTTTCGTTATCCACCGAACCATCTTGTTCCAAAGCGACCCAGGTGATCGCCCGGTACATCACGCCGGTATCAAAATAAAGATAGCCTACATCATCTGCAAGCCGCTTCGCAATCGTTGATTTCCCCGAAGCAGCGGGGCCATCGATAGCAATTGTGTTCGGTAAACTCATCCAAGCTCCATTGTTTGGTTCATGAAAATTAACCACAGATGAATGATGATAAATCGGATAAGGACAAAGAATGAATTCATCCTGTCCATCTGTGTTTCTTATTTTTTCACCGTCTTCCACCAGCCAAAAATCTATTCTTGCTCGCCCAAGCCGTCCTCGAGTTCGGGGAATGCTTCTTGTGTCTGATCTCCCTCTGCGGGGAAAAGATCGCCGCGAGCCCAGAGGATGACATACTGGGAATCAACAGGCGCATCTCGAAAAACGAGCCACTCGATCCAGTTGGGGGGTAAGCTCCCCTGCCAGGCCGGGTGGATCCGCCAGACAAAATCCTGGCCGCGATAAGCCGCAGCCCAGGCCTCCGTCTCGCTTTCCACCGGGGCGATCACCACCGGGGGAAGAGGGTCTTCGCCAAGGGCGGTGCGATACGTCATGCCAGAGAAATCACGCAACGCCCAACGCAGAGCAGGCGACTCGACCAAAACGACGCCATCCAAAGCATGCTTCATTCCGGTTTCGCGCAGGGACAAATCTTCCAGGGTATCGAGCATCAGCCGGGCCTGGCCCGTCGCCGGAGGCGGGCACCACAATGCTGTCACGCTGCCGGGTCGCACCTGTGTGGCACCGACCATGACCGCCACGGTGTAGCCCCCCAAGGAGGCCAGCAAGCCCAGCACAGTTCCGCTGCGGGCCACATCCCATGCCCAACCTAAACCGATGAAAATGACCGTCAAGGCGCCCAGCAGCAAAATTCCGCCGATCAACAACCAGCGGACGAGGCGGCCATCCACGGGGGTGGCGCGCATGCCTGCCAGGGTCAGCCAGATCAAGGCCATCAAAATGAAAATAGCGCCGGCTTGCGCCCACGAAACGGGATGCTTCCAAAATCCATCTCGGAAATTGCTCGCCAACGCCTGGGCTGCCAAGACCCACAAGGGCACGACCACCCAGACGATGTCACCGACCTGCCGAGCTGGATAGATCAACGCGACGACCAGCGCGGCCAGCGCCCAGAGCAACCAGCCATTTCGCCATTCCTGCCGGGCGACGGCGACCAGGGCGAAGATCAACGCCAAGGGGGCGTACACAAGCAGTGAGACGAGCAACCGCCCAAGGGGAACGCCGCCGGGATCGGCCCAGCCGCGCAAAAACGCCGCCAGGGATTTGCCCAAGGCGCCCAACCCGAGCGGAAATGTGAAGAACAGCGTCCCCACGAGAAGAAGCGAACCGGCAGCGAAGAGCAACCAGGTTTTCCATTCCAACGGGGAGAAACCGGCCCAGGGGAAAGTGGATTCCGTTGTTGGTTCATCCTTCATCGCCCGAGGCAGCCCAAGCAGGCGGGCACCACCCCAGCCGATCCCCAGCCCCAGCAGGCCCGGCCAAACCGCCGGCCCGGACAACAGCGCCAGGCCGGTGAAAATCCCGCTCCAGGCGGGCTTGCGTAGATAGAACAATGTCAAGGCGAGGGCAACAAAGCTGACGGCTATCGCCGTCCCCCCCACCGAGCGAGACAGGGCGACAAGGCCGGGATCAAGTGCCAAGCCAAAGGCCAGGAACAAGGCCACCTTGCGACCGAGACGCTCACGCAGCAGAAGAGGGGCCAAGAGGATCAGGCTGCCCATCAAGGCAGGCCACAAGCGGGCCAAAAAGTCACTCGATCCGAGCAGGGCGAAGGTCATCCCGGTCAAGGAGAGATAGGCCGGTTGAGGAGCAACGTCGGCGGCGGTAGTCCCGAGCAAATCCAGGGCTTGAAGAGCGGGAACAGCCTCGATGTCAGAGAGAGGCGCGGCCCCCAAGTTGATCAGACGAACCCCCAAGGCGAGGACCAAGGCCAAAAGATAGAAGAAGGTTTCCCACGGAAATTGTTTTTTGTTCATAGTGTCGTCTTATTTGCTAACAGAGACTTCGTAGATGGTGACGTCGCCTTGCTGAAAGGCTACCGATAAGTGGGTGGCAAATTTCGCTTCGCGCAATCCCGCCGGACAAGCCGTGCTTCCGGTGGCGTAGGCCATTCGCTCACGAGACCCCACAACCACGTAGCGAATCTCGTATTGGTCGAGAATTTGGCGGGCATCCGACCAGGTGGGCGTGCAGTAAAGCCGCTCGATATCGGCCCGGCGGGAACCCAACTTTTCGACATTGCCACGCCACTGCACCTCGTGGAATTCCCAGCCCAGCACGGTGGGCTGCCCGCTGTGCGTGGCCATCCGGGCAAAGGTAGTATAACTGCCGCCCACCGCTTCGGCGACGACGCCCAATGGCGCATCCTGCAGCCACTGCATGGCGCCAACTTCATCCGGTGCGCTGGTCTGCAAGTAAGCGGTGCCATCCAGGCGCCATTGGGAGGGGTTGAAGGCATTGGTTTTGGACCACAAGCCCAAAACGGGGTAAATCAACGCCAGGCCGAGAACAACGACCACGCTGATGCGGAAAACCTGCCGCCAGGGGGAACACAACCGTGACCATAACTGGACAGTGGCATAGGCAGCAGCCAGACTCCACAGCAGCCAGGCGACGTAGTAGAACTTGAAGATGGTATTGATCCGGTAGCCGAACAGATCGCGCAGGTAAATGAATTCCGGCGTCAAGACCAGCAGCGCGCCGAGGAGAACAAGCAAAAAGACAAACAGGGAAGCCGGATGGGCGGCACGTTCAGGCTGGGGGGATGAATCGGGCCGGCGCGGTGGATGGGGAAACGCTCGCGGCCAAAGCAGGGCGATGGTCAGCGCCAACAGCGCGACGAGGCTCAACAACGTGCCCGGCACGGTCAAGCGGCGGATCAGACTCTCTCGGAAGAGGGCGACCCAACTCGGCGCGCCCTGCGAATTCAAGAAAACGTTCCCCGCCGTTGCCGCCTCGGGGTTGATGGCGCTGAAGACATGCACAATCGAGATGAACGCGGCGATCAGGAAGCTCAAGAGCAACAACATCAAGACAATCACGAGCGTTCGCACCAGACCGCGTTTCAGCGTGCCGAGGTCGGCATCAGCGCGCCAGGACTTGAGCAAAAAGGCGAACAGCGGCACCAGCAAAGGTGCGAACATCAACCAGAAATAGACCCCGCGGGTGACGTAGATCAAGTTGGGCAATAAGCCACCAGCCTGGGAAGAGAAGCTGACAAAAAAGGGCAGATAGAGCAAAATCCCGGCAATCCCCAGCGTGACTCCGAGCAAGACGAAATTCTTAAGCACGTCGACGGCGGTGCGATCTGGCTGGTCCGGTTGATCACTCGACTTGGGTGGGCGCAGCGCGTAAGCCCCGGCGAAGAGAGCGACATAGAAGGGAAAATCCCATGTGTTCAGGAAGGCCATCCCGCCGAAGACCACCGCTCCCAGGGCCAACGCCGTCGGTCGAATGCGTAGCCGCGGCCAGGGAAAGGATCCGTCAGCACCACCGAGAATCAGGTTGAGGGCCAATCCTACCGCCAAGAGGGCAAAGGGCATCGCCAAGACATGGGGATGCAAGTCTCCGAGCAGATAAGAGAAAAAGGGGAACTCGTCGATGATGTCGCCCTTGTTGACCATGTTGAAATCGAAATCCTGGACGATGCGGGATGCCTGCCACCACCACCAATGAGGGTAAGCCTGATCCGGTGGCGGCTGGCTGAACCGGCCGATATCCAACCAAGCCCAAACGGGTGAGACAAACTGACCGGTCTCATCCCGGCGCCAAAAGACGCCGCCCAAACGGAGAAGATGGAGCAACCCGCCGAGGTTACTGACGATCAACAAGAAGAAAGGTCCCAGCAAAGCGCGAAGGGAGGCCCGGGGTCTGGCGTGCGAGGTGCGAGATGAGGCGTGCGGGGTTCGAGGTGCGAGGTGCGAGGCGAGCAAGTTATACAAAACCCCATACGCTCCGATGGCGCTGAGACCAAAGATCAAGGAGACAGCCAGATTGAAAGCCACACCACCCGCCGTCCCCGCCAGGCGTGCGAGCATGGCGACCAGGACATAACCAAAGTAATAATAGGAAATCGAGAAGCCGGAGAGCCAGGGGTCATGGGGAGGGAGGTTCGGCGAGCGCAAAATCGCGTTGATGAAGGCCAACTCCATCGGCTTCTCGGTGCCGACGATCTCGGGATTGGCCGCCCGCACGACCGTCCAGGCCGCGAACGAGAGCAGGAATAAGATCTCGACCGTCAGCACCAGACGCATCCGGGACTGCAGCCAAGCCTTGATCGTGTCCCAGCCGACACGCCGCAGCGCGGCGACATTGAGGGCGAGGAGAATCAAAGCGGCAACCAACTGCCCCCCGAGATTGTTGCCCAGCAGCCCAAAAGATCCAAGCAGCCAAAAAATGAACCCCCACAGCAGCCAGCCGAGGGCGCGGCTGAAAGCATATCCCCGGTCAGGCAGCGCCGGGAGCAGGTAAAAGGCCAGCGGAAAAGTGAGCAGGCCGAGGGCGGTGATGATCAGGTACCAGAGGAAGAAGGAAAGCATGAGAGGTAGTGGGTAGTGGATGGTAAACAGTTATCAGTCAAAGATTTTTTTAAGCTCGACGATCAAATCAGGGAGATCGTCATGAACAACCTGCCAGAGAATATCAAGATCGATTAAATCATACCCATGAACGAGATGATGGCGCATACCAACAATATCTTTCCAAGGTATGGCAGCATAACGTTGCCGAGTTTCAGGCGAAACATTGGCCGCAGCCTCGCCGATAATCTCTACCAGCTTGGTCAAGGATAAAGCCAGCTTACGGTCATCATCAAGATCGCCCCTGGTTTTTTCGCACGTAAATTGGACTGCTTCGTTAGCAGAATCTAGCATATGGCGGATGCGAATGATATCACGCTCTAGCATCATATACCGTCTCTGCTTTTTTGAGAACATCATCTCGGAAATATCTACTAATGCTCTGTGGTGTATTCAAATCGATTTTTTGGTTTAGCAAATCCGACAATTCTCGTTCGATGCGGACGAAATCAAAACCGGGAATGTGATCGGGATCGAATTCAACCAAGACATCAATATCGCTGTCAGGGCTAAAATCATCATCCAGAATAGAGCCGAAGAGCGAAAGTTTGCGAATATGATTGCGACGACAGAATGCAGCAATTTCATAAGAAGAAAGTGGAAAACGCTCTCGCAAATAGCGTTTTGGATCCTGAAGATTTACTTGTCTATACGAATCTTTAGTCGACATAAATTTCACCCAAAAAGAATTTAATTTTGGACATCATTCGCGCGAAAGGAAGGGTATTCCTGGCGGATCAGATCGAGCATCTCCATCTGCGGAGCGATGATCCATAGGGTTTCGGCATCGGCTTTGAAAATGCAAGAGAAGTGATCGTTGAGCAACTGCCAACATAAACCCGCCTCGTGGTCGACGGTTTGGCCGCGGTAGCGCAGATTGAGATATTGCTCCATCGCCGGGAAGAATTCATCCGCCTCGCGCCAATGATCCCAAACCCAAGCGGCAACCAACACGCTGCTGCGGGTGGTGCCGCGATAGTAGACCCGGTAGCGGTCCCCGCCCCAGCCCGCCGCGGCCTCGGCGGCCACCTCGGAATCGATTTGTGCCAAGCGATTGGCGCCATGAGCGAGAATCATCTCCGTGCCCAGTTCTCCCAGCCGATCAGAGGCCAACAAACGCCAACCATCACCGAGAACGGCATCCAAGGGCGGCTCGATCACGGCTTTGGGCTTCTCTTTGACCTGGTACTTCTGAGGATGCAGAATTTGCTCGGTTGTCGCGGGCATATCATCATAGATGATGTTGATCATCTGCCAGCCCCATTTGTCGATGAAATGTTTGACAAACTGATACCCATCGCCATATTTGAAATTCAACTCACGTACCAGGTAAGGAGGCGGCAAATGCGAACTGGAAATCGCTTTGTCGAGAGGGGCGTATTGGGCGGCGAGAATATCGGCAAGATCCTCTTCGGTGCCGTAAGTCTCCAGCCACTGGTTCATCAAATAGGTGGCATCACCCTCGACGAGAGCAGAAATCGCCAGGCAGCGGTCCGTATCGCTAAGGCATTCGGGATAAACACCGATCTCATCGAGAGCATAATGCTGGTCAACCAGGGCGTGGGTATATTCATGAGCGTAAATGTAGCGCTCCAGGCCGGTAAACGCTGTCCCCAGCACATAGAGATGATCCGTCCAGGGGATGTAAAAGCCGCCGATGCCCTCGCCAATCTGGTTGAGCGTCTCGGTATAGAGATCGTACGTCGGCTCGACCAGGCCCAGCGTGCTAAGCACAATCACCTGATCGTCGATGATCTCTTTGCTATTGCGCTGCAAATAAATCTCTTCAAGCAGGGGTCGGACTTCTTGCTCAGAGATGATCGAACGCTTGACATCCTCCACGGCTTGCAACTCGCGCAACTTGGCGACCTGCTCATCAATCCGGTCCATCTGAGCGGCGACAGCGTCGTCGAGGACCGGGGGTGTGTGGGTTTGCGTCGGCAGGGGGGTGAATGTGGATGTTTGGCCAAGCGTTGGCGATGCCGTGGAAGCGGTCACCGTTGTTGTGACAGGAACAACCTCCTCTTCGGGGGTGAGGGTCAGCGTTGATGTCGGTTGTGGCGTCATCGTCGGCGCTACCGTTGTTGGGGGGACATCACCCGGAGCACCTGTAGCCTGGGCAACTTCCGACCCCGACCGGCCAAAGGGCATCGCTTGGAGCAAAGCATCGCCATAGCGCCAACCCAAAACGCCAAGGAGTCCCAAGCCGAGTCCAAGCACAATGATGATCAGGAGCCAAGTGGGCAGGCGTCTCTTCTTCTTTTCCGGCGGGGCTGTCAGCCGCTTCAAGCGGGCGCGGGCATGCTCGTTATCGGGATTGATCTTCAAAACGCGTTGGACACTCTCGATTTTTTTGGCCCGGCTCTGGACGGCGTAACTCAACAGATACCAGCCTTCCTCCGACTCCGGGTTCGCTTTAAGGAACTTAACCAAGAGAGGAAACGCATCTTGGGGGCGTTTCGCCCGCATGAGTTCGACAGCCTTTTCGAATAGTTGGTCGTAATCGTGTGTGTCGGTCATCTGGAGACATCCTGATCAACCTGATAAATGACCGTGTCGCCATCCGCATCTTGATAAACCGTTTGCCAAAATTGGCCTTCATACGCCGGGAATTTATCTAAACCCGCGCCGGCATACTTGGCCCGTTCCAATTGGCCCACGACGATATAACGAACATCGTATCGGTCCAAGAAATCAACTGCCCAATCGACATCCTCGGTCTGGTAAAACTGGTGAACGCCGTCGACGCGCTGATAAATCCATTCGTGCGGTGTGAGCGTTCGTTGCTGGCGCTGGTGCCAGTTCCAGCCGACGACCCCGGGCAAGCCGGTATAGATGGTATAACGGGTACCCCAATGATACTCAACTTGGTTGGCTTCTACAATGACGGGTGAGGCGATCACGTTCTCCTGCATCCAGCGGATGGCTTCGTAATCCTGCTCCAGGTCTAGTTCCGCGCCTTCGTCAAAATAGGTGGCGTATTGCATGTAGGTGATCCCATCGAGGGTGTGAGGAGCGTCCAAAGCAATGCGATCTTCGATCTTGGCAAAACCGGCCAAAACGGGATAGAGCGCCGCGGAGGCGACCAAGGCGACGAGACCGATCTGCCAAACCAGTCTCCATCGCCCATCCCAGCGATGGATGGCTTCCAGAATCCAGCCGAAAGCGGCCGCCGCGCTGACGGCGAACAGCGTCCAGGCCTGCAAGTAGAACTTGAAGACCGTGTTCATCCGCCCGATGTCCCCGCGCAAGACGATCACTTCCACGGTTAGAGTCAACATCAGCGCCGTGCCGACGAGGAACAAGACCACCCGCTTGGCCTCGGATCGATCCGGGCGCAGTAGAAGCACGCCCGCCCAGGCAGCCAGGGGCAGCACCCACCAGGCAATCGGAATCCCCAACCCCAGGGGGAGGGGTTCAGCAGACTCCCCGCCCAATGCCAGATCGACGCCCAGGGTCAGGATCAAGGTCCCCAAAATGATCACCAGGGTGAAGATCAGCGATTTGTATCGCTCCAATTTGCGCAGCGCAGAGAGCGGCGTACTCGCCATCCAATCGATCGTTTCGGAGAACATCCAGGAGACGATCAGGAAGAGGAACAAGCCCCAATGGGTGAGATAATCGATGTTGGGGGTGTGGGAGCCGGGCCAGATGTCGACCTGATTGTAGCCCTGCCCATACCAGTGCCGGTATGGCTGGTAGAAGAAAATTGCCAGCAGAACGAAAACAGCAGCTAAGGCCAGCAAAGCGATGATTTGCTTGGCAAGTTTCCACCAGTCACGCTCCGAGAGGGAGACTCGCCAAGCGCCATAGACAACAGCGACAGCGCCTAAAATCAAATAGGGATAGAAATCCCAGGTGTTGGTGGGGAACAAAGCGCCCACGGCGATAGCGCCCACAGCAATGTTTAAAGCTATCCGGAGAGGCCCTTGACGGCTTTGCCGCCGCCTCAAGGCCCAATTCAACGCCCAAGCCAGAACCAGCAGCGTGACCGGCAAGGCAATCAGGTGAGCGTGCAAATCGCCGTACAAAAAGGTGAAGAAAGGGAACTCGGTAATCGGGCTGCCGTGTTCTGCGCCGATCACCCGGCTGGGGTTCCAGTACCACTCATCCAGGCGATAGGGCAGCGTCGATCCGGTAAGGGATTTGAAAAAGCCCACAATCGTCCAGACCAGCTTGCGGAACAAGCCGCCTGATTCCAAATCAGCAGGCGCGGCTATCTGTTGAAAGCCGCGGAAGAGCATCCGGATGACGCCGAGGTTACCGAGCGCGGCCATCCCCAAAGCGCCGCCAACAGCGGGCACCAAGGGGCGCAGCCAATCTTTCTCTCCAAAATCACGCTGCCCCATCAGGTGGCTGCTCAGATTCCAGGCGATCGAAAAAGCGCCCATCGCGATGGTCGCAAACAAGGTCGGCAAGATCAAATTGTAGGCAAAGGAGGGGACAATGCCCAGAAACTTGACCAAAACGCCGACGATGACAAAACCGTAATAATAATAGTTGATGTAGCCCCCGGCAAACCAGGGATCATAGGGCGGGAAGGAAGTGCTCTTCAAGACGGCGTTGAAATAGGAGAAATCCATCGGTTTCTCGCCGCCCTTCCAGGGATGCCAAAGATCGGGGTTGCCGTAACGGATCAAAAGACCAACCACGAAGAAGGCCAGGAACAACCCTTCGACGAGCAGATAATATTTCCAACGCTGTTTCAAGGCGGGGAACAACTCGTCTCGTTGAACCAGCGCCAATACGATGCCGATCAAGACCATCACCAGGAGGGCGACGCCAATGGTGGCGCGGCCGAAGGGAATCCGGACGGAACCGGCCAGCCAGACCAACCAGGCCAGAATCAGCAACCCGGCGATGCGCGCCAGGGGGTAGCCGCGGTCGGCCAAGCCGGGGAAGACGTAGCGCAGCAGGGGATAGGTGATCCAGCCAACGAGCGAAACGCTGAGATACCAGAGCAGCACGCCCAGGATTTGGTAGCGGTTGTGAGGCGCATCGACATGGAAGAGATCAGCCCAGGTGCCGCCGCGGCGCTGCTCGGCCAAACGTTGAGGGGGGAGCATCAGATCGCGGGATTGGGCGTCTGCTTTGCGCGGCGTGACATGCACCGCCCTGGAGAGATCGACGCTCCCGAGAATCTCTTCCACCTGGGCAGGGTCATACGCTTGTGTCTTTTTGAAGACAAACACTTTGGGGTGATCGTAAACGGTGAAGGCTTCCTCGGCAAACTGGTCGTTGATCTCCAAGGGCCCCAAGGTGGGGTTGGACTGGAACACCTTGATCAGCTCGAAACCAAGTTCGCCCTCGAAGGTGCCAGGCTGGGCGACATTATAGCACCACTCGATGGTGCGCGTTTGTGGGCAGCCCAACAGATGGCGGTAGTACGTCGTCGTCAGCGGATAGCGTTCCGGCACGCGTGTCGTGCTCGCCCATTGCCGGCTGGAGGTGATCATGACATAGTCCGATTGCGCCAAGGTGTTGGTGAAACGCTGCAATTTTTCGGCGTTATCTTCCCAGTACATCTCGAAATTGAGGCCACCCTGATAGATGCCGCCAAAGGGATCGTAGCCGTCCATGCGCAGAGGCAGGCCATCATCCCAACTGGATTCGTTGGCGATCGTAGCGCCGGTGAAAACAAGTTCTCCCTCTCCATGAAGCGTAAAGGTAAGATGGATTCTCTCGCCGGAACTCACCTGGATGGGCTGGTCGAGCGTCAAGATGTAGGCTTCTCCGCGCCAGTCCAATTGAATCGCGAAATCAGCGCTGACCGAAGCGGTGGCGGCAGCATCTTCCTGCCCTTCTTTGGAGAGGGAGACGGTAAGTGTCTCGGTCTGATCGGAACCCGGGCCCGGCTGCAATCCGGTCAGCGCAAGCTCGGAGAGCATGCCCCCACTCTGGGCTTCAAACGCGATCATGGAAGGCTCCCCCGAACGGGCAACGCAGTTCTCGGCCGGCTGAAGCTGCTGCTCGCTGGTGACGCCGTTCTGCTCGAAGGTCAGTTGGATCGGCGCGCTACACAGATCGACCTGCTCCAACCCGGCGAGCGTCTCAAAAACGAGCTGATAACTTTGCCCGGCATCCAGGAAAATGGGGGCGTCGAAAGAGACGAAATACGCCCCGGTCCGCCGGATCTCCTGGAGAACTTCCCGGCTCGAAAGGGTTGTGATCCCCAGGGGAGCATCAGTCTGCGAGGCGGTTGACAGCCGAAGGAGGAGATCATCTTTGCCCTGCTGCTTGGCAACATGGGGCAGATAAATCTCGGTCAGCAAGCCGTCATGTTTCACCGTGAAGGAGGTCTGATAGGTTGTTCCGCTGCGAATGCTGGTCCCTTGAGGGAAGGGAACCAGGTCCGTATTGATCTCGCCGTCTTCGCCGCGGATTCGGGCGTTGATCGGGCCGGGGATGTTTTCGAACATCCAGCGGGTGGCCGCGACGCGGGTATGCGGCTTTGGGTAGATGCGGGAGAAAGCCACCGCCCAAACCGCCGTCGCCGCAAGGACAAGAACGCCCACAAGTACAGCCGCTGATTTGATCCAACGTCCGAAACGCGCTTCTTGACCGCGGCGATACAAAGCCATCACCGCCCAGGCGGCGAAAATCGCCAGAGTGGCATAAATGGGCAACTGGTAGCGCATCGTGCTGTTCCACTGCA
Source organism: uncultured Anaerolineales bacterium (assembly GCA_964644835.1). Taxonomy (GTDB): domain Bacteria; phylum Chloroflexota; class Anaerolineae; order Anaerolineales; family UBA11858; genus JAYELX01. The sequence continues at coordinate 29,765 of CAZXXW010000014.1, forward strand.
GCGACTGCCAGCCAAAATAGATCGCCGTCCAGGCCCAGAGCAAACCGTGACGACGCCATTCCCCCTGAAGCATGCGCCAGCCCATCCACAGGAAACCGGCCCAGGCTAAAACACCGAGGGGTAGCCCCAGCCCCCACAGAACCAGGTTTTGCAGCGAAAACCAGACCGGACGCCGCGCCCATTGCAACGCCGGCGGGAAATCGACATCACCGCTGGTCTGCGCCCGCAGCGATTTGAGATTCTCGATCCAAGCCTGGTTGGGATTGAGGCCGAAAAAACCCGGGCCCGAAAAGGCATAGGGCTGGAAAATGCGAAAAGCGACCACGCTGACCACAGCCGCCAAAATCACGAAGAAAGCGATCTGAGGCAATTGCCGTTCCCGCTCCTCATCCGAAAGTCGGTGCCAATAGAGCCCGGCAGCCATCGGCAAGACGACCGCGACGGCGACAGCATTGATCTTGGAGGCTACGGCCATGCCCAAAGCGAGCCCAAACAGAACGGAGGGCCAAAAAATGGGATGTCTGACGGCTTGTTTTACAGTCTGATTGGGCGATGCGGCGCTTGGTTGAGGAGAAGCTGAGGTGAGGGGAGCCGCGAGAACATCAACGCCGAAATAGACCGCCAAAAAGATGAAGAAATTGGTGAACGTATCGACGGTGAAAAAGTGGGCTTGTTGAATCGGCAGGACGGCCAGGGCGTAGAAAGCGGCCGCCAAGACCCCCACCTTACGGTCATAAAGGCGCGCAGCGGCCAAAAAGATCAAACCGATCACGCCGACATCGGCCAAGGCGGACAAAACCCGCCCGACGAGATAGACTTCGCCATAGCCGGTGCTGCCGAGCCACTCGGCCACGTAGCGGACCAGGAAAATCGGCAGGGTGCCATAGACGAAAAAGCCGTGGCCGCGGTTGTGCGGATTCAAGGTTGATTCAGCGGTATCAAAATATTCCCCGAGCCCATCGACGGGTTCTAGGCTGCTCTCCACCATCGTCAGGAACCGCTCGTCCGGATGGAGATGCTGATTGGCGTCCCAATCCAAACCGACCAGACGCAAATACGCCCCAGCGAGGAGAAGATAGATCAAAACCAGACTGTACAGCCAAGTCGATCTCCGCTGCGTGGTTTTACCGTTACTCATAAAAGAATTCATTGCTCATCCGAGGGCACGAAATAGATATAGAAATCCTTGCCCTCGACCTCTGACTGATACAAATCCAACTGCCCCTGGGGATACAATTCGCGCAAGGTCTGCATCGCTTCGGTATCGTCAGGTTTGAATAAAAAGATTTTCGGGCCGGGCTGATCCAAGGTCTCCGAAAGCTGATCGGGCCAGAGAGCGTAATCGCTTCCTGGCACACCGGCATGGATTCCCACCAAACGCGTATCGATCCAGTGAGGATAGCGCACAACCCAAGCTTTCTCCTCTTCGCCAACGGTATCGGCAAATTGGCGGATCACCGCGCCCAATTCGGACGTGTTCCAAGCGCTGCGTTTGAACTGAGTCTGGTAATCGACAAAAACGAAATCGTAATTCTGGAAGCAAGCGCCGACAAAAAGCAGGAACCCAAAACCCCAGGCCAATACCGTTCCTGTGGCTTGGCGCCTGAGACTCCCTTGTAAGTTAGTCAGGAGGGTATCCAGCCCAATCCCGACGAGAATGAAAACGGGGATCAACGCGCCCCCCGTCCGGTTGAGGGAGGGATTCTCGGCCGGGAAGGCCAGCGACAAGACCGAGGGCAGCAACAACAGCGGAATCGACAGCAACAAAAAGATGTCCTGCCAATGCCGCACCCGAAGATAACGCCACAAGACAAGCACAACGCCGAGGAAAAACAGCGCTGCCGAGAACACATCCAAGGCGGGCCTATGGGTGACGGAATGGACCCAAATTTCGCCGTTATCCCAGAAAAACATCACCAATGCTTTGCCCATATTTTTGAAGAAAATTTGCCAGGCCGGGCCGGGCAAAGGCGCCTCTACCCCGGTCAGCCGGGTCATCGAGCGGTAATTGAACATCGACATGTGGCTGAGAGCATAACGCAGCAAGGGCGCAAAGACCAGCAGGGCAACAAAGGCCAGGATGATCAAATTTTGAAGCGCTTGCCAGCGAGCGCTCCGAGACTGGCGATGGAGCAGATACAACCCCACCGCGGCCACAACGACGAGGGGCATCAACCGAAAGGTGCTGTAGCCGTGCAGCCCCAGGCCAAGGAAGATACCGGCCAGGATGAAATCATTGCGACTGCGCCGCTTCAGGGCTCGGACGAGAAAATAGAGCGTCGGAGCGGCGAAAAACGGATAGAGCGTAAAGCGCAGCGCCACCCGCGAGATCACGTTGGGCCAGTAAGCGATTCCGGCGAAAGCCATCGCCCAGAGACCAACGCGGCGGTTGGCAACTTCCTTGCCCAAGAGATAAATGAACGGCAAGGTGAACAAACCGCACAAGGCGGTACCCAGCTTGAGGCTCAAGAAAGATAATCCCGTATCAAAAAGCTTCGCCATCGCGGCGGTGAGATACATTTGGAAGGCTTCGCGCCCGGTGTTGCGCGGGAAGAAAATCCGCAGTTGACCGGCAAGCACATCACCGACATCAAGCAGCTTCTCGGCATGATCGCTGAACATCTCCGGCGGAATAGTTTCGATGTGATAAAGACGGTAGAAAGCGGCCAAGGCAAAGACGGTCAAGACGATCAGGATCCATATCAAAGAAGACGCCGAGATGGTGATCCCACGTTCGTTGAAACGGGTCACTTTTTCTCTGACTATGCGCAATTTGCCGCCCCAATTTGGGTGATCGGGAGAACGACGCCAAAAAGCGAATCCAAAGGCCAGTAGAGAAATAACCCAAAGAGTTAAATTAATGCCGGTGAAGCGGTTACCGCCAAAGGCGACAAAGGCAATCAGCCCCGAAACGATGCTGACCACCAACGGAACCGCCCGGACCTCAGGGGGGGGCAACCGTTCCGGGAGACGCGTCTCCGGCGTCGTCAAAATCCAGGAACGAC
>CAZXXW010000015.1:0-5412 GCA_964644835.1 uncultured Anaerolineales bacterium
TGATTCAGGAATATTCGTAAACGTCAACAAGGGCTCACATGTCCAGCACACGCGAAAAAGTACTCAAGACCTTACTTGTCCGCCACAGATGTACGATCAATGAACTGGCCGAGGCAGTCGGCATCAATCCCATCTCCGTGCGGCATCATATCAATAAGCTAGAAGCCGAAAATCTGGTCACATCGGAAGAGGAACGCCACGGCGTGGGTAGGCCGCGCTATGTCTATTCTCTCACCGACAGAGGGTTGGAGCAATTCCCTACCCGCTATGTCAGCCTGACCATCCGTCTGATCGAGCAACTCAAAGAAACCCTGCCCAAGCCAATGTTGGAGAAGCTCTTCACTCAAATGGCCCACGAAATGGCCACGGACTACGCAGATGATCTCGACTTGGAAAAACTAAGTATTGAAGAGCGTCTCGATGTGGTCAAGGACATTTTAGAAGCCGAGGGCTTTACGATGAATTGGAAGCTGGAAGATGGCTATTACCAAATCGAGGAGGTCAGTTGCCCTTTCCACCGCGTTGGAGAAACACATCCTGAAATCTGCTCCGTTGGTGAGACGTTGATCTCCAACGTGCTCGCCAAGCCGCTGGAAAAATCGAAATGTATTCTCGATGGTGATTCCTACTGCACGTACCTGATCCCGGCGGGCGAAGAAGGGAAGGGAGAGTGAAAGATGAGCAACTTGCCGGACTGGAAGATCAGAGAAACGCACCCGGAGCTTGCTGACCAGGTTGAGGAGGCATTACACCAAGTTTTGGACCCGGAGATGGGCATAAGCGTCATCAAGATGGGACTGATTCGCGATGTCAGCATTGACGAGGAAGAAAACGAAGCGCACATCATCATGATCTTGACGAACCCCTTCTGCCCCTTCGCTTCCAAAATGATGGAAAACGTACGCACAAAGGTAGCCGAGGAATTAGACATGCGCGTCGCCATTGAAAAGGGCGAGGAACGCTGGGACCCAACCTTCATGGAAAATGATTCCGACGCCAATTGGGGTCTTTATTAAACCTTTGGCGATTCTGAGCGGTCATCTACCCCCTCGAAAGCGTTTTTCCCAGGCAAGAACTAACAAAACACCCTTCTCTTTTTGCAGAACGGGAACACCTCCTCTATGAAAGTTGAGGTTGCAGCGAGGTTTTTAAATGAGGTCAAAAACTTCCTATCCTTCCGTCCTAAATCTCAAGATCCAAACGCGATGATGAAACGAATTTTTCTGGCCAAAAAGAAAATTTGGCTCTTGCTAACCCTGGTGACCACGCTTGTCGCCTTGCTGACTTTATCGGCAGGTATCTCTTTGCTAGAATTAGACCCTGGTGCTTACTTGATCCCGGAAAACAGCTCCGAGAAGAGTTCAACCTTACCCTCAAACCTGGACGCCACCCCCTCAAGCCCCAATGAAAACAGAGTCAATCTTCTTGGACTGCTTTCGAAAATCCTCTTCTGGAGATTAATCCCCAGCGCGCTGCTCATTTATCTGTTTCAACCGGGGAGCAAACGCCACATTGCTGTTCTTCTCGTCCTCCTGATTGTGGCTATTTATCTGATGGCGACCACATCTCAAATGCTTGCCAGTGTTCTGGAGGAACAATCTCCCAAGCCGCAATTTACGCCCATTCCCACGACTCTACCGGGCACACCGGTATCGGCACCGGCGTTTCAACAACCGACGTCAGCTTGGGCGTATGCCATCAGCTTTCTTATCTTGTTTCTACTCGCAGGCGGCGGCTACTATGGCTACCATCTGTGGAGAAAAATGAATCCACCTGCAGCACCGCTCAACCAGGTCGCCCAAGAAGCCCTCGACAGCTTGGACGCAGGCGCGGAGTTCAAAAATGTCGTCCTGCGGTGCTACTTCCAAATGGCAAAGCTGCTCAAGCAACGCCAAGGCATTTCCCGCGACAAAGCGATGACGCCTCGCGAGTTCGAGGCGGCCCTAACGGCGACCGAGCTTCCAGAACAGCACATTCATCAATTGACGCGCTTATTTGAAAAAGTTCGCTACAGCCGTACCGCCATTGACAACGAAGATGAAAAAGCCGCGATCGCCAGTTTACAAGCCCTTGTAGCCACCTTTGGAGAGCAGGCATGAACAAGAAGAGACAAATTGCCATTCTCCTGCTCGCCCTGATTCTGCTGGCATTACTGGCAATGTACATCAGCGACTGGGTGAGACGCTATCTGGTGCTCCCGCTGGCTGAACGTTGGCATCAAGCTTCGTATATGATCAACGTGTTTTGGCGCAGCCAGAATCAGGTATTGATCTGGGGAACTTTTGTCATGGTCGTTTTCTCCATTGCTGTTGTGACCCTTGTGCAGTTACAAAAGAGAGGCTCTCAAACGGAAGAAGATGTCCCCACGCCCAAAGGGCCCGTCACCCTGTGGCAGGAACGCCTGGACTCCCTCGAACGAGGGTCCTATTTCAAGTGGCGGTTTTCTCGGCATGTAAGCGAGCTGCTCTTAGCGTGCGAAGCCGGTAAACATGGTATCCCCTTGGAGACAGCCCGGAAACACCTTCAAGAGAACAAATTGAAACTTCCAGCTCAAACACAGGCGTATCTGCAGGTAGCCAGCCAGCAAGAGTTTTTCCAATATTGCTCTACCTATCGTCGCAATAACCCAAACGATCCCCTCGCCCGCATGAAAGCGGTCGATATTGTTGAGCAGTTAGACACCTATCTAAAGCCAACCAAAAATCCTTTCAAGAATGGAGATGGATTGTGAACCTAACATTCACCGATGTATCAACAATCAGCAATCGGATTATCTCCGAAATCGAGAAAGCAGTTGTCGGAAAACGAGAACTGCTAGAACGAATCATGGCAGCGATTCTGGCAGGGGGCCACATCCTCCTTGAAGACTATCCCGGCCTGGCCAAGACGTTGATCGCCAATAGTTTCGCTACGGTTTCTGGTTTGGATTTCAAGCGGATTCAGTTCACCCCCGACTTGCTTCCCAGCGACATCACCGGCAGCTATATCTTTGACCAGGAAGAAGGCAGCTTCGAGTTGCGCCAAGGGCCAATCTTTGCAAATATCATCTTGGCTGATGAGATCAACAGGGCCTCCCCTAAAACCCAATCGGCGCTGTTGGAAGCGATGCAAGAATATCAGGTCACCTTAGAAGGGAAGACCATGCCGGTTCCTCAACCGTTCATCGTCATTGCCACCCAGAATCCAATTGAGTATGAAGGCACTTTTCCCTTGCCTGAGGCCCAACTTGACCGCTTTCTGGTCAAACTTTCGGTGGGATATCCTTCGCTGGAAGAGGAACAGCAAATCTTGAGCCGCCGACGAGAGCGCCGCCAGGACGAATTCGACTTGGAGCAAGTAACCGCTACTAACGAGCTGATCGCGATGCGCAGCGTATTGGAAGACGTTCATGTCGATGCTGACATCGAAAAATACATTGCCGAGATCGTCCACAACACCCGCCGAGACCAACGTACAGCGGTAGGAGCGAGCCCGCGCGGCTCACTGGCTTTGCTCAAATTGGCCCGGGCACGAGCAGCACTAGAAGGCCGATCGTATGTGTTGCCCGACGACGTCAAGCACTTCATTCAACCCGGCTTGGCCCATCGTCTAATCTTGAAACCCGATTTATGGATGAACAAAGCCGCTGCATACGAAGTCCTAAATAAAATTGCCAACATGGTGCCGGTACCGGTGATCGAAGGCGTATAAATCCCCCCTACAAGGATTCAAGCAGCATCAATTCATGAATCGAGTACTGATCCTAAGCAGCGTTATTTATATCTTGGTTATCCTGGCCTTGGCCACGCTAAACGGAGTCTTGCTGGCCTCGGCGATCCCATTCCTGATTTATTTGGGCGCCGGATTGCTATTTGGGCCGGAGAGGTTAGACCTACAAGCCGAGCGCAGAATCAGCGCCGAGCGTGTCTTTCCAGGTGTGCCGGTAGAGATCAGCTTGAAGGTCACCAACCACGGTGCCCCCCTCGAAAGCATCGTAATCGCCGATCAGCTTCCAGATGAACTTCAGTTGCTCGCCGGGGAGACCAGTATGGCTACACCCTTATCCTCCGGGGAATCTGTGGAGATGGTCTACACTGTCAAAGCCCCGCGCGGGCATTTTCATCTTCGGGAGGTGCAGGTAGAAGCCAGCGAACATTTCGGGCTTCAACGAAAATCAACATCGCTCAAAGCCGAGAGCCGTCTCTTCGTCCAGCCTCGGGTGCAGCAACTAGGGAGGATCAAAATCCGCCCGCGAGGGACGCGCGTCTATGCCGGATTCATTCCCGCCCGCAAAGGAGGGCCCGGCGTGGAGTTCTTCGGTGTGCGCCAATACCAACAGGGGGACCCTTTGCGCTGGATCAATTGGCATGCCAGCGCCCGGCACCGCCAATCCCTTTTCATCAACGAATTTGAACAAGAGCGGGTCGCCGACGTAGGCATCATTTTAGACTCCCGGCGGCGCAGCGAAGTGGTAGCCGATAGTGGTGCATCACTATTCGAGCATGGCGTCCAAGCAGCCGCGGATTTAGCGGGCAGCTTTTTGAACGATAGCAATCGCGTTGGCCTGTTGCTCTATGGTACCCATCTCGATTGGACCATCCCCGGGTACGGAAAAGTGCAGCGAGAGCGAATTCTTCACAGTTTGGCGCGAGCAGAACCGGGCAATAGCCTCATTTTCGAGAAATTAGAGAATCTCCCCGCGCGACTCTTCCCGGCAAACTCCCAATTAGTATTCATCAGCCCTTTGCAAAAAGACGATGTGGATACATTAATCCAGCTACGGGCGCGCGGGTACTCCATAATGGTCATCAGTCCTGATCCGGTGGCATTTGAGTTAGCCGGCCTCAACTCGAATGATGAAACTGTCACGCTGGCAGCACGTCTGGCGCGTATCGAACGGGCGCTGATGCTCCAAAAATTACGTCAAGCCGGCATTCAGGTTCTGGATTGGAATATCCATACCCCGTTGAACCAGGCCATACACGTTGCGCTCAGCCGCCCGGTGCCGCAAATTCATCAAGGGAAAGCCCAATGACAAATGTAGTTGAACGGTTATTCTTTATCGGCGTTATCCTAAGTTCACTGGGCTTGGGAGTCGGGTTTTGGGCCGCCAACGTCCTCGGTTTGACGATAGCGATCCTTGTTGGGGGGATCTTCTGGGCTCTCTCGCATTGGCGCAGGTGGACATGGGGGAATGACATGAGCTTCGTCCTTTTTAGCCTCTTTCTGGCCCTGGGGGCTTGGCTAGAGATGAATCTTCCCTGGATGTTGGCCGGGATCACCGGGATGCTGGCCGCCTGGGATATGAACGATTGGATACAACGTCTAAAGCGTGTCGAACGGATCGTCAAGGCACAAGAACAAACCCGACAGCACATTCTTCGCTTGGGAGCTGTGCTTATGCTCGGGTTAGGCTTAACTGTTCTGGCAGTG
>CAZXXW010000015.1:5422-32686 GCA_964644835.1 uncultured Anaerolineales bacterium
CTCTGCGGCTGACATTCAGCTTCGGCTGGGCCCTGATTCTAGGGTTCGTGATGATGATCGCTTTGAGCCGGGTAATCGGTTATTTACAAAAACGGTAACCTCTTCACCACCGCTATTTCCTCTCTCACCTGTTCCAGTATCCTCCCCGAAAAAAATTTTCCCTTTCCAAAACAGCAATTTTATGTTATCCTAACTCAGCTTTCCGCTCCTGAGATTTCGCGATATCAGGGGCGAATCCCAAGGAAAGGAGGTAAAAAATGCGCGAGTACGAACTAGCTGTTATTATCCACCCAGATTTGGAAGAAAACGCCACCAACGACGTGATCGAACGAATCCAAGACTGGATCAAAGAAGCGGATGGTACAGTTGACAAGATCGATCGCTGGGGAAAACGAAAACTGGCTTACCCAATTCAAAAACAGAAGAACGGTCAGTATTTCTTTTTTTACATCACTATCGAACCCAGTTTTGTCGCTGAGCTGGAGCGCAATATCAGGTTCTTGGAACCTGTGATACGCTTCATGACCACATCGCTTGACAAGTAAGTTATCAGGAGGCTGAGATGAGTCGAGGTCTAAACAAGGTCATGATCATTGGCAATCTTGGACGAGACCCGGAGATGCGCTACACCCCCTCTGGGCGTCCGGTGACAACCTTCAGCGTCGCCGCCAACCGTCAATACACCAACGCTGAGGGTGAGAAACAAACCGAAACGGAATGGTTCAACGTGGTTGCCTGGGGCAAATTGGCCGAGATATGCAACCAATATCTGGCTAAAGGGCGGCAGGTGTACGTCGAAGGCCGCTTGCAGACCCGCCAATGGGAAGATGCCCAAGGCACCCGCCATACATCTGTTGAAATTGTCGCCAACGAAATGATTATGCTTGGCTCCCGCCCGTCAGAAGACGAAGAAAACAGTGACGCGCCGGAAGAGGATGAATTCCCCTTCTAGACCAAGCCGTGTTCAGCTTACAAACTCTAAAGGAGTATAAACGTGAGTGCATATCGATCTAGAAATCGTTATTACCGCCCTAAATATTGTCGTTTCTGTTCCGATGAAAGCATCGAAATCGATCATAAAAACATTGATGAGCTAGAACGGCTGATCTTCAAAGACGGTAAAATCCGCCCCCGCCGCCAAACCGGCACCTGTGCCAAACATCAGCGGGAGGTTACAAAAGCAATCAAACGAGCCCGACACATCGCTTTGCTTCCCTTTACCGGAGAAGTCTTGCGCTAAGCCAGGCAAAATGGAAACAAAGAGGACATAGGGCGGGAAAGCTCTATGTCCTCTTTGTTTCTAAAGTCAACTCAGATAACTACAACCCAAAATTATGGCAAAAAAGAAAAAAGTACCTACCAATCGTAAACGGCTAGCCCGAATCGAACGCGAGAGACTCCAAAAACGTTACATCACCATCGGGACTATTGTTGTCATCGTAACGGCTGTCGCCCTGGCCGCCTTTGGCATTGTCAAAGAAGGAATCATTGATCCCCAAAAACCGGTCGTGACCGTCAACGATAGGGTGCTGACCCAAAAACAATTCCAGGCCTGGACCCGCTACCAGCGTTTCCAGCTCGTTAACCAATACGCAAGTTATTACAATTTCATGCAGAGCTTCGGCGATTCCAACAATATGTTCGAGCAAAACCTGAGACAAATCATGTTCCGGTTGGAGCCTGCGTTTATGGGGGCGAGCATCTTGGAAAGACTGAGCGAACTGTTATTGGTCAAAGAAGAAGCTGAACGACGGGGGATTACAGTCAGCAAGGAAGAGGTCGACACCTATATCGCCGAAAACATTTTGCAATATTATCCCAGCGGAACGCCGACTCCGACCCCAACCTGGGAAACGCTGCCCACCTCGACCCTTTCGGACCAGCAACTGACCCTGATTCCGCCCACGGCAACACCGGAAGAGGGTCCCGCGGATGAAGCCACGCCTACCCCCGGAGCCGAAGAGCCGACTGTCAGCGCGCCAACGGCAACCCCTTACACCGAAGAGGCCTACAAGACCCGCTTGAACGAATACATCCAGTATGTCGGCGGGATCGCCAAAATCTCCGAAGAAGAATTCCGCTGGATTATCGAAAGCCAAATTTACCTTGAAAAAGTTAAGCAGGTCGTCACCGCCGACATCGAAAGCGAAGAAGAACAAGTCTGGGCAAGGCATATTCTTGTAGAATCGGAAGAAGAAGCCCAAGACGTGATCGATCAACTCGAAGACGGCGCGGATTTCGCTGAACTTGCAGAAGAAGTATCCATCGATACCGGCAGCGCCGCGCAAGGCGGCGATCTCGGCTGGTTTGGCCGAGACCAAATGGTCGCCCCCTTCGAAGAGGCCGCTTTCAGCCTGGAGATCGGCGAAATCAGCGAGCCGGTAGAATCTGATTTTGGCTGGCATGTCATTCAGGTGCTAGGACGCGAAGTACGCCAACTCCCCCCTGAAATGCTGCAACAGCGCCGAGAGCAGGCTTTCCAAGTATGGCTCGGCGAGCAACGCCAAGCTGCTGATGTTGAAATTGCCGATAATTGGAGCGACGTCGTACCAGAAGAACCGTCGATTCCAGAGCATATGATGCTGGCGACGTTCACGCCACAACCAACCGCAGCGGTTACGCTAACACCAACGGAATAATCTCTCTAGTTGACGAAATCAAAAAAGGATGGGTTTGAAAGCCCATCCTTTTTCTTTTCTGAGGCAGGAAGCTATTGTGCCGATCAAGATGTACCTTGATCGAAGGTGGTTTGCTGGATGTTGAACAATTCGTTGATTCCCTTTTCGGCGAGATCGAGCAATGCGTTCAGCGTGGAGCGGTCAAACGTGGCACCTTCGGCTGTGCCCTGGACCTCGACGAACTTGCCCGCCTTATTCATAACGATATTGACATCGGCATCGGCCCGCGCATCTTCGGCATAGCATAGATCGAGAACGGGTTGACCTGCGACCACGCCGACACTGACGGCGGCCACGGGCGGAAGCAACGTCTCCGGGGGCACCTCACCAGCATCGACCAAGGTTTGAATCGCCAGCCGCAAGGCCACATATCCCCCCGTCACCGCGGCGGTACGGGTGCCGCCATCGGCCTGAAGGACATCACAATCGACGATGCACATCCGCTGTCCCAAGGCCTCCAAATCGACGGCTGCGCGCAAGCTGCGAGCAATCATCCGGCGGATTTCCTGCGTCCGGCCGCGCAGGCCGCGCGTCTCCCGGGAGGTGCGTTCCTGGGTCGAGCGGGGCAACAGGGCATACTCCGCCGTGACCCAGCCGCCGGGCACGTTCTGGCGCTGCATCCAATAGGGAACGCGATCTTCTATCGTAGCGTTGCACAATACCTTGGTCTTGCCCATGGCGATCAAGATCGACCCCTCCGGATAGATAACATAATCGGGAACGAGCGTGACAGGCCGAAGCTGATCTTCTTTTCTTCCATCTATTCTAGACATATTAATCTCTCGCAGGAGTGTGAATATGCAAACCGTGTTCGATAAACGCAATGGCGTCTTCGTATTCTCGCGCCGTCAAGGAGACAAATTCAGCGCGCGCACTGAGGTCACGGCAAAAAATAGGGCGGCCAGAGATGGCCTCAAAGCGGGTGATCGGAGAAGCATCGTTCAACACGACAAGATCGATCTGATTAAATTGAAGCGCTTTCTCTAAATCAGCCTGTAAGCTAACCAAGTCATCCAACGACGGTATGGAGCGAAAAAGCACAGCGATGTCCACATCGCTGTGTTCCCCAACCCATCCATCTTGAGCTGAACCAAAGCACCAGGCAGCGATGACGTTTGGATAGGCTCCAAAAATCGTTTTTAGCGAGGCCAAATCAATTTTCGCTGACATAAGCAAGAATTTCCCCTCGGAAGCGTTCAAAATCGACTAAATGGCGCTGAACCATAGCGACCAAAATGGCATTATCGACCTGTTCGTAACGGTGAACGATAAAATTTCGAAACCGAACCATGTCTCGATATGGCTCGTATTCGGAAAGGGCGCCTAATTGAATGCAGCGTTTGATCGCCTCACCGCCGGTTGACGGCGGAGTCTGGCCTTCTAGAGAAAGCAAGCGTTGGCAGACATCGACGACAACTTCAACCAGAACTTGAAGATTGCGCTCAATCGCCCGTTTGGTGCGCCAATCTTGTTCCAATTGTTGCACACTGATCTCACCCAAGGAGCGCAGTTCTCCAAGAGTCTTATCAAGTGATTCCAGCTTGCAGATAATGACGCCGTTGATTTCCATGCTTTTATTATACCCAATCTGACTTCTGTAAACCGTATCTTGTTTAGCAATCAGTGAATCACTTCGGCGACTTCGTCCAACTTCAGGCTGATCACCTGGCTGGTCAGATCGCGCCCCATAGTAATGCCGTAGATCACATCGGCGGCCTGGACGGTGTTGCGGTTATGGGTGATGACGATGAATTGCGTCTTTTGACTCAACTCGCGGAGCAACTCACGAAAACGGGCCACATTGGATTCATCCAGCATGGCATCGACCTCATCGAGAACACAGAATGGCGTCGGCGATACCCGCAACAAAGCGAACACCAATGCTGTCGCCGTCAAACTGCGCTCGCCGCCAGAGAGCAAAGACAAGCCCTGAGCGCGCCGCCCCGGCAAACGAGCATCAATGTCGATGCCCGACTCGGTCAAATCATCCGGGTCGGTCAAGATCAACTGGGCCGACCCGCCGCCAAACAAGCGGGTGAAAATCTGGCGAAACTCCTTGGCCACGGCGTCGAACGTGTGGCGGAACTTGCGCTCCATCAACACATCCAACTCGGCGATCACCGCCCTGATATCGGCCTCAGCGGCGTTCAAATCCTCGATCTGAGTGGTCATGAACTCGTAGCGCTCTTTGACTTCATCATACTCTTTTTGCGCCTCGGGGTTGATCGCGCCGATCCGGCGCAATTGCGCCCGCTTTTCCTTGATCGTCTTCTCCATCCCCTCGGGCAACTCATCCAAGACCGGTAGCCGCTTGACCATCCCGCCAAGCGGAAGCGGCTTGGGGCCGGAGACGTCTTCATCGTAGTCGAAAGCGACGAGACCAAAATCCGATTCGATCCGCTCACGCAAGTTATCCAATGCCTCTTGCGAGCGGGTCAGGTTGAGTTGGGCTTGCGAAGCGCGCCGGTCCGCAATGCTCAACCGTTTGCGCGCTTTGGCCTCGGCTCGCTGCAACTCGTCCTGTTCTTCGTCCGAATTGGCCAACTCCTCTTCGGCGGGGGTGATCAAAGCCTGAAGTTCAGCGATCGACTCGGCCACATCCGCCTCCTGCGACTTCAAATCGACCTTCTCCCGCTCCAAACCCTGAAGCTGCTCATCCAAGGAGGCGATCCGCTCCTGAAGCGCTTCACGAGCCCCTTGAGCATCTTCAAGAGCACGCTGTCGCTCACGCTGGCGTTCCCGGGCATCGCCGAGCGCCTGCTCGGCCACAGCCACCTGGGTACTCCAGTGATTGACATCCATCTGCAACGCCTGGGTAGAGAGATTTTTTAGTTGGGATTGTTTTTCCCGCAGATTTTCCTGAGCCTGAGCGATGTCGGCTTCCAAACGGGAACTGCGGGACTCAATCTCAGCGGATTCCCCTTGTGCAGCTTCGATCTCGTCTTGCAAGTTTTGCAGGCGTTCCTGCTGCCATTGAGCCTGCCGCTCGATGCGTTCATGTTCCAGGGATACTTCGCGCCGCGCCTGAGCAGTTTGCTCTTCGCGGCGTTGCATCTCTTTCAGGTCTTGGACAAGGTCGTCCTCCTCGGCGCGCAACTGCGCCAAGGATTCGTCAAGCTGGGTGATCTCCGCCGCCAGATTATCGGCTTTGCGTTTGTGTTCCTCGATCTTTTCCCGGAACTCGCGGCGCTGACGCGGGCGGCTGAGCGTGGCCGCTTCGCCCGCTTGCCCGGCCACAATCGGCCCATCAGCGCGAAAGACTTCGCCGCGCAAGGTCACAGCGCGAGCCGTGCGTGGCTGGCCCTTCAACACCCAGCGGGCCGCGGCGGCATCTCGTGCCACCAGGGTGTGGCCCAATAACAAATCCACGGCCGGGCGAAGCTGCGGCGAAACCTGGATCAACTTCGACGCGACGCCCAAAACGCCGTCGCGCTGTTTCATCTCCAACGGTTCCAGAGGGATGAGATCCTCCAGGGGCAGCAACGTGCCCCGGGTGGAATCGCCGCGCAACAACGCCAACGCTGCTTCCACAGAGCCACCCCGCTCCAACAGGACCGCATCAAGATATTCTCCCAAGGCGGCGGCGATAGCCGCCTCCAATTCTTGTGGTACCCGTAATTGGCTGCTCAAGGCGCCCTGCGCCCCTTGCAGATTGCCCTTTTGAGCCGCCTTCAACAACAGGCGGGTGCCCTGGGCATACCCGGCCAGGGCCTTCTCAGCTTGTTCGAGAACTTCCAATTGGGCTTGCAGGCGGGCGAGATCGGTTTTCAATTCATCGCGTTGATCGATGACTCGCTTCCGCTCCGCTTCGACCTCTTCGATGCGCTGGCGATGATGTTCGAGTTTCTGTTCGGCTTGTTGGCGCGCCGAGACGGCTTTCTGGAAAGCTTCTTGCGCTTGCTCGCGCCGCTTGTTGACCTGCCGGAGCGATTGATCTGCCTGCTCGACGGCCTCTTCGACCGCTCCCAAGTCCGACTTGGAACGCTCGATCTGAGCCCGGCGTTCCTGCAAGCGAGCTTGCAATGCCATCTTGCGGCTGGATAGCGAGGCAATCTTCTCTTGATGTTGGTCGATTGCTCCTTCAATGGCCTGACGTTCGGCCTGGCGGGCGTCCAGAGCATCCTGAGCGTCTTCAACGCCTTGACGAGCCTGCTCCAATTCATCCTGCAAACGCTGCACTTCCGCGTCCGCTTCGGCTAAGCGCTGACCATGGGCCTCGATGCGCTGCTCCAGCCGGGCCAACTCATCCGAAATGTCCTGGTGCTGTTTGACCAGGGACCGGGCCCGCTCATCGGAAACGGCCAGTTGACGGGTGATCTTTTCTCGGCGGGCGTGAAGCTCGGACATCTCCCGGTGCCAGGAACTCAAGCGTGCCCGCACCCCTTGAATCCGGCTGCGGAAATCGTTCAATTCCTGGTCGAGCTTTTCCTGCTTCCGGCGGGCTTCTTCCAGCGCCGTGTTTTGTTGATGGGCAGTCTGACGGGCCTGATTCAAGTCTCGTTGCGTGCGGTGCCAGTGATAGCCGTACCAATCGCGCAATAAAACCTGCAAATCGGCCTTGACATATTCATATTGCTCGGCGCGTCGAGATTGGCGCTCCAGGCTGCGTAAACGCGGCTTCAACTCTGAAAGAATATCTTCGACCCGTTCCAGGTTACGGCGGGTGTTCTCCAGGCGGCGCTGGGCCTCCTCCCGCCGGGAACGGTAGAGGCCAATCCCGGCAGCTTCTTCGAAGAGGCTGCGCCGCTCGTCGGCACGCAAAGACAATGCCGAATCAACGAGACCCTGCCCGATAACGGTATAGGTCCGCTCTGACAGGCCAGAATTCCCCAACAATTCACGAATATCCAGCAAACGAACCTTCTGCCCGTTGAGCAAGTATTCGTTGGTCCCGTCGCGATAAGCGCGTCGCCCAATCGAAACCTCGGAGAAATCGACCGGCAGCCAGCCGGAGCTATTATCGAAAACGATCTCGACAGAGGCCATGCCGGCCCGGGCGCGTTCTTCCGAGCCGTGGAAAATCATATCGACCGTCTTCTTGCCGCGCAAGACGCTGTAAGCCTGCTCACCCAGCACCCAGCGGATCGCGTCTGCAATGTTCGATTTGCCCGATCCATTGGGCCCGACGATACAAGTAATATGATCAGCCAACTCGAAAAGGGTTCGCTCGGCAAAGGTTTTATACCCCTGAAGTTCAAGTGTTTTTAGCAACATGGGCGTTATCGTAAGCGATCTAGGTCGTTTTGTCTATATAGAGCAAAAATCGTTCTCCAAGTGTCATTTTTTTCTAATCCAATCCCAATTTCTTCAATGCTTTGCGGGCGGCAGCCTTGGCAGCGATCTGCTTGCTGTGTCCCGAACCGCGGCCGTAGGACTTGCCCTGAATAAAGACTTCTATTTCGAACTTTTTGGCATGATCGGGGCCTGTCGCCGCGATCACTCGGTAACTGGGCGCGCCTTGACCGTGAGCCTGGGTCCACTCCTGGAGGCGGCTCTTCGGGTCGCGGGTTTCACCGGCGTTATAAACATCCTCCAGAACGTTTTCCAGAAAGGGATCGATGAACGCTTTGACGCCGGGAATCCCGGCATCCAGATAAATGGCCCCAGTGAGGGCCTCGAAAGCAGCACACAACAGAGCCGGGCGCTCGCGCCCTCCCGAAACTTCCTCGCCGCGTCCCAGACGCAAGGCAGCGCCCAGGTCGATTTGCTCGCCAAACTCAGCCAATTGCTCGGTGCGCACCAGCGACGAACGCATCCGGGTCAAGGGGCCTTCTCGCATTTCGGGAAAGCGATGATACAACCAGGCACCGACCAGAAAATCCAAAACAGCGTCGCCTAGAAACTCCAGGCGTTCATTGTCCTCCAACGCCTCGGGATGCTCGTTGAGGTACGAGCGATGGGTCAGAGCGCGCGTCAAGAGAGAAAAATCAGAAAAGGTTACGCCAATCCGCTGTGCAAAAGCACGCGGCGATTCGATCTCAGCAGAACCCTGAGTGATCGTCATTTGATTCCTCCTCGGAACTCAGGGGCCGTCAGACACCCCACCCGTATAGCGATCGAGTGTCTCGCGGCCTATCAGTTCCCGTCAAGTTTGCACTTTAGGTGATGCAATTATAAGCCAAGTGATCGACTTCGTGGCTTAAATTTATCCGTGTTTCAGCCCCGAGCCGGTCAAGATCACAGCAATCGGCTCCGGGACTTGACCGCTAACCTGCTCTAACGCAGACCATACAATCGCCGAGGTCGGCTCTACGTAGAAGCCCAAACGGGCAAGGCGGTCGCGTCCCGGCAGGATATCATCCTCTTCGACAGTGACGAAGAATCCCCGGCTGGATTCGATTAGATCGAGGAGCACATCCGTCCGCAGGGGCTGGACGATGCGGACTCCCTCGGCGTGGGTCTCCCCCTCGGAGGGATGGTCTTCACCGATAGGATTTCCGTTGAATGCGGCAGCCAGCGGCGCGCAGGCCGCGGCCTGGACTCCGATAAGTCGGGGCATCCGCTCGATCAACCCAGCATTCAGCAGCGCCTTGAACCCGCGCCCAACGCCAAGCATCAAACTGCCATGCCCCACCGGGGCAATCAAGGTGCCGGGAGCCGCACCGATCTGCTCAACCAATTCGTAGGCGATCGTCGCGAAGCCTGGGGAGCCCTGGGGCAGATAAGCATGGCTCGCATAGACAGCACCATGGTCAGCAGCCTCACGCACAGCACGAGCAGCCTGGGAGCGCGGCCCTGGTACGGCGACGACCTCAGCGCCAAAGGCTTCGATCTGGGTGCGTTTGGGGCCGGAGGCATAGCTGGGCACGTAGATACGCGCCTGGATGCCTGCATGAACGGCATAAGCCGCATAAGAAGCTCCCGCATTGCCAGACGAATCTTCGACGGTCTGCTCAACCCGGCGGGCGAGCAAAAAACTGACCAATAGCGCCGACGCCCGGTCTTTGAACGAGCCGGTTGGATTGAGATAGTCCAGCTTGAAAGCGATCTCTCGCCCCAACGCCTGCGACCAGACCAGCGACGTGTCGCCTTCGCCCAAGGTCACCACCGGCGCATCATCGGGCAAGCCAAAGGTGTGGCGATAACGCCACAGGCCGGGCTGATCTTTTTCAACCAGGCCAAGATCGAAGATGGGCCTCTGCTGGAATCCAAAAACGCCGTCACAATCCGGGCAGCGATAGGGAACAGAATCTTCAGGATAGGCGCGGCCGCACTGGTAACAAGCAATCATTGCTATGGTCCCGCCGGTTGGGAATGATCACCCTCCACCCAGGTTTCCCCCTCCGGGCCGACTTCCTTTTTCCAGACGGGGACGATCACTTTGAGGCGGTCGATGCCGTAGCGAGCGGCTTCGAAAACGCCGGTGTCGCGGTGAAGGGCTGTGCAGGCGATCATCACCGTGGGAGTCTCAGGATACAGGCGGCCAACCCGTTGGACGATGGCTACGCCCTGCACGCTGGGCCAGCGCGCCCGAATCTCTTCAGCGACCTGCTTCATTTTAGCTTCGGCCATCGGAGCGTAGGCCTCATATTCGAGATATTCCGTTTCGGAGGGAAACCCCTCCCGATCGGTCTTGCCGCGCACCATTCCGGTGAAGAAACAGGCCGCGCCTGTCGCAGGGCTGGTAATCTCGGCGAGAATGGCGTTCAAATCGAGTTCATCTTCGGTTATCGAACAAATTGTGGGAGGCTTGTTTGTTGACATCATCATCTGGTTTGATTCATCCCCCGCTGACGTGGGGGAACATGGCAATTTCCGCTTCTTCGGGGATGACATCGTGGTCAAAAGCGTACTCCTGATTGATCGCAACCAGGGTAGCTTCCAGAGCGGTAGCGGCTTGGGGATAACGTTCGGCGAGAAGCGCCTTGAGATCGGCGATGGTGCTCTCCGCCGGGATGTTCAGGGTCAGTTCGCGTTCGCCAATATAATCTCGCATGGTGGCGAAAAATAAAATTTTGATTTCGTTCATCATAACTGTGTACTGTAGATTGGATACTGTTTACTATTTATCGAGGAGCACGTCGCCACTTTGGCCGCCGCGCTTTTCCACAAGCCGAACATTGCCTATACGCATGGTCTTCTCGGCTGCCTTGGCCATGTCATACACCGTCAGGGCCGCGACTGAAACGGCGGTCAAGGCTTCCATCTCCACGCCGGTTTTGGCGCTGGTCCGCACCGTGGCGGTAATCTCGACGCCGGGTAGTTCAGGGGCAGGAGCAACATCAACGAGAATCTGGCTCAACGGTAGGGGATGACATAACGGGATCAGCTCGGAGGTGCGTTTGGCCGCCATCACCCCGGCCAATTGCGCCACGGTGAGCACATCACCCTTTTTCAGCGCGCCCTCTTGGATCAAGTCCAGCGTCTCCGGCCGCATGTGGACTTCCCCTTTGGCAATTGCAATCCGCTCTGTGACCGGCTTGTGACCGACATCGACCATCCGGGCTCGGCCTTGTGCATCGAGATGAGAAAGTTTTTTGTCCATGCCGTGATTATATCCTTTTTTCTAGCAATTGATCGTATTTCTGGCGGACTTCACGAATATCGTCCCACATCAGCGCTTTGGGAGAGCCGGGCTGGCGTGATGGGTTGCGGAGCAAATAGGAGGGGTGAAAGACGGGCATGATCCAGTATCCATCTCGTTCGATCCACTTGCCGCGCAAGCGGGTGATCCCGGTCTGGTCAAGCACGGAGTCACAAGCCACATTGCCGGTCAGCAAGATGATCTTGGGGTCGACCAGGCGAATGATTTCGGCCACATACTTGCGATAGAAATTGATCTCTGACTTGAGCGGCCTGCGGAAGGTTTTGCCACCCTCGCCGGGTGGCATTCGAAAGACCGAGTTGGTGATGAAAACATCTCGGTCGGGATTCAAATCCACAGTTTCGAGGATCTTGTCGAGGAGCTTTCCGGCCCGGCCAACGAAGGGCTTGCCCTGGATGTTCTCCTGCGGGCCCGGCGCCTCTCCGATGATCAAAATCTCGGCGTCAGGGTTACCTCGACTGATGACCACGTTGGTGCCCGCGTCGGCAAAGGGATCGTCGTCCATTTGCATCATAGCAGCAAACAAGTCATCCAGCGAGCCGTACTCCGGAAGATAATCGCTGATGGGCAAGATCACTTCTTACCTCCTTTGCTGCCACCAGTTTTCTTTTTGGGCCTTTTTTGCCCTGGCAGACGAGTTTCTGTCTTCAACCACAGGATGGCTCCATGTGTCCTGCGCCAAAAGTTCAAATGAGCAGAAGCATAATGTACCGCTTCACTCTCTCTTCCAAGAGAGAGCATACCCGGTAAGCGATTGGGAATTCGTTTTGCACCGGTCAGAAAGTCGGGCACATGAGAATTTTGTTCCAGGGCTTCTTGCAAAGCTTGGCGCGTAGCAGACGAATCTCCTTCTTCCTGGAATAACCTCAAAACCCGCGTGTAGAGCCACTCGGAGGACCAATCTCCCTCGTACTGACCCAACAGAGCATCTACTTGATCGAAACGACTTAATTCCAGCAACAAAATCAGCAGGGAATAACGGTTGCCCTGATTATCATTTGGGTTCAAGCGCAACATTTCCCGGTAGTGAGTTGCAGCTTCTTCTCGCTTCCCAGAATCCCACAAAACATTGGCCAGGCCTGCTCTAGCGCGCATATAGGGACGGGTTTCCAGTATGCCCCAGAAATATCCTTCGTTCTCATCGAAAAACTCTTCCCCTAAGGCTTTTTCTCCGGCCTTTACGCCAAGTTGATAGTATTTTTGAGCGCGGCCCAAAGTATCAGCCGCCTCTTCGGCCAACAAAACATAGGCATCGGCGCAATTGGGGGAAATATCCAGAGCCTGATGAGCCAGGTTGATTCGTTTGGCCGGGTTTTTCTCTCCCCAGGCTGCATACATCAAGTCTTGAGCCTGCTGGTCTTTGGGGTCCTTGAAAACGCTTTCGAATCTCGGAAAAGAGCCTTCCATGGCGCGGCGGTCAAAAGCCATTGGTACATCGAAATCATATTCTTCATCATCCGGATCTACCCAGTCCAACATCTCGGCCGGGCGGTTCTCTACAGGAACGTCTCCGGCAGGATATTCAACGGTTACTTTTTTCATGCCGTCATGGGCAGCAACTTCGAACTCGGCTTTGGCCGATAAATAGTCACCCTGGCCATCCGATTCAAGATGGTCCGGCACAAATTCCAGGATGGCTCGCATGGCAGCCTGATACCATTCCAATTCAGCTCGATCTGGCCGACGGATTTCCTCGGACTTGGTAAAGATGATCGGGATGGGATAGGTTTCATGGTCTACAAATTCCCATCCATGAGCCTCAAGAGCATCTAAATCGTCAATGGGAATCTTGGTGATATCGGCATAAAAGATCGAATGTGCCCCAGCTTCTGGCATTGTTTCCATGGGATGGTCAACCAAATCGAATTGACACATAAAATCATCCCATTGGTTGTACAAAGCGATCCCGTATTCAACCCCACCATTTCCCATAATAACAGCATAGCGAGGCCGGGTTTCTGGCTCCACCTGGATGGACAGTGGTTGCAGGTTGGTGAGATGGACCCAAGGTTCGGCCCGATAAAAATCTGCTGCGGCAGTGAACAGCGCACCAACGAGTTCCGGTGTAACGCCCTTTACGGAAAGCAATCCGGGGATCGACGCTGACCCGCCCATCACTTCCACCCCCATGTCCCAAACGACTTCATCAGCCAGCTCATCGTATGGTTGGAAGACAGCCAAAACCCCAATTTCTTCTAGCAAGGGGAATAGCGTTTTACGTAACATTTCATCTTCAAAGTGAATTTCCTTGGGTCGATGAGGCTTATTCGGCACGCCTTGAGACTGATTCGACATGAACTTGGAAAGAGCTTCGATGATCTGATCGGTACTCGGCTGAAGCGGAATGATTTCAAAACCTTGAATGTATCCCTGATCTAGACTGACAGCAAAGACACCATAAGGTCGGTAGGGGGCTTCGTCGGGCGGTGTGATCCAGATGCGCAGTTTTCGCACGGCTAGATACCAGCTTTCCTGGCGTTGGGGTAATTTCAAAAGGGATTTCGGTAGATGTTTCATGTCATTTATCTCCAACACATTAACTGGAATTAAGAACAAATTGGCCTGTCATGATTATAGCACGCAAGCCAGTTGGGCAACCGACAACATCTGCAAGCATACTCCATACGAACGCATCCGGCGACATGATAAAATCTGTTTTGCTGATCATTTTCCCGCGAAAGCCAGAGGAGAAAAAAATGAACACAGACAACAGCCAAACACTTTTGATGACATCCATGGGCCTCGTATTCGTCCTTGCAGGAAGCATCATTGTGCTTCTGGCCCTGGATATCATCCCGGTCAATCCCGAAAGCTTAGAGGCGCCACGGTGGGTTGTCGGTGCGGCAGGGGCGATGTTCTTCTTTTTGGGACTGCTCGTCTTCGCCCAGGGCATCGCCGGGCCGGGAGGCGAGCAAGTGATTCTGTTTCAATGGGTTCAGTATATGCTCACCCTTGGTGCGTTGATCAGTTTCTCATCCGTTTTCATCTGGGCAGGCCTCGGGGCGGGAGAGCGCCAGTTTCAGAGTTCCGGTTCAATCGGGCCGATCGGCATCTCCGGCCAGGGAGACGACCTGCTTGGCCGCTGCATGTTCGGCGGATTTGGGCTGCTCGTCGCCGTGTTAACCCTGTTCTACGCTCTCAACCGCCCCCTGCAACTCCTGGGTATCAACTTCGAAGATCGTGAAGACGAACAACGCGACTGACAAAGCTCCATGATATAATCACCCCGCTATGACAGAAAATATCTTCAACAAATGGAAAGACGGATTAGACCGCACCCGCAAGGTCGCTTTCGGGCGGATTGCTAACTTCTTGGGCGCCAGCGAGATCGACGATGAAACCTGGGAAGACCTGGAAGCGATGCTGGTTCAAGCGGACTTGGGCATCGAGGTCACCGAGGAGGTCATCGCCGCCCTGCAAGAACGCGTCCAGGTGGAGGGACTGACCCAGACCGACGAATTGGGACACGCCCTTGTCGGCGTACTAAGCGAACGCTTGCAAGCACCACCGGAGATTGATTTTGAGGCGCAGCCTGCCGTGATCCTGATCGTGGGCGTTAACGGTTCCGGCAAAACGACAACGATGGCCAAATTGGGCAAACGCTTCCTCGACCAGGGCAAAAAAGTCGTCTTTGGGGCCGCGGACACGTACCGCGCCGCGGCGGTCGACCAGCTCAAAATTTGGGGGCAACGGCTGAACGTCCCCGTGATTGCCGGGCAACCCGGCGGCGATCCCGGTGCAGTGACCTACGACACGGTCCAATCGGCGCTGGCCAAAAAGGCAGACATCGCCATGATCGACACAGCCGGGCGACTGCATACCCGCTTCAACCTGATGGAGGAGCTCAAGAAAGTCGAACGGGTGGCAGGGAAGCCGCTCCCCGGCGCGCCGCACGCCGTCTGGCTGGTGATGGATGCAACCACCGGTCAAAACGGGATTCATCAGGCACGGGCCTTCAAAGAGGCCGTCGATGTGACCGGGGTGATTCTGGCCAAGCTGGATTCATCCGCCCGCGGCGGGATGGTTTTCGCCATTCAAGACGAGCTAGACCTGCCAATACTTTTTGCCGGGCTGGGCGAGAACATCGACGATTTAGAGCCCTTTAACCCCAAGGCGTTCATCAACGGCATCCTCTCCGATTTCGAATAGAGCAGCGATGATGGATTTTCGACTCAAACGCTATAAAAGTGACTTCGAGCACTCCTACACGTTCGGCGTCTTCCCCACGCTGGAATTGCTTTATCAGCAACGGGAGCGGGTCCTCGGTGTGGCCATTCACCCCGATGGGTATCGAAATGAGGGCATCGCCGAAATTCAGGCGATCTGCCAGGAATACGAGATCCCTTGCGAGGAGCAGCCGAACACCTTCTCTCGCCTGAAGGCGCGCGGGAATGATTATGCGATCGGCGTGTTTCATAAGTATTATCAGGCTATTGACCCGACCAGCAACCACGTCGTCCTGGTGCAGCCAAGCGGAATGGGCAATCTGGGCACGATCATCCGCGCCATGCTGGGATTCGGCTTCAAGGACCTGGCCATCATCGAGCCGGCCGCGGATCACTTCCATCCCAAGGTGGTGCGGGCATCCATGGGAGCGATCTTCCAGACGCGGATCACCACGTTCCCGGATTTCGGGACCTATCACAGCGCCTATCCCCGCAACATCTACCCGCTGATGACAGACGGGGACATGCCCATTGATCAGACCAGGTTTTACGAACCTTACGCGCTCGTCTTCGGCAGCGAAGGCAGCGGGTTGGACGAAAGCTTCCGTGAACAATGGACCAGCGTGCGCATCCCCCAAAGCGGGAAGATCGATTCGCTCAACATCGCCATCTCCGTGGGGATCAGCATATACCAGGCCTCCCTAGCGAAAGAGGGATGAGGGACTTATAATCCAATCCCAAATAACGATAATCAACCGGCAGCGGTGCAACGCGCCGGATAGAAAAAAGACAACTTGATGAGGTAATTGTATGGAAGACTTAATTAAACGACTACACCAAAGCCAAGATAAAATGCAACAGTTGCAGGTGTATCTTTGACATCGATAAAAAAGAAGAAAAACTGGAAGCCCTAGCGGAGGAATCGAAGGACCCCAATCTGTGGGACCAACCCGAACATGCCCGCAAAGTGATGAAAAGCCTTTCGCGGCTGCAAGAGGAGATCGACAACTGGCATGCCTTAGAAGCACGGCTCAACGACACGCTGGAATTGGCCGAAATGGAAGATGAATCGCTTCGAGAGGAGTTGGAAGCCGAAGCGAACGCCATTGAAGCGGAGATCGAACAACGCGAATTCGACGCCATGCTCTCCGGCGAATACGACCAGGGGGATGCCCTCCTGGCGATCCATGCCGGTGCGGGAGGGAACGACTCCCAGGACTGGGCCGAGATGCTCCAGCGGATGTACCTGCGTTGGATGGAAGAGAACGACTACGAAGCCAATATTCTCGACATGACACCGGGCGAAGAGGCGGGCGTCAAAAGCGTGACCATCGCCGTGGAGGGGTCATATGCCTACGGCTATTTGCGCTCCGAAAAAGGCGTCCACCGTCTGGTGCGCATCTCCCCCTTCGACTCGAACAACCGGCGGCATACGTCCTTTGCCATGGTCGAGGTGCTGCCCCAAATCGAAGACGAGACCAGCATCGAGATCAATCCCAAGAATCTCAAAATCGACACGTTCAAGTCCGGCGGCGCGGGCGGACAGAGCGTCCAGAAAAATGACACCGCCGTGCGGATCACCCACCTCCCCACCGGGATCGTGGCCAGCTGCCAGAACGAACGCTCCCAAAAACAAAACCGCGACACAGCGATGAAAGTGTTGCGCGCCCGCCTGCTGGAGATCAAGGAACAAGAAAAGGCCGAAAAAATCGAAGAACTGCGCGGCGAATACCAAAAAGCCGAATGGGGCAGCCAGATCCGCTCTTACGTGCTGCATCCCTACAGGATGGTCAAAGACCACCGTACCGACTACGAAGTCGGCAACGCCGAGGCCGTTCTCGATGGCGAACTGGACGGTTTCATCGAGGCCTACTTGCGAGCCGAGGCCGCCGAGGAAAATCACTCTTGACAGAGCACCTCGCTATCCGTATAATCCATCCGCTTGGCAAGAGTCAAGCCCAACGATAGAAGTTAAGCAAGTTTGATAGGAGCAAGAGTATGGCTGTCCCAAAACAAAGAACCCCCAAATCACGTCGTGACCGCCGCCGCGCCCACCACGCTCTCAAGGCCAAGAACCTGGTCCAATGCAACAACTGTGGCGAAATGCGGCTACCCCATCGCGTCTGCCCCTCCTGCGGGTACTACAAAGGGCGCGAGGTCCTGATCATCGAAGATTAACCAAACGGCCCGTGACGTTCACGGTCTCTTTGGTAGATGAATAGAATTTTTCAGCCGGGCAATTAATTGCCCGGCCTTTGTTTTTTCGTAACGTCTGCTTCGCTTGATTGTTTTAAACCCCGATAATCAATAAGAGACAGGACTACGATGACGAACCAACAGATTGCTTTTCTCTTCCCCGGTCAGGGATCGCAAAACGTGGGCATGGGCAAAGAATTAGCCGACGCCTACCCGATCGCGGCAGAAACCTTCGCCAAGGCCGATGGCATCTTGGGATTCCCACTTTCCAAGATAACCTGGCAAGGGCCGGAAGCCACCCTGAACGATACGATCAACACCCAGCCGGCGCTGTTGACTCACTCGGTAGCTGCTCTGCGTGTTTTGGCCGACCTCGCTCCCCAGCTTGACCCCGTCTATGTGGCCGGCCACTCGATGGGTCAAATCAGCGCCCTGGTCGCCGCGGGAGCGCTCACCTTCCCTGAGGCAGTCAAGCTGGCCCGCCGCCGCGGAGAGCTGATGGCCGCGGCAGGAGAATCATCGCCGGGCGGGATGGCCGCCATCTTGGGATTGGACATTCCTACCCTGGAAATTATTTGTTCTCAGGCCAGCAGGGACTCGGACATCGTCCAGGTGGCTAATGACAACTGCCCCGGGCAGGTGGTCATTTCCGGTACGCAGGACGCTCTCGAGCGAGCCATGGACGCGGCAAAGGAAAACGGCGCCAAGCGCGTCGTCCGGCTGGCCGTCAGCATTGGGGCACATTCCACCTTGATGGAAGAAGCCCAACAAGGCTTCAACCAAGCCGCCACCGAAGCCGCTTTGACGGAACCCTCTATCCCTGTGATTGGGAACATCAGCGCCAAGCCGTTGACCACGCCCGAGGCGATTCGTGCCGAGTTGCAAGCGCAACTGACCGAACGCGTCCGCTGGTCCGAATCGATCCAATGGATGCGCGTCCAAGGAGTCGATATCTTCATCGAAATTGGCAGCGGCAAGGTGCTCTCCGGGTTGGTCAGACGGATCGACCGCAAAACGAAGCGCTTCTCGTTTGGCGCCCCGGAGGATCTCGAAAAGTTGACACCAACAATTTAAGCGATCTCCGGAGTCACATCCGGTATAATTGGCAAAACGAGAGAGGAGCAAAAAATGACAACCGAGAAGAAACCTTTTCAAGACCAAGTCGCTATCGTCACCGGCGGATCGCGCGGCATCGGCAAGGCCATCGCCGAGGAATTTGCTCGGGGAGGGGCGAGCGTGGTCATCGCCAGCCGAGGCATCGAGCTGGCCCGTGCGACCGCAGCCGAAATCGAAGCAGCCAGCGGCCAAACGGTAACCGCCATGCAATTGGATGTCTCTGACTTCGACGCAGCCCAAGATTTCGCCAAAAGCGTAAAGGGCGAATTCGATCGCATCGATATTTTGGTCAACAACGCGGGCATCACCCGCGACAACATCATCATGCGCTTGAAAGAACAGGATTGGGATCAGGTCATCGACACCAATCTCAAGGGCGCCTTCAACTGCTCCAAAGCCGTGATCCGCACGATGATGAGACAACGCTATGGACGGATCATCAACGTCTCGTCGGTTTCGGGGCAAGCGGGCCAAGTTGGGCAAACCAATTACGCCGCATCCAAAGCGGGGATGATCGGGATGACCAAGGCGCTGGCCCGGGAGGTTGCTTCGCGCGGCATCACCGTCAACGCTGTCGCCCCCGGCTTCGTCCCCACAGCTTTGACCGAGGATCTACCCGAAGAATTAACCGATTATATTCTCCAGGTCACCCCCATGGGCCGGATGGGCACCCCAGAGGAGGTAGCCGCCGCCGTCGCTTTTCTGGCCTCAGAACAAGCATCCTATATCACCGGTCAAGTTCTGGCCGTTGATGGCGGTATGATGATGATGTAGTACAATACAGGCTCAAGATTATGTACCATGAAAGAAAGAGCTAACCTTATGAGCGATACATCTCGTCCCCCTGGAAAAACCACGGTCGCCACAGGCGTGCTGTTGACCATTGCACGTTTAACCACTTTAAAGGTCGCCGGCGTTAGCCGCATGTACCAAAGTCCCGCCGGCGTGAATCGAATCTTCCAAAAGGGTGATTACGGCGATGGCGTCAATATCTATATCGAAGACGATACAGTTTACGCCGACATCCACGTGATTGTCAAGCACGATGTCAACATCCGCGAAGTAAGCCGCGAGATTCAACAAGCCGTCAAACGAGCGTTCTCAGAGATGGTCGGCATGAATGTAGGGGCGATCAACATCTATGTCGAAAACATAGACTACCCAGACGCGCAATCCATCCAGGAGCAAACAAACGAATGAAACCCCGCACCAGGGCTCGAAGTGTTGCATTACAAGTCCTTTACGAAATCGACCTGGTCAATCACCCTCTCGGCAAGACACTCCAATACCGGCTAAACGAAGCCGACTTGGAAAAACGCTTGGCTGATTTTGTTATCACCATCGTTCGAGGCATTTGGCCGATCCGAGAACAATTAGATCAATTCATCGCCGAACATGCTCCCGAATGGCCCCTGGATCAAATCGCCATCATCGACCGGAATATTCTGCGCATTGCGCTGTGGGAATTTGCCGTTCACAAAGAAACGCCCGTCAAGGTGGCCATCAACGAGGCTGTTGAACTTTCCAAAACTTTTGGCTCCGACAGCAGCTCCCGCTTCGTCAACGGTGTTCTGGGCAGCCTGGTTGAACGCCAACATGAACTCCGCCAAGCGTTTCAAGATTTTCCCCCTCGAAAACAGACTAAATCGCAACGATAGGACCGATGATCTTGCTCTACTTCCTCAGCATCGGACTGGCTTATCTCGCCAAAGGCAAGCAGCATCCCGACGAACCCCCGGCATCGTAAAAACAAAATCGGAAGTCTTGAAGACTTCCGATTTCTCTATTCTAACGATCTATGCCGGCCTTGTTATTCTAAAACGCGTTGATAAACCGCTTCGTATTGGGGGACAATGTCGTGATAATCAAAGTGTTCAACCGCCCGTCGGCGCGCCGCCCGTGAAAAGGAACGGCAGGTGGAACAATCGGAGAGGATCTTGACAGCGTATTGAGTCATTTTCTCCACATCCCCCACAGGAGCCAGGTAGCCGGTGACACCTTGCTCCACAACTTCGGGCAAGCCGCCGACATCGCTGGCGATCACAGGGACGCCGCTGGCCATCGCTTCGAGCGCAACCAGACCAAAGCTCTCGGTCTCACTGGGTAAGAGCAACAAATTGGCAGCATCTAACACAGGGGCAATACTATCGACGACACCGATGAATTCAATCTGATCGGCGACGCCCAAATCTTGCGCCACCTGAGAAGCGACGCCCACATCCGGCCCATCCCCGACCAGCAGCAAGCGGGCGTTCAAGGTTTCGTTGAAACGAGCAAAGATTTTAACGACATCTGCAACCCGCTTGACAGGTCGAAAATTTGAAATATGCATCAGGTTAAATCGTTCGGGGCAGTCACGCGTAGAGATACAATCGGGCTGGTGAGGGTTATGCCTCAGGGGATCAATGAAATTGCAAATCACATCAATCTCTTTATTCACCTGGAAGTTTCGATAGGTTTCTTCCTTCAAAAAGTTAGAAACTGCCGTGACAGCGTCACATTGCTCGATCGTCTGGCCTGTGATCGCCTTAAAAGAAGGATTGCGCCCCACCAGGGTGATGTCCGTCCCGTGGAGCGTGGTTACAATTTTGAGATTCAACTCAGGGACGAGTTGCCGAGCCAATAAAGCAGCAGCGGCAAATGGGATAGCATAATGGACATGCAAAACCTGGAGACTCTTCATCCGCGCTATCTCGGCCATTTTGGAAGCTAACGCCAGCGTGTAGGGGAAATTCTGCAAAACGGGGTAGCTGACGATCTCAACTTGATGAAAGCTGACCCGCGGCGGAAGCTCGGTGAGGCGCAGTGGGGTTGAGTAACTGATGAAAGCAACCTCGTGGCCGTTCTCGGCCAGATGTTTGCCTAACTCGGTGGCAATAACGCCGCTGCCCCCGTGGGTGGGGTAACACGTAATCCCAATTCGCATTGAACGCTCCTGTGGATAAATACCTAAAACGTCGAAAACTTCACATCGAGGGGATTATCCACTTGCATCTTGCCACGAATGAGAAAACCCTCGCCATACTTTTTGCCAATCAACGAACCGTAATAACCCATCCGATGCGTCAGAGTCCAATTGTATTCCCGAGAGGTCAAGCGGGTTTGCTTGTAGTAATTATCATCGGGCTTGAATTGAGACTGATAAGCATAGATGGCCTCCATCTTGCGATCGAATTGCTCGGTAATGTCGACGATGAAGGTGGGATCAAACTCATACCAGGCCATATAATAGATGATCTTACACGGGCGGTAACTATCGCCTTCGCTTTCGTAGCGGCTCAAACCAGCCAAAAAGATGCCCTCGTAGGCGAGCTCGCTGGCGTGGTAATGATCGGGATGGCGGTCATCATAGTAAGGAAGAAAGACCAATCTGGGGCGATATTTACGCACCACCTCGACGACCCGATGCTTGGTCTCCTTGTTGGTGTGGATGTTACCGTCTTCGAGCTCGAGATTTTCACGGGCGATCGCGCCGATGATCTTAGCCGCTTCCTCCGCTTCGGTCTGGCGGGTTTCAGGGGTGCCCCTGGTCCCCATCTCGCCGCGAACCATGTCAACCAGGGCAACCGAGTAACCCTGATCAACAAGTTTGATCAGGGTACCGCCACAACTTAATTCAATATCATCCGGGTGGGCGCCAAACGCCATGACATCAACTTTCGTCGTCATCAGCAGCCTCCAACACGAGAATATGGTGCGAGAAATCGTCTATCTCGCCGGCGGAAAAGATCGCATCGATGAAGTCACGTCCGTGCCGGTGGAGAAACCAAGGCAGCGGAAAAACGCGCTCTTGCAGGCGCTCGCGGGGCAAGATGATGTTGTTCAAACGCCTCAACTCGCCGCGTGAATAGCCCAACTGGCTGAGGCGCGCCTTGACCGTTCCCTGCTCGAGATTCTCCAGGACGCGCAGGGCGTTCGAGAGGCCGTACTTCCAGGCTTTACCCAAATTGGGATCGACATCTTCGACATAGGAACGCAGCGGCTCGAAGGCGTCTTCGATCTGTTGGCGAGCGTGATCGAATCGATCCATCGCTTCGGTTTCCGGAATCAAGTCTTGGAAAATGACATCACTATCCAGCTCTTCTTTGAGGATTTCGCTCACGTCGGTTTGGTAGTCGCGGAGACGCTCGGCCTCGCCTTCGGTTACAACGGTTTGGCCTCTCCGAGGATAGTAAAGTGGTTGCGGTAGGGAGAAGTGTTCGTAGACCGGCTTGAGCATAGCATGGTAGGCAATCTCTCCGGGGCCCAGCACGCTGGCGAGTATGGGCAAGGCCGTGTCGGCGAAAAGAGGCCGCAGAGCTACGTCGGTGGAATAATGCTCCGGGGAACGGGAAGCCTCCTCGAGGTGGGCTTGAGGCTCCTCTACCCGAACGCGGGATCCATCGGAATCAAAGGTGTACAGTTTTCCCGCCCGTCCAGGTTCGATCGTGGGCTGGTATCCGGCCTTTTTCAATCGCTTGGCGGCGTCTTGCAAACATTCTTCGATCTCCTGATCCTGTTCCAGCACCCGGCGGAAGAAATCGCCAGCGGTGGGGCGCAAGATCCGCGGTTCAACGAGAATGAGGCCATGTTCACCAAAGAGTTGCGACCAGACCCGCGCCTGCCAGGTGCAATAGCGCTCTTCCGCTCCAGGGGCAAACAAATCGTGGAGCCAAGCAGTTTGATCTCGCGGCGCTAGTCTCTCAAAATATGTTGAAAAGGTGCCGGTGATCTCCTCCGTGATGGGTATCTCGGCGACAGGTCGCCCGGCGCCCTGCCAATCAAAATCGACGGCGCCAACCTCGCCATCGGATTTGAGGTAATGGGCATGGTTGATCTCATCGAAGTCATGATCTTCGCTGGCCAACCAGAAGACGGGCACAATACGGAGCCCCAACTCGGACTGAAGATGGCGGGCCAAGCGGATCGCGGTGATAATTTTGTAGCAGGTATAAACAGGGCCGCCCAAAAAGCCAGCCTGCTGCCCGCCGATGACACAGAAGATCTCGGGGTCGTTTAAGGCTTCGATGTTGTCCATTGTGACAGAGGAAGCTCCCAAGTTAGCATTGTAATCGCCCAACAGCTCGGAGAGATGCTCACGAGGATAAGCATAGTCACGCCGGGCTTGGAGCGCGGCGTCAAAATCGAGGGGATAGTGACTGAAAAATTGGGGGGCGCTCCCTCCCCAGGCGAGGTAATCGAGATAGAGACGCTCCTCCGCCATGAGGGGCAGTTCGCTAAGATCAATTTTGGCGGCCATTCGATGCCTCTTTCTTGCCAACTAGAATCAAGCGGCGGCTATCTTTGGTGAATTCATCGCCTCGAAAGGTGCCATAGCTGCGCACCTTGACGAAGCCGGCAGCACAAAAGCGTCGCACCATTTCAGGCTGGGAATAAAGTCGAACGGATTCGCGAAATCGGCGCTTGGATCCATTCTTGATGTAAGTAGTTGTCTTTTCGACCCGGCGACATTGATCGGTCAGGCAGCGCACGTTGTGAACGCGCCCATCGGGAAGGGGTTTCTCATCGCGAGGGATCAGATTTTCGATCAAATGATCACGATTGAGGTAGTCCAACAAAAATATTCCCCCGGGCCTGAGGGATGCATGAGCAGCTTCTAGCACCGCCTGGTTATCGCGGTCGGCCTGAAAATAGCCAAAGGAAGTAAACAGCGACAAGACGGCGGCGAAGTGATTTTCCAGGGGAATGGCGCGCATATCCGCCTGAATCAAGGGGATGGGAGTGTGCCCGTTGGTTCGGGCTAATTTGTCCACAGCGACGGACAACAAATCATTCGAAAGGTCTAGCCCGACGAGGTGATTGAATCCCTGTTCGCGCAGGGCCAACAAATATCGGCCTGCCCCGCAACAGAGATCTAACAAAGGGGCATCAGGATTCAGGGAGAGCAACTCGACGATTGATCTCACATTGGTGCGCGCTTCTTCAAGGTTTCGGTGGGTGTATAACGTGAGGTACTCGTGCCCGAAACTTTCTTCATACCAGGGAGTCATGGAATGCCGTGCTCCTTCTTGTATGCAGCCCAGTTCTTCTTCAGATCGACAAAGGCTTCGAAATCCGGTTGGATCAGGAAAGGATTGGTCTCTCGCTCGTTTCCGATGGTCGATTGGGGCGCGGTGCCGTAATCATGCCCGGGGAAGACGCGCGTCTCATCGGGGAGAGCGAGCAACTTTTCGTGCAGTGAGTGATATTCGGCCTTTGCATCGGACCCGAAACCGGTGCCTCCCACCTTGCCAACAAAGAGGGTATCCCCAGTGAAGACCGCATCGCCAACGTAAAGACAAATCGAACTCCGGGTATGTCCGGGCGTATGCAGAATCTGGATTTCCAGATTGCCGAGGGGAAAACGGGCGCCATCCTCAACAGTGATCCCAGTCTGGGGGTCTGTGCGTCCATACAAAAGAGGGCGTTTGCCCGACATCCGTTCGATTTCGTCATTGCCGTTAGTGTGATCATAATGATCATGGGTATTGAAGACATATTCGATCTCGTAGTCGTGCTCTCTGGCAAACGTGACAATGCTCCTGGGGGAATAAGCAGGGTCGATCACGGCTGCTTTTCGCGTCTCTGGATCAGCGACGAGGTAACCAAAGTTACGATCACCTCCAACTCGAAATTGTTTTAAATTCATGGTATCTGCTCCTGTTCTCTGGCCAACCAAAACCAATTTGTCAAATAGAACCTACAACAGTTTGAGCCGGTTGAATTATATCGGAATTCAGATACTTTTTGTAACCAGCCCAACAATAAAAAAATACCCCGGTGTTATGTTCCAGGGTATTTCAAGTGTTTGCCCTATATATCCAAATAGCATCCGTCCAACTTATAGCAAGAATCTCACCCCTCTCTGAAATCGATCTTTCAAAAAGTTTCGTTACTTAAAAGTTATGACAATGTTCCGGCACAATTGCTTCGAACTTCGAAAAGTGGTCAGTCAAAGTTTTCTAAAAAAAACTAGCTGTTTTGTTCCAAAGCCTTTTCCCAGGCTGCGGCCATCGCTGTTGGTGTTGGCTTCGAAGGTTCGGCATCTTCAACATCTTGTTTGACAGCTTGTTGTGGCTCTTCTGTCATCGCCTTCATGCTCAACTTGATTTGTTTGCGACGTCGATTGACATTGAGCACTTTGACTTCAACCTGGTCGCCAACTTTTACGATGTCTTCGGGGGAGTCGATATAGCCATGGGCAAGTTCACTGATGTGAACTAGACCGGGGCGTTCTGCACCGACATCTACGAAAGCGCCGTATTTCTCCAAACGGGTGACTTCGCCCTCCACGACCATGCCTTTTTCAATTTCTCGCCATTCAAGCGGTAGGGGTTCAATCATGGTCAGCTCAATACGATCACGGCTGGGAAATACCTGACGAACCCAAACATCAACGGTTTGACCAACTTCAACGACGTCCTCAACACGATTGACTGGCTCTTTCTGTAACCTGGAAATGTGAACAATACCAGGAACACCTACACCAATATCTACAATCGCGCCTGCCAATGTTGACTTAACCACTGTACCGGTATACTTTTCTTTAGGGTCAAGTTCATCGAGGATTTTATCGTTATTTTCCATAAATCATCTCCTTAGTTTTTCTCAAATAGCCGATCGATGATTATACCGTCACCAAAGAAAATTGTCAAAAATGAGGCGTTCCAATTTCAAGACGAGCTGATAACAAGCCCTCATCTCACCGCGTC
Source organism: uncultured Anaerolineales bacterium (assembly GCA_964644835.1). Taxonomy (GTDB): domain Bacteria; phylum Chloroflexota; class Anaerolineae; order Anaerolineales; family UBA11858; genus JAYELX01. The sequence goes on from CAZXXW010000015.1 coordinate 31,815, forward strand.
TCGACAATTTCGCGCATTACAGATCTGCAAGGACGCCGTTTCAAGTACTTTTTTCCCATTCCGTATCAGAAGAGAAACAGTTACGATCAAAAATAAGTCGTTACCATTTGATCAATTATCTTACTTTAGGAGGAAAACCAACCGATGAAGAACAAGAGATCCTATCTCATTTTTATCCTGATCGTTGCTGTTGTCTTTTCAGCTTGTGCTTTGCCGTTGCCCGGCCTGGGTCAATCGGAAAGAGAAGAAAACGAAGCTGAAGTAGCTGAAATGGAGGAAGAAGCTGCTGAACCGGTCGAGGAAGAGAATGCCGCTGAAGCCGGTTACAACGTCAATGCCACCCAAGGCAAATTGAGCGAATTCGTACTCCGGCCTGATGACCTACCCGATGACTATCGCATCCCCTCTGGTGGAGAAAGTCGCTGGTCGAACAAGGGCTTGATCAACGAACTTGGCGAGGTCGAAGCGAAAGAATACATCGTTGCAACAGGGCGCGTGGATGGCTGGAGCATCAAGTTGGAACGAGCCAACAAAGAGGACATCGCTCCCAGCCGCTTCGAAAGCACCGCTGAACTGTTCGAAACCAACGAAGGCGCCCGCTTGGCCCTTTCACCGGAATGGTTCAAAGCTTACCAGGAAGATTACCCCGAAAGCACCTGGATCGAAGACGGCTGTGAAATCGGCGATGAATGCATCTTCTACTTCCACGAGAAATACGACGCGGCGTCTGAATTGACCACCGTGACCTACGAAGTGGCCTTCGCCCACCAAAATGTGTTGGTCTGTATTTTGGGTCGAGGACTGGAGATCGATATGTCCCAAGATTATGTCCTCGACGCGGCTCAATCGCTCTACGACCGCATCTCACAGAT
>CAZXXW010000016.1:0-27378 GCA_964644835.1 uncultured Anaerolineales bacterium
TGAACTCCTAGGGAAGGCTTGAACGGATTTGTTGGGCAAGAGTGAGCGCTCGCTGGGGAGCATCACCGACGTAATCGGAGGCATCCATGAGCGATTGTAGGGTCTCTGTGGAAAGATAGTTAATGAATTCGGGGTCGCAAGTGACGATTTCAAAGAGTGGATTGGGTTGATTGTTTTGAATCGCATCCCACGCATTCAGGGCGTGCTGGCGGAGACGATGATGCATTTTGTCCCGATCGGCCCCAGCCTTACCCAAAGCCATCAAGACGCGTTCGGTGGCGGCAAAAGGCCCGTAGACTTCCAAATTGCGCTGGATAGCCTCCTGGTTGATACGCAGGTCTTGTATTATCCCTTTGGCTACACGCAAGATTTCGTCGGCGGCCAAAAAAGCTTCCGGCAAGCTGGTACGCCGGTTGGCACTGTCGTCGAGGGTGCGCTCGAGCAGGGTGTGAGCGGCGTTATCCCAGGCAACGCGGGGAAATTGAGCCAACAATCGAGCCAGAGAATCCATTTTCTCCGCCCGGATGGGATTACGCTTGAAGGGCATCGCTGACGAACCGATCTGCTTTTCGCCAAATGGCTCGGACATCTCCCCCACAGGCGGCGATTGCAACAAGCGTAGATCGAAGGCAAATTTGTACAATGATGCACCCAAGCCAGCCAAGGCACTCAAAATATCATAATCCTGTTTGCGGGGATAAACCTGTGTTGTGATGGTGAAAAAGGGAAGATCGAGTTTTTCGGAAACAAGCGCTTCAAATCGGGATAAATGTTCAGCGCCCAGAAGCTCAGCGTAAGATGCACTCGTACCAACAGCGCCCTTGAAACCCTTACCTTTGTGCTGCTTGATTAACCGAGCGAGATTCTGACGGTCAAGGTACAAATCCTGGGCGTATTGCGCTAAACGGTACCCAACCGTAGTCGGCTCGGCAGGCTGCAAATGGGTAAAGCCCATCAGGGGCGTTTCTGCCCAAGTTTCGATCAAATCAATTAGAACAGCAAGCACGGCATCAAGCTGATCGAGAATCAACTTCATCGAGTCGCGCACCCGCAGGGCATCGGTGTTGTCAACAATGTCCATCGAGGTCATGCCCAAATGGATGATCCCAGCGCCAACGGAACACTGTTCGGCAAAGGTTTTGACCTCGGCCATGAGGTCATGATGAATCTCGGCTTCTATTTCGAGGGCGCGCTCGACGTCGATCTCATCCGCGTGAGCGCGCAAATCGGCCACCTGCTCGGGGGTGACCAGGCCAAACCCAGCTTGAACTTCGGCCAACACAACCCACAGCCGCCGCCAGATTAAACGTTTGTTTTCTTCGCTCCAAATGCGGCGCATTTCTTTGGAACCGTAACGCCATGTATAGGGGGAAAGATATGTGCCATAATCGCTGCTCATCGTGGTACCTCTTTCGTCAGTAAGTTTGCTTGACAAGCATCAATCATAATACAGTTTTTGCCAAACCTTGTCACATTTCTGCGCTACCTAATGGTTTTTGCGCAGTCTTTGCAATGTGACGCTGGCGCAATTCGGCTTTGACATCGGCAGGGGCTAAGTCCTTAGCAGACAGCAGCACCAAGGTATGATAGAACAAGTCGGCCACTTCCTCAATCACGCGTTGATCGCCTTGACCTTTAGCGGCCAGAATAACTTCAACGGCTTCCTCGCCGACTTTCTGCAAAATTTTGTCTTCCCCCTGGGCGAATAAACTTGCCGTGTAGGATGATTCGGTAGGATTGCGTTTGCGGTCTTCGATAATGTCAAAAAGGGTATCTAGCATATTTGCCTCGATTCAAAAACAATGAATAGCCACAGATAAATGGGATAAATACGGATTTTTCTTAGGAATCTATGAAGCCTTGAATTTTCCTTCTTGTATTCCTGGCTTCCTCAGATGGAGTATAGTTAAGTTTATTTATGATCAAATTATTAGGTATAAGATCAGTCACTTTCCATCATCGCCGGGATTCAAGCTGCGGAAGAAACAACTGTGCGCGCCGGTATGACAAGCAGGGCCAGCGGGATCGACCTTGAGCAAGAGCGTATCGGCATCACAATCGACAAGGATTTGACGCACGTTCATCACATTGCCCGAGGTGGCTCCCTTGTGCCACAACTCCTGACGGCTGCGGCTCCAGAAATGCGCTTGTCCGGTTTCCTGGGTCAAACGCAAGGACTCAGCATTCATCCAGGCGACCATAAGCACGTCGCTTGACTTAGCATCTTGTAACACAGCGGGGATCAGCCCGCGTTGATCAAATTTCAGTTTCATATCTTCCAACCTTCTGCTTTCATCATTCTGCATTCATCCTTCTCCTTCACCAACACTCCCGGATTTTGATGCCGCGATCGGCCAAATAGGTTTTGATCTCGCTGACGGTGTATTCGTTGTAATGTAACATCGAGGCGATCAAAGCGGCATCAGCGTGACCCTCTGTGAGCACGCCATAGAGATGCTCCGGTTTCCCCCCTCCCCCTGAGGCAATCACAGGGATACGCACGGCGTCGGCGATCATGCGGGTCAGGCGAATTTCGTATCCGGCCTTGGTGCCATCGGCATCAATCGAATTGACTACAATTTCGCCCGCGCCCAATCCCTCCCCGCGTTTGGCCCATTCAAGGGCGTCGATGCCCATCGGTTTGCGCCCGCCGTGAATGACGATCTCATAACCGGAGGGAATCGCTGCGGTAGGATCAACCTGCAAAACATCCATCGAAAGCACAACCGCTTGGGCGCCAAAGGCCTTGGATGCTTTGGCAATCAGCTGCGGATTTTTGACCGCCGCGCTGTTGATATTGACTTTTTCCGCACCGGCCAGGAGCACATCGGCGCAATCGGAGACGCTGCGCAAGCCGCCGCCGACCGAAAAGGGGATAAAGACCTGCTCGGCCACTCGCCTGACCACATCGAGCATAATACCGCGGCCCTCGTTGGAAGCAGTGATATCGTAAAAAACGAGTTCATCTAAACCATCTTGATAATATTTTCTGGCCCGTTCGACGGGATCGCCGATGTCTTTGGTGTTGACAAATTTAACGCTCTTGGCCAACTTACCATCGCGCACATCCAGGCATGAGATCACACGCTTACTCAACATCACGGCCTCCATTCAGCAAAGTTTTTGAGCAGATTCAATCCGATGCGGCCACTTTTTTCGGGATGGAATTGCGTGGCGATCAGATTAGCACGGCCAATCACCGCGGGGAAGGTGTTCTCGTAGTCCGCGGTGGCGTAAATCTGACTCTCATCAGCGGGCTGCGGGTAATACGAATGGACAAAATAGAACTCATCACCCGGCTGCAAATCTTTGAGAACGTAGTGCGAGCGGGTCACATCGACCGCGTTCCAGCCCATGTGAGGGACGGTCAGGCGAAGGTCGTCCAAGGCAAAACGGGGACAATTTCCGGGCAAAAGGCCCAGGCAAGCGGTATCGCCTTCGTCCGAATGGGAAAGTACAATTTGTGATCCCAGGCAGATTCCCATGATGGGTGTGCCACGTTCAAACGCATCTCTCAGAGCAGAATCAAGCCCACGCTGCGCTAAAACGTTCATGGCCGTACCTGCGTGTCCCACGCCGGGGAAGATGATTCGTTCAGCCTGACGAACTTCATCGGGGTCAGGCGTGATGCGGTTCTGGATCCCAAGATGGTCAAGCGCTCGCTTGACCGAGGTCAGGTTTCCAGCATCGTAATCGATAATAATGATCATAAAATCTCCTATGGCAAACGAAAAATACTCAACGCAGAGTCTTTTATTCTTTCTCTCCGCGGCCCTGCTTCTCTGCGCCTCCGCGTTAAGTCTCAAAGCATTCTGACAACGTGAAATTGCCTTCGTACAAAGCGCGACCAATGATCACGCCGGCTAAATTGGCTTCACGCACCCGGCGAACATCATCCAGGCTGGCAACGCCACCCGAGGCGACCACACGCAGTCCTGTTGTCTCGGCCAAGGCAATCGTAGCAGGTAGATTGACTCCGGTCTGTAATCCGTCGCGGGCCACATCGGTAAAATTGCACCAATGCAAGCCGCGCTCGCGCAAGTCTCGGGCCAATTCAACAGCTTTTATCCCGGCAGATTGTTCCCAGCCGCGGATGCGCACCACACCATCACGAGCATCAATCCCCACCGCGACTCGTTTGGGCTCAAAGGTTTCCAGGGACCAATCCACTAAAGCAGGGTTTTCAATCGCGGCCGTGCCGATAATAACGCGGCTGACTCCGGCGTCAAAGACAGCTTGCACGCTGGGACGATCACGCAACCCGCCGCCGAATTGGACTTTGACTCCTGTCTCGAGAAGTTGGCCCAAAGCGGTCAGGTTCTTTTCGGCGGATTGGCCAAAGGCGCCATCCAGGTTGACAACGTGAAGCCATTCAGCGCCCTGACTTTGCCAACGCTCCGCCCAGGCGCGGGGATCATCGCCGTACAACGTCTGGCGCTGGGGATCACCCTCGGCCAAACGCACCACGTTTCCGGCCCGTAGATCAATCGCCGGGAAAACGATAAAGCGATCCGTCTCTGCATTCATCATGCTGGTTTCATCCTTCCACTTTCATCATTCTACATTCATCTTTCTGCATTCTAAAGCGTTCCTTTCGTGCTGGGAATGGCGCCACCCCGGCGCGGGTCAAGCCGAGTCGCAGCGTCCAGGGCGCGGCCCAGGGCCTTAAACAACCCTTCAGCCTTGTGATGATCGTCTTCGCCGTAGAGCACCCGGGCATGCAAGTTGCAGCCCGCCTTGATGGCAAACGACTCCAAAAAGTGAGCAAACAAACTGGTCGCTATACCGCCCACAGAAGGCATACGCCATGCCGCCTGCACGACCGCATAAGGCCGCCCGGAAAAATCGAGCGCCACAAACGCAAGCGTCTCATCCATGGGAACATAGGCCGACCCCATGCGGACAATCCCTTTTTTCTCGCCGAGCGCCTGGGCAAAAGCCTGTCCCAACACCAGGGCACAATCTTCCACCGTGTGGTGCTCGTCAACGTGCAAATCGCCGCGCGCCGTGATCTCCAGGTCAAAAAGCCCGTGCACGGCAATATGATCGAGCATATGATCCAGAAAACCGATTCCGGTATCGATCTTGGCCTTTCCGCTGCCGTCAAGGTTCAGCTTTAGGACAATGTCCGTTTCGTTAGTCTTACGTGAAATCTCAGATGTGCGCATAAAAATCTCCGTTACAAGGTTGCAAGCCGATCAATCAAGATATCGGTTTGCTCGGGTTTGCCCACGCTGATGCGAACGTGATCGCTCAGGCCGGGCTTGTTGAAATAGCGGATTAGGATTCCCTCGGCGGCGAGATCGGCTTTGAGCTGAGCAGCATCGCGCCCAATCACCCGGCAAAGGATGAAATTAGCCTGGGATGGATAGGGCTTCAACCAAGGGACGCCTTCAAGTGCAACGAATAACCGTTCCCGCTCCCGGATGATCTTTTGCCCCGTGATGGTAAGCTGGTCGGCGTTTTCAAGGGATACCAGCCCGGCGGTGGATGCCGCCACCGAAACATTGTAGGGTTGTTTGATCTTCCACAAATGGGGCATGATCCAATCCGGGAAGACGCCGTAGCCCAGACGCAGACCGGCCAGCCCGGCCCATTTGCTGAAGGTGCGCAAGACGATCAGATTTTCTCGTTGGGGGACTGCGGTGATGTGGCTGCTGCCGGGGGGAGCAAATTCCACGTAGGCTTCATCGAGAATCACCAACACAGGCAAATCTAACAAAGCATCCAATGTATCAACGGGGAGCAGACTCCCATCGGGGTTGTTGGGCGAAGCCAGGAAAATTGCCTTGGGCGCAGATTCGGCCACAACAGCGGCGATCCTGTTCAGGTCAAGTTCGAAGCGCCTGTTGCGGGGCACGGCAATGGTGCGGGCGTTGTTGATTCCGGCATCAAAGCGATACATCCCAAACGTAGGAGGACAATTGATGATGGCGTCACCGGGATCCAAAATCAGCCGCATGATCAAGTCGATCATTTCGTCAGCTCCCGCTCCGGCCAAAATATTCTCAACTGGGACATTGTGATAGTCGGCCAGGGCAGCACGCAGGTGGCGGCTTTCGGGATCGGGGTAAATGTGGGCGTAGGGCATGGCAGCCAGGGGCTCGGTGACCTGAGGGAGAGGACCGTAGGGGTTCTCATTGGCGTCCAGCTTGATGATGGCATCGGCAGACAGGCCCAATTGCTGCGAGAGTACCTCAAACGGCAGAATAGGGGTGTAGGCGTCCATAGCGGAGATATGTGAGCGAAGGAAACGATTTGTTTTCATTTATTCATTTCTCTTTATCCTGCACGCCGCAGAAGCCGCGTGGGCAGTGAGCGATTCGGCGGAGGCGATTTCGGCAGCAATGGGGCTGAGTTCTGCGCCGGTTTTGGAGTCAAGGGCGATGATGCTGTTGATTTTGACAAAATCCATTACGTTGAGCGGGGAAGCAAAGCGCGCCGATCCGCCGGTGGGCATAATGTGGCTGGGCCCGGCGACGTAATCGCCCAAGACCTCAAAGGAGTGATCTCCCAAAAAGAAGCCTCCGGCGTTGTTGATCGTTTCGGAAAGCATCTGGGGATCGGCCACGGAAAGACACAGGTGCTCGGCGGCATACTGGTCCGCCAATTCGGCCGCGGTGGACAGATCTGGAACGATGATGATACCGCCGCGATTCTGGAGGGATTGGGTGATGACCTCACTGCGAGAAAGTTTTTTAACTTGCTGAGTTACTTCTGCTTGCACAGCTTTGGCCAGGTCTTGAGACGTGGTCAACAAAATAGCGCTGGCGAGGGGATCGTGTTCGGCCTGGGCAAGCAAATCGGCGGCGACCCAGGCAGGGTTGGCAGTATCATCGGCGATGATCATGGTTTCGGTTGGGCCAACCAGCCCATCGAGGCCGACAATGCCATAGACTTGCTGCTTAGCCAGGGTGACGAAGAGATTGCCCGCGCCGACGATTTTATCCACTTTGGGAACACTGTCGGTACCGAAGGCCAGCGCGGCGACCGCTTGAGCACCACCGATTTGATAGACTTCGTCAATGCCGCAAATGTAAGCCGCCGCCAAGATAGAATCATCTGGTTTGGGCGGCGTGGCCACGACAATGCGCTCTACCCCAGCCACCTGAGCGGGGATCACGGACATCAGCAACGAGGAGAGCAGCGGCGCCGATCCACCGGGGATATAGACTCCGGCTCGATCTACGGGGGTGACACGCTGTCCAACCACACCGCCCATATCCGTCGTGGTCCAATTGGGCAAGGGTTGGCGCTGGTGAAAGTCGCGGATACGCCGGGCTGAAACTTCCATCGCCTGGAGCAAGGAAGGCGAAAGTCTTTTGTAGGCGGCAGCAAAGTCTTCTGGAGGAAGGCGAAAATCGTCCAGTTCGGTGTTATCTAATATTTTGGTCCAGCGCTTGAGGGCGGTATCCCCTTCCTGGCGGACAGATTCCAGGATGCGGGCGACGCCTTCGTAGGGGCGTACTCCTTCACCAAAGACACGTTCCACCCCGGCGATCAAAGCAGGGGGATACTCCGTGGTGTTTAAAGGTTCACGGCGCAAGATGGTTTTGCGGGCGGTTTCGATATCATATTGTTGGATCATGGTTTTCTCCATTTTGAACACTTGCTTAAGTTTCTCTTACCACAAAGACACCAAGGACACAAAGGTTCACGTTGTGGTCACAAAGAGAATTTTTCTGTTAGATAGGTTCTTCTAATGCAGTTAACATTTGCTTATATTCATCGGGTTCTTCTTCGAAAATATATCTAACCGGCGACACAATCACGCCGCTTCCGCCGATGGAGCGCAATTCGGCAATCGCTTGGGCAAGTTGATCTTTACGCACAACGATGTTGACGGCGTACCAATCACCATCATCGCGCGTGACCACCGGGGAGATGGTAGGGCCCTGTAAGCCACCAATCACCTTTTGGCTGAAAATTTTCTCCGCAATCAATTCGGGGGAATTGCCGCGCATGTTGGCAAAAACAGCTAGATTTTCTTTGGCGCGCAAATAAGCGACAATAAACTCCAAAAGCTGGCGGGCAACGGTGAGTACGTCCGGGCGGGATTGTAAAGCCGCGCGATTGGCCACCAAAGCCGCCTGGGATGCCAGGATTTGACCGTCTTCTAACCGCCGCAGGCGATTATCCCGCAAGGTTGTGCCGGTGGAAACGAGATCAACGATCAGGTCTGTATAACCAATGGTGGGAGCAATCTCCAAGGTGCCTTCGGCAGAAACGATTTTGACATCATCCAATTGGTACTGCTCAAAAAATGATCGTGTCAGGTTGGGGAATTTGGTCGCTACTCGTAGAGGGCGGCCTAATTCGACTTGAACGGTGCGCAAATCGGCCATCTTGTGAGTCTGTTCCCAACTTTCGAGCACAATTACATTGAGGGTACAAAAACCAAACCCCAATTGGCGGTGCAGGGGCAGCACTTCTCCATTGGCGCTTTTTTCGGCGACTACGTCCCATCCCGTGATGCCAAAATCCACTGTGCCGTCATGGACACTGACGGCAATATCGCCAGCCCGCTGAAAGAGCACGGTCAGCCCCGGCAGGCTGGGAATGCTAGCCTGATACTGGCGCGGATTGGGTTTGTAAACCTGCAAACCGGCATTGGACAACAATTCGAGGGCATCTTCGGATAAACGGCCTTTGCTGGGAAGAGCCAGGCGGATGTCTTTACGTGGGATCATCGATTCTCCTTTTGGTCTAGGTGAAGACAATAAAAAAGCGCCCTCCGCTCGGAGGGCGCTTTAGCATACGTCAAACTGTGTAATGATGTCTTTTAAAGCAGTCCTGCCCGGTTGGGAACGCCGGTTGAAGCATGATGATGGTGATGATGCTTGCGGGACTGTTGGTTCATAATCATCGTGGGCGGCATTCTAGCATGAAGTCAATATTTCGTAAAGGACTTTGCACAATCAAACATCTCTATCAATCAAGCACTCTTGACATGTCAAACATGCCGGGCTAAACTATACGCAATCACGGCTGGCTATACGAAAAAAAGGAGATAATTATGTCCGAGCAAGAGTCCGCTCATATCACCGCTCAGACCACACTGGCACCAGCGCTAAAAGGCTGGAAGATTTACCTTAAAGATCAAGACAGCTCCCCTCACACGGTCAAAGCCTTCATTGGCGATTTGAATATCCTGGCGTCCTACATGCCACCCGACCGCACCCTGGGCAGCATCACCACCAACGATTTGAACAATTTTCTGGACTGGATGCAAAACGAACGCAAAGCGCCATGCAGTCCTAAAACGCTGGCGCGCAGAATCACCTCACTGAAAGCGTTCTTCGGCTGGTTGCACGATTCCGGCGTTCTGCTGGTTGATCCTGCCGAAAAAGTGGTCCAGCAATCGGTGCGCAGCCCCCTCCCCGAGGTGCTGACACCCGATGAAATGGACGCCGTCCTGGAGATTGCCAAGGCCTACGGCAGCGGCCCCAATCCGGATCGGCGCTATTACGCCCTGGTCAAGCTGCTCCTGGACACGGGCATCAAGAAAGGTGAATGCCTCGACCTGAGCCCCAACCATCTCCATCTCGACGCGCCGAAACCGATCCTGTTCGTCCGTTACGATGATCCTGACTACCGCTACAAGGAACGCAAAATCGAGTTGACGGATGCATGGGTCGAAGCTTACCAGGATTACGCCCGCCAATACGATCTCAGCGACCGCGTCTTCCCCTGGTCGCCGCGGCGGCTGGAGTATCTACTCGAAGACCTCAGCGATGACGCCGGGCTAGACAAGCATCTCTCCTTCCGAATGTGCCGCTGGACGTGCGCGATCGTCGACTGGCGCGCCGGCATGGAGCGGGATAAAATCCGCCAGAAGCTGGGCATCTCCGAGGTGCAGTGGCGGGAGGTCAGCCAGAAACTGAGACGGCTGGACGATCAGCTTGACAAAGGATAAGTTCTGCTTCACCAAATACGAAAAGACCGGGTTTCTCTTTGAAGCCCGGTCTTTCTTTTTGCTTGACAAGTTTCCGTCAGCGCTTCTCGGCCATATAGGCAAAGAAGCCTGCTTTGCGCAGGGCGACCAGCGTAAGCCAGCCCAAGAAGCCGCCGATGGCGCCAAAGACGATATAACCGACCAAAGCTCTGGCGAGTCCCAGGGCAACAAACCCGATCGGAGCGCCGGTGATGATCCCAAAGAACCACTTGACCAGGAACTTGCCCAGGTGCCCAAGCACAGCGGCCAAAACAGCGACGACCACATTTTCAGGGTCGCGCAATATCCACAGGGCCAGGTCAGTGCCCACACCCACGGCCGAGTAGGACAAAAACGTGTTCAAAGCGCCGAAGTCGCCCATGCCCAAAAATCCGGCGATGATGCCCGACGTAACGCCAACCAGGCTGGCAGCCCCCAATTTGGGCACGACCCGCGCCGCCACGATGATAATCGCCATCCAAAAAATGCCAGAATGGCCGGGCAATTGCAGCGGTGTGCGCAGGGCAATTTTCGCGACAACAACCAAGGCGGCAAACAGGGCCAATAGAATCATTTCGAAGGTGGAAAAATAGCGTTCTTTCATTGTGTCTCTATCTCGATCTTGTCCGTGTCTTGGACCCATTCGTCACGCGTATCCAAACTTTCTAATTTGGAGACCAGTTTCAAGGTGCCGCGCCCGGAAAGGTCAAACATGACCATATTCTCGGTGTCTTTCACCTGCTCCCAGCTGACTTGGGTCGACTTGCCCCGGCTGGAACTGCTCACCTTAATCTCAGCCTCAGGATCGAGATTGGCGGTATCGACATGCAAAGCCAAAACATCGGCCAGCGGCCAGCCTTCTTGAGTTTTGCCATCTTCGGCGTCGACAAAACTGACTTGCTCCAATTGCTCCAAGTCTTCGGGGCTGAAATGACCGGCCAACTCGCCATTCACATAGATGGGAATGCTGCCCGGTGGGATATCGCCAGCCTGATCCGCGGCCCGCCTGCGGCGAAAGGCATCGACACCGAGGACAACTCCCATCAAAACAACGATGACAAGAAGAACAAGCATCAATCGGTTTTTAAAAGACATACACACTCACTTTCTGAATCAACCAGAATTAAAAATGAACCACAGATAAATCGGATAAACGCGGATGGCCGAATTATAAAAAGAACAGGATCAACAAAACAGCAACCGTACCGGCGAGCAAAAGCCAATCGAAAAGCGAGAACGAGAGGCGATGGTAAGGGCGGCGGTTAGGAGAATCAAAGCCGCGGGCGTAGGCTGCCTCGGTGATCGCCCAGGCGCGCTTGGTCGTCATCACAATTGCCGGGACGGTCAACGAGACCCAGTCGCGGATCCCCTTGATCAGCTTGCGCAAGCCCGTGGGAGGCTGCCAAGCGCCGCGGGCACGCTGGGCTTCGAGAATGGTACGCCACTCGTCACCGAGCAAGCCGATGCTCTGAAACGCAACGCCCAAACTAAAAGCATAGCGATGGGGCACGCCCAACCGTTCCAGGGCAAGACTCAACTCCCGCGTTGTCGTCGTGGCAAAAAAGAGGGAAAAAATTCCGGTCAGCAAAATCAAGCGTACGACGATGGTCACGGCATGTTCCAGGCTGATTAGCCACCAATCGAGGGCAAACAGGGCGATCAGGACCCATTTCAAACGCCAGATTTGCTTCCTGGCCACGCGCAATAAGCGAGCCCAAGCCAACAAGACGATGTAGCCAAGCACGAAAAAGGCTAAACGCTCCAACGGCAGCATCACGGTCAGCGAAGCGCCCAAACACAAAGCCAGCTTGGCGCGCGGATCGGCTTTGCGCAAGGGAGAGTTTTCAACAAGGGCCAAATTGCTTGCCGGGCCCACCTGGCTCAACCGAATCATGGCTGCAACTCCCTTTCGACCTGGTTCATCCAAGAGGGCAGCACCATCCCAGCACGGTCCCAGGCAGCCTGATCGTGCAATACCTGGTCGGGCGGGCCATCAGCGGCAATACCCCCGGAAGCGAGCAAAATGACCCGGTCCACCTGAGCAGCCAGGGCCAAATCATGGGTGGTCATGATGACCAATTTTCCGGCCTGCGTCAAGTTTCGCAACAAACGGATCAACATCTCCTTGTGGGCATCATCCTGCCCCAACGAAGGCTCATCCAACAAAACACCGTGGCGGGGCTTGTGCATCAACACCGTCGCCAGAGCAACACGCTTTTTCTCACCCTCGCTGAGCAGCAGCGGCGGCCAATCTTCATACGAGCGCAAGCCGAGCGCATCCAGGAGCCAGTTATAAAAATTCTCGTCAGGCTGATCCAAGCGATAGAGGATCTCTTCCCGCACGGAGGGATTGAATAATTGCAGATCAGGATTCTGATAGACGATGCCAAAATCCGGGCTAGATTCTTGGCCCTGAGGTTTCACCGCAATATCACCTTGGCTCTTTTGAAACCCGGTCAAGGCCCGCAGCAGGGTCGTTTTGCCGACGCCGTTCCGACCCAAAATGGCGATCAACTCCCCAGCCTGAGCATCAAAACTGACCCCTGGCAGGATCAGGCGATCCCCGAAACGGACGCTCAAGTCCCGCACGGACAAGCGGAAATCCGCTGTTGGGGCTAGTTCCAAATCCGGGGGCTGTATGAGGCACAATTCACGTCCGGGCATATGCATCCGGCGCAAGTCACTCAAGCCGAGCAGCCCCTCCTTGCGATGCTCGCAGATTACGGCGGTGCGGCCTTCCTGCGTCAGGCGTCTGACGTGGCGGACGAAATCAGCGACGGCGTTGGTATCCAGCATGGAGAGAGGTTCATCGAAGACCAAAATCGACGGCTGCCGAGCGATGATCGCGGCCAGGGCCAGCTTCTGCTGCTCACCACCGGAAAGCGTCTGCGGGGAGCGATGGCGCAGGTGGCTGAGCTCGAATTGCTCCAACACGGCTTCCAGTCGTTGGCGAATCGCATCCGCATCGAGGCCTAAATTTTCCAACCCAAAGATGATTTCGTCTTCCACGGTGGGGGCGAGCATCTGGGCAGCCGGGTTCTGGAAAACGAGACCGATTTGATCGGCGAGTCGCCACAAGGGCATTTCGGTAACAGGTTCACCCTCGAGCCGGACATTTCCGTTGAACTTGCCATGATAAAGATGAGGAATCAACCCGGTCAGACAGCGGGCAAAGGTACTCTTGCCGCTGCCAGACGCGCCTGTCACTAAAACCGACTCCCCAGCTTGAAGTTTCAGAGAAGTCGGTCGCAGGCCTTTCCCATTTTGAGGGTATTGAAAAGCAACTTGATCAGCGTGAAGCATGCTATTGGTACAGTAGTTACATCTTTCTCACCACAAAGGCGCAAAGGACACAAAGTGAATGTTTTGTTAACTCTGTGGCTCCGTGGTGAACAAAAATTCGTTTTGGGCTTTCACTTGGCGAAGGTGATCCGACGAAGGAAAGGAATTTTTTTGCGCCATTTGGCCCATTGACTTTCGCGTTCTTCGACGCCCTTGAGCGCTTCCCAGTGAGCGCGTTTTTTACGGACGTAGAGGATCGGTTTGCCACCGCGCCGGGCTGGGCGCAGCTTCCAGGCGTGGACGAGGCCGTCGGTCACATCCACATTGTCGAGTGTGCGGACAGCGGCGACACCGGCATCGAGAATCGTGGCGACGGGCAGCCTGCCATCCAGGTCACGCACCCGCCCAACGGTGACATAACGGCCATCCTCGCCACAGGCAGCCAATCCCACCGCGGCCAGCGCACCGATGACACCGTCCTCATCACCGCCCAAACCGGCCAGCCAAACATCATTTTCAGCAGCCAAGCTGCGGGCCTGGTCTTGCGTGACCAGCGCCCGTTGAGCGAGGCGCCCAAATTCAGTCAATACGGTGGGGATGTTTGCAGCAATGCACAAGCCCGGGTCGCTTCCCTCGACAAAATCGGCCAGCATAAGGGGACGAACGTGTTGGGCCAGAGCTTCTATATCGACATTGTCTGCATCAAGAAGAATGGCAGCGCTGCTGTTCTTGGCGGTATAGGGCACACGCGGATCTTCCAACAATTGGTGCCGCGTGACCCCTAAAACGAGGTACTCGGCAGCCAGGCAGGCTGCAATCTGCCTGGCCAGGCTGCCGGTACCTCGAGATGTACGGGTGTCGGTGTCGTCAATTCCTATGATTAACATAGGAAGGGATTATAACCTACTGAACGCGGATTTCGACCACGCCCTTGACCTGGGCCTTGCTGGAGAATCCGGGCATGACGACACTGAAACCGCCCTGGTTGCGGAACGAGATGATGCAATCGGAGCAGGCTTGAACCTCTTCCAGGGCAACTTCGGCTTCGTAGCCATCATCGCCAACGAAAACGACTGTGCTGGCATCCGAGGCCACGCCGGCCTCGACGAGGAGATCGTTGATAGCAACACCGGTATAGGTTGATAACTCACCAGCTTTGTTAGTGGACTCGGCTTCCATCGTCTCCATAGCCTTGACTTCTTTCTCCGTCCAGGCCTGTTCCTGATCGACGTTGCCGGTCACTTCCAAGGCCACAGGGCCACCCCCGCCACAAGCGGTCAACAGGATTCCCGAAAGAGCCAACAGAACAACGAATAAGGTCAAACTTCTCTTCATGATGAAACTCCTTTTCTCTAAATATATATGCTCCAAAGAGCATTTACCAACGGATTAAGTTGAATTGATGTTCGCGCCCAGACGCATCAAGACTTGAATGAGCACGAACACGACCAAAGAAGCCAGGATCAACAAAACGGCAACCGGTTGAGCTGCATCGAGGCCAAACCCGGCAAAGCGTTCATAGACCAACACGGGGATGATCTTGGGGTGGTAGGCTAAAATCACGACGGCACCAAACTCGCTGATGCCGCGGCCCCACATCATCAACACACCGGTCAAGATTCCACGCCAGGCCAACGGCAAGGTGACATAGAAAAAAATCTGCCAGGCAGAAGCCCCTTCCACCGCGGCCGCTTGTTCCATCTCCGGATCCACGCGGGCAAAGGCGTCCTGAGCCGCGTTGACCAAAAACGGCAAACTGACAAAGAGCATCCCGACGATGATGCCGGGGAGTTGGTCGACAAAACGGATGCCCACCCGACCCAGCAACCCACCGATGAAGGACTGACGGCCAAAGACCATCAGCAACGCGATTCCGGCAGCAGTATGCGGAATGACGATGGGCAGGTTGACGATTCCCTGTACCCAAGCCTTCCCCCAGAAGCGATAACGGGACAGCAAATAGGCCAAGGGCACCCCGGTGAAGAAAGCCAGCGCCGTGGCCCAAGCTGCGGCGTAGAAGGTCAACCACAAAGACGTTCGAGTTTCAGCGTCACCGAGCGCCTGCCACAAGTTGCCAAGCGGAGTCCCAAACAGCGTGCTGGCAAGCGGCAGCAGGATAAACGCGAGCAAGAGAGCTCCGGCAAACGCAAAGACGATCAAAAAAGGGCCTGGCGCGGATTTCTCTTGGAACGCTTTCTTCAGAGGCGTTTGTCTGGTCATTTACCCTTCAGGCTCACAGAGCGACTGCAAGGCTGCCGGCAGCACTTCATGATTGTCACTAAGAGGTGTCTCCAGCAGAGGATGATAGTTGTTCTCAAGAATCGCTCTCCCCTCCGGGCCGAGCAAAAAGCGAACGAAGTCTTCTGCCACATCAGGATGGGGGGCGTTGCTCGGGATCGCGATCCCATAACTAATCACCTCGCCGGAGAAAAGCGGCTGCACGGAGGAAAATCGCTGAAAATCCAGCTCGACTTGCACGTTGTCATATCGCTCGGCGAAATCTTGATCACCGAGGTTGAGTTCATCAGGCAAACGGACATACTCGAACCCGTGCTGCTGGATGACGCTATCGTATTGGAAGGAATAATCGATGTCGCCGGACTCCAACAATGAGATCAAAGCGACACTACTGCCCCGCATCGCCATGTGGGTATTGGAGCTGGGCTCGAGCAATTCGGGGACATGGATGCTGTAACGTTCAGCATCGCGCCTTACCAGGATATTCTGCTTGAACTGGCCCATGAAAACCCGCTCGAAGATGGAGGGCTGATCATAATGCGCTTCGGCCAGTTGAAGCACCATCAACGTGCGGTAACCCGAGGCATCGAAGCGGGGGTCGGAAAGCCCAACGCTGACATCGGGACGGGCAAGGATTTCATACCAGTTCTCACTGTTGATCTCATCGGCGTAGAGGCTGTCGGGTGTGTAAGCCAACGAGAGATCATTGGTCGCAAAGCGGATATACCAATCGGCGTAGGGCTCGCCTGTCTCCGGTACCGTGTTGGGGTACATCAACATCGGAATGAGATAGTAATCCGCCGGGATGACCACGTCGATCTCGTCGTGGATTTCGGTGACGTGACGGATCACCTGGATGCTGCCGTGAGCTTCCATCTCAACATCCACATCGGGATGAGCGGCCTCATAAGCGCGCTCGAGGTCATCGGCCGGGATAATCAGGCTGCCGGCAATGAAGACGCTCAACTTGGTTTTGTCGCTCTGGCGGCAAGAAACCACGCCGCCAGCAAGAAATACGAGCAAGACCAAACCAGACAAAAAGCGTCTCTGCGCCTTTTCCAAAAAGATTCTCCAATCAAAAGCCATTATTTCACTTCGAGGAAGTTGACGTCTTTGACCCAGATATTGGTCTGCATCCCGGCCATGATCATGTCCACGGTGCCATCTTCGTTAACGGCGACAAGACAGTCCTCGCAGTTGAGCGCATCGGCCAGAGCGACTTCGGCGCTGTAGCCGTCACCGGCGGTCATCACCAACATGGACGCGTCCGGGCTGGCCCCTGCCAAGCCGAGCAAGGTCGCCAAACGGAGACCCGCATAGGTTTGGATGCCCTTCTTGGGATGTTCGATCTCGACCTCTTCGATGTTCATCGCCTCCAAGTTCTCCATGCTCAAGATCAATTTGTTCATCACTTGCCCATGGATCATCAGAACGACATCCTCAGGAAGGGTGACTTCTTCCTCTGTTTCCGCCTCGGCGGCAGGCTCTTCAGTGGAGGGCCATTCAACGCCCTCATCGGGGTCAAGCACAATCTGGGCAACTTGGCCGACCATCTCCTTGCCTTCAAGTCCCTCGCCAACCAAACGGAGGGGGTAATTCTCTTCGGGCAAGGGCTCACCATTGAGCATCGAGGCGAGAATGATGTCCTCGTTGAAGTGAATCCGCTCACTCTCGATGGAGACGTTGTAGCCATCGGCGGCGAAAAGTTCGACCACATAACCGGCCTCGGCGAAATCATCATTGTAGGCGCGGTCTTCGTGGGCAACGCCATCATCGACGCGGCCGGCTATTTTGAACAAAGGAACGCCAGCCCACTCGTTACCATCTTCATCGACCCAAACATTTTGGTGGCATCCCGGCGCGACGCAAGATTCGTACGAATTGCGGTCCATCTCTTCGGTGATCGCCCCTTCAAGGTACAGCGACCATTCTTCGGCCATCGGCTTTAGCTCGATCTTCTCGACCCATTTGACGATCCAATGCCCATCGACAACCTGGTTGTTGTCCTCACCAATGACATACAAGCGCAGCGGGCCATCATCGTCGGCAGGGATCGGTTCGCCATCGCGCTGATAGGCGACGATCACTTCCATCTGATAATCGACTTCGTTCTCATCCCCGGTGCCGGGGTCATAGGTAATGAAATCCCCCTCGGTGATCTGATCGTACGACATCGTCATCGAGTAACCATCTTTGGCGACGATGCTGACGCCGACATTTTCGTCGAAGCCACCGACCAAATCGATCAAATCGGTGAGCAAGACGCCTTTGATCTCTTCGGCCGGGAAAATCTTGCCGGCGCTGTTCTTGATCCCGCCCCAACCTTCGGCAGCAGGCAGTTCCTTGAGTTCTTCCATCGTCAGCGCTTCGGTTTCCTCAAAGCCGACGACCTCCAAGACAACTTCATTGCTGCTTGTCGCCTCCGATGACGAAGAACAAGCAGTTAAAAATGCAAATAAAACAATCCAAAGACAATAGAACAATTTTCTCTTCATTGTTTACCTCGTGATGAATGATCTAATTTTTTCAAAGGACAATTTCTTTTCCTGCTTCAGCGGTGTTGTAACCACCCAATGACTCCACCGCTTGGCGATATTTGGCCGTGTGGATACACGCCAAAGCCGGAACCAGCAAAGGGCTCTCGTAATGCTCTTCCGGGATGACCAGGTCATAGCGCTCCTCGAAGAGAGGAACGAAATCAAGTTGGAATTTCTGAGCCGCGGCCAGGACGGCGATTCCAACATCGGCCTGATCCGTAGCCACAGCCTGGGCAACTTGCAGGTGGGTGTTCACGACCCAGTTGTAACCTGGTACCGCCTGTGAGAGGATTCCCTGCTCGTCGAGCTTCTGATCCAGCCACAAGCGCGTCCCCGAACCGCGTTTCCGGTTCACGAAACGGATACCCTCACGGGTCAGGTCTTGTAACTTTTTGATCTGGAGCGGGTTGCCCGCTGGAAACAACAAACCTTGTTGGCGCCGCACCAACGTGATCACCCGCATCGCCCGCCCCGGAAAAAGATGGCGCACATAGGGCAAGTTGTACTCACCGCTGGGTGGGTCGAACAAATGGCATCCGGCCATTTGGCCAATGCCCTGTCGCAAAGCGATCAGGCCATCCAGGCTGCCCAAGGGGAGCGCGAACATGTCCGGGGTGTTTTCATCCTGAGCGAGGGTCTCGGCAAGGAGTTCCAGGGCGAGATCGTGGCTACCCAAAGCGATGACCGTCTCACCCTTTTTGCTATGCGGTGTGACGGCGAGGTTGACAAGTAGAGCGCGTGACGTGGCCCGGTAATACTTTTCCACAAAGCCCCCAACCTCCCGCGTCGAGACCAGTTCAACCAACTCGATCTCTTCGAGTTGCTTGAGGTGGTAACGAACCTTCGCGGGATGGATTTTCAACTTGCGCCCCAACTGTGAAAGCGTAGCCGAATCAGCCATCAGCAATCGCAAAATCTGCAACCGCAAAGGGTCAGCAATGATTTTCAAGGGATTGAAAGAATCGATCGTTTGAATGATATCCATTGGTTCTACTCCGAGAAGAAACCTGCTCGAGCAACAACGAACGCGCCAAGCCCGGCAGGTTCGTCTTTTCCGCCAGAAGATTGGCAATTATCGCTACCATATAGAGTTAAATTTTATTTTAATATTAAATTTTTTTCTAATTAATAATGTCATCTCAACAGGGTGCATTCTGTTACCAGTGAGAGAAACTGAAGGTCAAAGATTCCTTTTGCGAATATAATCAAGTCACCAAAAATTTTTCCATCCTAAAAACGTCAAAATTATGATTCAAGTCGAAGTCGCGCTCTACGGTGGACTGGCTAAAGTTCGAGGTAAAAAATATGTCGCCCAATTCGACATGCAGATTCAAGCTGGCGCCACGGTTGCCGACCTATATCAACAACTTGGCATTTCCCCTGAAGAACGCAGTTATCTTTTCATCAACGCGATCTTGTGTGATGTACCCGGCTTGAATGCAGCCATCGACGAGACTCTCCACGATGGCGACCATATCGGTATTTTTTCTCAAGGCTATATGTGGCCATATCAATATCGCGATGGCGCTCGGATGTCCGAAAGTTTAAAGACCGCCCTCAGAGAACACGGAGCAATGCACCATACCTATCATAACAAGTAGATCTTTCTAATATCCACTTACCCTTTACCCCTAGAAGGAGGTTCTTGATGGCAAAAAAGATTCTACGAATTAATATGACGGACCTGAAAGCCAGCTATGAGGATGTGCCCCAAAAATGGGCCCGCTGGGGAGGTCGTGGTTTAACATCGGCGATTACAGTCGATGAGGTTGAGCCAACCTGCCATCCGCTCGGACCAAACAATAAATTAATTATCGCGCCAGGCTGGGTGACCGGTTCACGGGCAGCTCCCAGCAGTGGGCGCACCTCGTTTGGCGGCAAAAGCCCGCTTACCGGTACGATCAAGGAGGCCAACTCCGGCGGTCTCTCCGGCCAAAAAATCGCCAAACTGGGCTTAGCTGCGATCATCATCGAGGGCATCCCCGAGAAAGATAAATGGTACACCCTGGTGATCAATAAAGACGGCGTCCAGTTCGAAGATGCTGCTGACCTGATGGGCAAAGGGATGTACGAGGTCGACGAGATTCTTTGGGAAAAATATACCAACAAGCCCGCTGTGATCGGCATCGGGCAAGCCGGGGAGATGAAACTATCCAACGCAGGCATCTCGGTCAACGATCCCGAAAACAAGCCCGGTCGCTACGCCGGACGCGGCGGGATGGGTGCGGTAATGGGTGCCCGCGGCGTCAAAGCAATCGTCGTTGATGACACAGGCGGCCCCGGCGTCGAAGTCGCCGATGAAGCCCTCTTCAAACAGGGACGGCGCAAGCTTTCTGATGCAATCCAGGAACACGACCTGACCAAGAAAGACGGCGGCTTGAACGCCTTTGGTACCAACGTGTTGATGAATATCATCAACGAGGCCGGCGGGTTGCCGACGAACAACTTCCGCGCCGGACAATTTGAAGGCGCCGCCCTGATTTCAGGCGAGCAAATCGCCGAGACGGTCGAAGAGCGCGAGGGCGGGATGACCGGCCACGGTTGTCACCCCGGATGCATTATCCGCTGCTCCAACATCTATCCCGACGAGGATGGCTCGGCTCTGGTCTCCTGCGTCGAATATGAAACCGCCTGGGCTCTGGGCGCTAACTGCGGCATCGACGACCTAGACTATGTCGCCAAAATGACCTACGAGTGCAACGACATCGGCCTGGACACGATCGAGGCCGGCAACACCATCGCCATCGCTATGGAAGGTGGCGCGCTCGAGTTTGGCGACAAAGAAGGTGCCCTGCAAACCTTCGACGAAATCCGCAAGGGCACCCCGTTGGGACGCATTTACGGCCAAGGCGTAGAAGCGACGGCCAAAGCCTTCGGCGTCCACCGCGTGCCCACCGTCAAGGGGCAATCGATGCCCGCTTACGAGCCTCGCGCCATCAAAGGCATCGGCGTGACCTACGCGACCACCACGATGGGTGCGGACCACACCGCCGGATACACGATCGCACCGGAAATCGCCGGTGTCGGCGGCAAGGTTGACCCCCTCTCCGACGAGGACAAGGACGAACTCTCCCTGACCTTCCAGGCTGCGACCGCGTTCATCGACAGCACCGGCTACTGCCTGTTCATCGCCTTCCCGATTCTTGATATCGCTGAGGGCTGGGCCGGGATGGCCGAATCCGTCGCCGGAGTCACCGGGTTGGACATCACCGGCGACGATGTCATCGCCATCGGTAAAGAGATTCTCAAGATGGAACGCCTCTTCAACGAGGCCGCCGGCTTCACCAACGCCGATGACCGCCCGCCCGAGTTCATGCGCTACGAGAAATTGCCCCCGCATGATGTCGTCTGGACCGTAACCGACGAAGACCTCGACAAGGTCTATGCCTGGGTTCATGAAGACTAAGATCGATTGATCCTAACGAGGGGCTTGCATTTCTGCTGCAAGCCTCTCTTCTTTTAACCCTATGATTTCTATTCATCTTTACGGCAAACTACTCGGCCTCTTTGGGCCAGATATGCCCGCCTTGGCCGTATAAACAACGGCACAAGCTCAACACTCATATGAACCGCGTTGCACTGAGCAACGCGGTTTGTGCGAAAACAACTGTCAACAGAATAATCCTCGCTGTGGTAAGATTAACGAGCTGATTCGAAAACACGCTGATACAGAATGAAATTATGATCGAAGTAAAAGTAATCGCCTTTGCAACCCTGCGCCGGCACCTGCCCGACCTCGCCATCGGCGAAGAGAAAATTCTCACCGTCGAGCCAGGCACCACCATGGATGAAATCCGGAGCATGCTCAACCTGCCCGAAGAGGAGGTCAAGGTGATTATGCGCAACAACGTACAGGCTAATCCCGAAGACATCGCCGAAGACGGCGACCGAATCGCCTTCATTCCCGCGGTTGCTGGCGGATAAGTTTACAATCTTAACGATAACGCTTAAAGCGAAACAACTATGACCGTCTTCCAGAACAAATTATGGGGATATGAAGTAACCTACCCCGATCATTGGATTCACAAAAACGACCAAGACACGGAAGGATTCGCAGCCATCCCCGAAGCACTGATGCCCGAATACGATGGCTCTCAATCGGGCCAGGTGTTGATTCGCGGCGAGTGGAACAGCGAACGCCGACCGATCGAATCCCTGTGGGGAAAGCACGTCGGCAAACTTGCTGTGATGATGGGGGCTAAAAATGTCGGCGCGGCCCCCTGGCAAATGGCCGGGGCTTCCGGCTTCGAGGTCGAAATCGTGCTGCCCAAACGCGAAGAAAAACGCCTTTGGGTCGGCATCCTCTCCCGCGGCTTGACCATCTTGCACTTTATGGTCGTCCACCGCAAAGAAGAACGAGACTATTTCGAGCCCATCGCCACCGAGATCATCTCCAGCTTGAATTTCATCAAACAAGCCAGCGGCATTCCCACGGACTCAAATGGCCTCCCCCTACCGCCCAAGTATATCCCCGTCGAACCAGACAATGTTGTCGACGATATCGCCGACATCGAAGATTGGCAGGCTTACGATGGTGAGAGCAGCACGGGCGCCTTACAAGCTTTCTATCTCCGAGAAGCTCCCAACTACAATTGGGAAATCGACGAATTTCTCCCCTATCCCAGCAGCGCTACCGAATTTAACTTTGCCCGCATCCAATTGCATCGAGGCCAAATCCAGCGCACCCTGGGGATTTTACCCTTTGGCAAAGAGCGAGAAGACCATGCCAAACTGGTCATTCGCGAGATGACATAACCGCCCGAAACAACTCTTCACAGCTTCCGGCTGAGACGTAAATGGACAACGCAGGAAGCCGGTTTTTCAACCCGAAAACGCTCCGAGAGACGCAAGCCTACAACCCAGGCAATTTGTTCACCCACACAAACCAAAGGCCAACGCGCCCGGGCCCGCCGGGGAATTTTCTGATCGATCATAAAATCGGAAAACTTGACCTGATGCCCTTCCATGCCCAGAGGTTGGAAGCGGTCGCCAGGACGGCGGCTCCGCAGCGCAAGGTCAGCAGGGTCCCGTTTGGGGAACATTATCCAGGCTTGATAGGGATTCTCGTTGGTGATGATCTCGCCCCAGGCCGATTCGACATCTTCTACCCATTCAGCATTCAATTGCCATCCCCCGGGCAAAGCGGTCTCCCCGGGCAAAGCGATCTCGATACGATCAACGTCCCCCGGAAGCTGGGGCCACTGCCTGCTGGGCAACGCATCCACAGCTTCTCGTTCCAGAAGATAAAAGCGATCTCCTTCCCGAAAAGCATTCACTTCCAGAGCTAAATTGCCAACTTGCCCCGGCTGCTCCAAGGCGTCCAGAGCACGCTCGACAGCCTCGAAGCTGAGATCGCGAATATCCGGGCGCAGAACAGCTACAGCCCGTCGGATCAGGCGTCGTTTAACCCCCAAAGGCTGACCGGTGAACTCCTCGGCGTCGAAAGCGACGAAGCGTTCCCCCTCTTCAAGCAGGCAATTGTTCCAGGCTCTACCAACAACCGTGGACAAAACAGCGTGATCCCCAGCGATGATTTCGGCCATTCGCCAAAGGCGCCGACGAATTCCAGGGACATAGTCGTCGAGAAGGGGAATCAGTTCGTGTCGCAGGCGATTGCGAAAATAGTTCGTGTTCAAGTTGCTCCGATCGAAAACGGGTTCAAGGCCGCGTTCTTGACAATACGCCCGAATCTCGTCGCCCCAGATCGAGAGCAACGGGCGCACAAGCGGGATGGCTTCACTCCAGGTGTTGGGCAATGTACAAACGCGCATTCCCTTGAGCCCGGTCAAGCCCGCGCCGCGCAGCCAATGCATCAGCACGGTTTCGACCTGATCGTCGGCGTTGTGGCCCACAGCGACAGCATCGGCTTCATGAATCTGAGCCTGTTCAAAGAGAAACGCATAACGCAGTTCTCGAGCAGCCTCTTCCAAGGAGAGATTCTCCGCCTGGGCATAGGCGCTTGTGTCACGCTCTCCCAAGACGAAGGGTAAGCCTCGGGATTCAGCAGCCTGTCTGACCCGGTCCGCTTCTCCGGCTGCCTCGGGGCGAATCCCGTGGTTGAGGTGAGCGACAATCGTAACGTAGCCAAGGCTTTCTAAGGTATCCAACAAAGCCAGGCTGTCCGGCCCTCCAGAAACGCCCAACAGAAGCCGGCTGCCAGCATCGAGAGGGCAATATCGATTTAGATTTTCTTCAACCCGTGTCAGCATAGACGTTCCAATCAAATCTATCTTCAAAGCGAGAATATATAGGCATCATAAAATTATATCGCGTCTTTTTTGAAGCCAGGCATTAAGTAGAGTATACTTATGTGCAAGATGATGTTTATCAATATCCAAGAGAAGAGACTATGCCACAAAAAATACTGATCGTCGACGATGATCCCGAAACGCTGCGATTAGTGGGGATCATGCTTGAACGGCAAGGCTATAAAATCAACGCCGCCCAAGACGGTTTCGCCGCGCTAGAAAAAGCATCCAATGATCCGCCCGACCTTATCTTGTTGGATGTGATGATGCCCAAGATGAGCGGTTTCGAAGTGGCGCGCAAGCTCCGTGCCGATCCTGAAACCGAACTGATCCCTATCATCATGTTCACGGCTAAATCGCAGGTGGAGGACAGAGTCGAGGGATTAGAAGCGGGCGCTGATGCTTATCTGACAAAGCCGACCCAACCGCGCGAATTACTGGCTCAGGTGAAGGCCCTGCTTAAGCGGTCAAAATCTTCGCGGCCAACGCCGACAGAGCCCACACAACAACGGGGAATCATGACGGGTATCTTGGCTGCCAAAGGCGGGTTAGGCGTGACTTCGCTCGCTGTCAATTTGGGCATCGCCGCGTTTCAACAAACAAGAGAAACCGTCACCGTGGCTGATTTTCGCCCGGGCAACGGCGACCTTGGCCTCAGTCTCGGTTACAGCACGCCAAATGGGATTCTCCAATTGCTAAAACGCGATGCTATTTCTGCCAGCAATGTGAAAAGAGAATTGATTTCCCATTCATCGGGCATTTATTTGTTAATGTCACCAAGCCATCCCCAGGACGCCATTTACATCAACAAGATAAATCATTTCAAAGCTATTGCCGGTCATTTGCCTTTCATTTCGAAGTATGTCTTCCTGGACTTAGGCCCTTCCCTGCTTCCGGTGACACAGGCCGTGCTCGAGTTTTGCGATGACTTTTTGATCGTGCTTGAACCTTCGCCCTACAGCGTAGACCAAACACGGACCCTAATCAACGATCTCTACGAACTCGGGATTGGCAAAGGGCGTATTCAAACTGTTTTGCTCAACCGGATCAGATCCAGCGTTCAATTAAGCTGGACAGATGTCAAAGATCAGCTTGGGTTTGATATTGCTAATGTAATCACCCCCACGCCAGATTTGGCCTACAAGGCAAGAGAGACGAACACGCCTATGATCACGCTACAACCGAACAGTCTCACTGCGGAACAATACAAAAAATTAGCCCAAGTTCTTCTCCGAATTGAATGACCCTGGTTCTGTGATCAATCAACCCGAACATGACGCCCTGTTATCCCGCTACCAAAAACTGATCGCCATCTCGCGGGATTTAGCATCGACACTCGATCTGGACATCCTTCTCAACCAGATTATCGAGGCCGCCGCCGAACTATCCCAAGCCGAAGCGGCTTCCATTCTTCTTTACGATCAGCGATCGGGCAAGCTGCGCTTTCAGGTTGCCACCAACTTGAAAGAACCGCTGATGCGCGGCCTGGTCATCCCTGTGGATGGCAGCATCGCCGGTTGGATCGTCAAGAATCGCCAACCAATCATCATCGACGATGTCCGTCACGATGAGCGCCACTTCACCGAAATCAACGAAGCCACGGATGTAACCACAGAATCGATTCTGGGGGTTCCTTTAATCGCTCAAGATCGAGTCAACGGCGTACTCGAGGCGATCAACAAACAGACAGGCGGCTTCACGGAAGAGGACAAAGAAATCTTGATGACCCTGGGCTCTCAAGCGGCAGTCGCGATCGAAAACTCTCGCTTATTCCAACAGTCCGACCTGATTGCCGAATTCGTCCACGAACTGCGCACACCATTATCAGCGCTGATGACGGCAACCGACTTGATCAATAACCCCAAAATACCAGTTCAAAAACGCGGGGAGTTTCTCGCCCGAATCCAGGCTGAGGCTCACCGCCTCTCTGACATGGCTGACGACTTTCTCAACATCGCCCGGCTCGAATCGGGGCGGATTCAATTCCGCCGCCATGTCTTCGACATCAAACAATTACTGGAAGAGGTGGCCCAGCTTGTTGATAATTTGGCCACCAAAAATGAGTTGCGCTTCGCCAGCGAGATTCCCGATCAGCTACCCCGCTTTGACGGTGACCGGGACAAAATCAAGCAAGCGATTTTCAATCTGTTGAGCAACGCAATCAAATACACCCCTGCGGGAGGAGAAATCGCCTTGCTGGCAAGAACAGACCCACGCGAAATCATCATCGAGGTGAAAGACACCGGCATCGGCATCCCGGAAAAACATCTGGAAAAAATATTCCAAAAATTCTATCGCGTCCCCGGTGCCGAAAAGCTGGCCTCAGGGACAGGATTAGGGCTGTCGATCGTCGATAAAATCATTTCCGGCCATGGGGGCAGCATAGAAGTCGAAAGTCAACTCGAGGTGGGAACAACGTTCACCGTCCATCTTCCGAAGACAACCTAGCCAAACTTCCTAATCGTCA
This sequence comes from uncultured Anaerolineales bacterium, assembly GCA_964644835.1. Taxonomy (GTDB): domain Bacteria; phylum Chloroflexota; class Anaerolineae; order Anaerolineales; family UBA11858; genus JAYELX01. Next base: position 26,707 of record CAZXXW010000016.1, read on the forward strand.
GGCTGCAACAAGATTTTGAAAACCCCCGGTTTGGCCGCATGCTCCAAAGCAGTCAGACCTTCCGAGAGCGGGTAGCGACCCATGATCAGCGGCGTGGGGTCGACTTGATCGTTTTCGAGCAGGCGCAACGCCGGTGCAAACGGGCCACAGCGGGAGCCGATCACCCGAACCTCATCCACAACCAGAGAAGAAAAATCGACGGTCAAATTATCGGCATAGGTGCTTTTGACCACCAAGGTGCCGCGGGGACGCACAGCCTGGCGGGCGAGGGCAAAGCCTCCCGGCGCGCCGGTGGCATCGACGACCAAATCCATCTCCCCCACCCCGATCTCATCTTCCGCAACGGTGACAATACCGCGATCGTCCAAGATCTGCCGCTGGTAGTCGTGCCGGGCAACAACGCGCAAATCACAACCGGTCAGGGCCAAGGTTTGAGCGATCAATTGGCCCAAACGCCCGGCACCGACGATGAGAGCACGGTCTGTAGGGTGAATGTGAATCTGCTCGTGAATCTCCAAGGCGGCCGCCAGAGGCTCGGTGAAAACAGCTTCTTCGTCCGTGACCGAGTCGGGAATACGATGCAAATTCTCCAGGGGCAAGCGCAAATATTCGGCAAAAACACCATCGTAATCTTTGATGCCCAAGGTTTTGCGATGGAGACAATGGCTTGAA
>CAZXXW010000016.1:27388-32419 GCA_964644835.1 uncultured Anaerolineales bacterium
AACAATGGCGGCATTCGCCGCAAACGATGCTGATTTCGCCTGCGACGCGAGCACCAACCCAGGCGGAGTCGGGGTCTTGGATCACTTCGCCGACAAACTCGTGACCGAGCACACCAGTAAAGGGATAATATCCCCGGGCCATCTCCAGGTCGGTGCTGCAAATTCCGGCCAGGCGCATGCGGATGAGCGCTTCCCCCGACCCGGGTTCGGGCATGGGAACAGCATCGTGATAGGTTACGGTTTGATTTTCTAACCAGAGCGCTTTCATCATAACCTCATTCAGTTCCAGTTTGCTCGTTGATCTTCACTTCCAAGGGGGCCAGTTGAAGGGTTTCAAAAGGCATGTCCACCTCAGCCCGATTGAGAGCCTCCCAAAGCTTTTCGTACAATTCAGCGCGCTTCTCCACATGGGTTCTCTCCTGATCGATCCAGGCCCGCAGTTGGAGAACGACGTTGTAATCATTCAACTGGGTGACAAACACGACGGGTGCTGGCGTGTCGAGAATGTCCTCGTCACCATCCAAAACGCTGAGGATAACATGGCGAACGCGATCAATGTTCTCATCTACGCCAATGGCGATGTCAATATCGAGACGCAGATGGGGAAAATTGGTGTAGGATGAAACCGTTTTGTTGATCATCTCGGTGTTGGGAACGGCGAGCATCTTGCCATCGGGCGTGATGATGCGGGTGGAGCGTAAGGTAATCTGGTCGACGCGGCCGTAATTGCCTCCTACCTCGATCAAATCACCGATCACGAAAGGACGATCGACAAAAATAAGGATTCCCGAGATCAGGTTGGAAAAGGCGTCTCTGGCGGCAAAGCCGATTGTGATCCCAGCAATGCCCAGCGAAGCGACCAGACCAGCGGTATCGACGCCCACGGAAGAGAGCGCATTGACACTGCCGATCAATAAAATTGTATATTTTACAATCGTCTTAATGAATTCCTGGTTGGTTTCGTCGATCTCAGAGCGCTTGAAAAACTGGTTTAGGGCGATCCGTGTGAGGAACCAACCGAGATAAAAGGCGGCAAAGGTGATCAGAGCAACGATCATATTGGCAAACCAATCGGCTGCCTTAGTCGCCAATACTTCGGGGTCGAAGATTTCTACCAACCGTTTGAGGATGTTGCGAAGAAATTCGTTCATAGCGTTCTTCCTTCCCGGCGATGAGGCCTAGCGAGCGCCTTTGCGGCCAAATTGACGCTCTAGCAGATCGACGGAGAGATGAATCATGGTCGGGCGACCGTGGGGACAAGTGCGCGGTGAGCGACAGGCCTCCAAATCGCGCAAGAGGGCTTCTTGTTCCTCGGGAGCCAGAACTTTTCCCGCTTTGATCGCCGCCCGCTTACACACCCTGGCAACGATCTTGGCTTCGATCTTGTCGGCCAACGGCGATTCGTCTTCCTCGAAATCTTCCACCAAGACGCGCAACGCCGCGATCGGCTCCATGCCGGCAAGCAATGTCGGCAGGGCGCGGATTAAAAAGGTGTTGCGGCCGAAGAGTTCGACTTGGAAGCCTAATTTGCCCAAGACGGGAAGTTGCTCTTCGACAAGATCGGCATCGGCGGGGGGTAGCTCAACCGAAACCGGCTCCATCAAAGTTTGGGAGGGAATCTTCTCATCGCGGGCGGCCATAAATTTTTCGAACAGGATGCGCTCGTGGGCGGCATGCTGATCGATCAGGTAGAGGCCATCGGGCCCCTCAGCGACAAGGTAGGTTGTGGCAATCTGGCCGACCAAGCGGAGCAAGGGGACGTCGGTCTTGGGCAGAGATTCTTGGCGGGGGGGTCCAGGGGGTTGATCGCCTGAATCCGGCTGGGATTGGAGGCGTTCCATTTGGGCAGCCATGCCCCAAGCCGGATCAACCTGCCGGGAGGGGGAATCACCAGCAAGGGAGGTCGAGGCTCTCCGCATCCGGGCAGAGAGATCGTCTACCCCAGGGACCGGAGTATGGGCCATCAGGGCGCGGCGGACAGCGCGTCCCACTGCGCGGAAGATTTCATCCCGGTCGCGAAAACGGATCTCGGCCTTGGTGGGATGGACATTGACATCGACACGCTCCGGCGGGATGTCGAGAAACATCGCCGCCATCGGGTAGCGTCCGACCATGAGCATGTTGTGGTAAGCCTTGACCAGAGCGGTGGTCAGAGCGATATCCTGAACAGGGCGGCCGTTGACGAAAAAGAGAATTTTGCTCCGGTTGGAACGGTTGACCGCAGGCGGGCTTGTGTAGCCGCTGATGCTGACATGCTCGAACTCGGCGATGACAGCGATCATCTGGCGGGCGATATCGGGCTCATAAATGGTGGCCAGAATTTCACGGCGGTCACCGTTGCCGCTGGTCTGCAAAATTTGGCGGCCTCCATGGGTCAACTGAAAGCGGACATTGGGATAGGCCAGAGCGTAATGCGTGACAAGCGTTTTGATGTGGCGGCGCTCGGTGCGGTCGGTTTTGAGGAATTTCAAGCGGGCGGGGACGTTATAAAAGAGACTCTCGACCCGGACGAGCGTGCCTGCGGGCGCGCCAACGGGCTCGGGCTGCTCGGCGTGACCGCCGTCGACACGCAGGCGCATGCCAACATCGGCCTGGCGGGTTCGGGAGGTGATCGTCATCCGGGAGACGGAAGCAATCGAGGCCAAGGCTTCGCCGCGAAACCCCAACGTGGCGATGCAAAAAAGATCTTTGGCGGTGGAGAGCTTGCTGGTCGCGTGGCGGGCGACAGCGAGAGGCAGCTCATCGGTAGGGATTCCGGCACCATCGTCGGCGACTTCGATCAGTTTTTTTCCGGCGTCTTCGACTGTCACCGAGACATGGGAGGCATCGGCGTCGAGGGCGTTTTCGATCAACTCTTTGACCACGGAGGCCGGACGTTCGACTACTTCCCCGGCGGCGATTTGAGAGGCGACTTCGTCGGCTAAGATTTGTATGGGCATAAGATTCTCCATCGACATTATAGCATCTTTCAGACCCTTTGCCCGCGCCAGCAGAACGAGTACAATACACCAATGAAAGAACATGTGGAGACACGAAGGGAGAAGAACATGCGTTCAATTCAAGTTGAATCTAATCCCAGTGAAGAGCGTTTAGAAGAATTAGGCATCTTCGACTGGCCGATCTGGACCAAAGAGCCTTCCAAGTTCCCCTGGACCTATGACACCTCCGAAACCTGTTACCTGCTCGCCGGCGAGGTGGTCGTCACCCCGGAGGGCGGCGATCCCGTCGAGTTCGGCAAAGGGGATCTGGTCACCTTCCCCGAGGGGATGAACTGCACCTGGGACGTTCGCAAAGCGGTGCGGAAACACTACCGGATGGGCTGATGAACTTTGAGACTGTTTTTTTCGATCTCGACGCCACGCTCTACTCAGCCTCCAATGGTCTCTGGCCGGCGATTCGTGACCGGATCGAGTTGTATATGCACAAGCGGCTGGAGCTTACCGACGAGGAGATAACAACCATCCGTAAGAGTTACTATCTCCGCTACGGCACGACGCTGAAAGGGCTAGAGGCCAATTTTGGCGTCGATCCGGCCGATTATCTCGATTTCGTCCACGACCTGCCCCTGAACGATTATCTCGCCGACGAGCCTCGCCTCGGCGAGATGCTGAGCAGCATCCCCGCCCGGCGCTGGGTTTTCACCAACTCCGACATCAACCACGCCCAACGGGTGCTGGCAAAACTCGATCTGAACGATTGCTTCGAAGGGATTGTCGATATTTGGGCGATGGACCCGTATTGCAAACCTCATCCCGAGGCCTATCAAATTGCCCTGGAAATGGCAAAGGCAGATGACTCTCAAGCCTGCGTTTTGCTGGACGACTCCGTCCACAACCTGACCGGCGCTCGCGAAGCCGGATTTTTCACCGTCCTGGTAGGGGAAGACGGCCACGACGAAAACATCGACAGAGCGATAGAACAACTTAGCGACCTACCCGAGGCGCTGCCGGAACTCTGGGAGCAGGGATGAGAGACAAGCAGATCTCACTCGAAGAGGCCGCGTCCCTGGTCAACAGCGGCAAGATGCTTGCCGTAGGCGGCATGACTCTTTACCGCCGCCCGATGGCCTTCGTAAGCGCCCTCTTGGAGCGCTTTCAGCGCGAGGGGAAACCGGACGATCTGACCTTGCTGGCCTTCACCGCCGGGCTGGAGAGCGATCTCTTGGTTGGGGCGGAGATGGTCGCCCGGGTGCGAAGCTGTTATTTCGGCCTGGAAATCTTCGGCCTGGCACCGATGTTCACCTATTATGCCAACCGCGGCGAAGTCGAGATCGTCGAGGAGACCGAGGCAAGTTTGGCCTTCGGCTTGCGCGCTCAAATGGCCGGAATCAGCTTCATGCCGGGACGCGGCTGGATTGGCACCGACCTGCCCCGGCTGCGACCCGACGTCCGCACGATCACCGATCCCTACAACGGCGAGGAGTTGGTCGCTTTTCCGGCCATCCAGGCGAACGTAGCCGTGATCCACGCCCTGAAAGCCGACCCGGAAGGCAACGCCCAAATCGGCAAGAACAAAGGGATCGATGTCGAACTCTCTCTAACGGCCAAAACGGTGATCATCACCGCCGAGGAAATCGTCCCCGAACTCGAACGTGCCGATGTCGTCGCTCCCTTGGTAGACGCCGTGGCATACGCCCCACGGGGAGCAGCGCCGACATCTTGCCACCCACTCTATCCACTGGATGGCGAAGCGTTCCTGACATACACAGAACAAGTCAGTAATCCCGAATCCTTTCAAGATTATCTTGGCGCTCTCATCTAATAATCATCTAAAAGGGGGAATCTTTTATCTTCTTCTAATATTAACATGGTATCCTTTAGCAAAGATAGAATGGACTTGTAGGAAAAAGATTAGCCACTTATCACTTTCAAAAGAAGTGACAAAACGCCGGTTTGCGAAGCATGCCCTTGGCAAGTGTCCTCGAACAGCGTGAGAAAATGTATCGAAACCTAGGTTTGCCGCTGTCCTGGTCTCGATACTCCTACGCTAGCGCTCCGGAACTCGACCGACGGACAGCTCAAAGTGATAGGT
>CAZXXW010000017.1:0-18704 GCA_964644835.1 uncultured Anaerolineales bacterium
CGCCCAGATGTGGCGGCGCAAGCCATTCAATGGGCGTAGGGGGGTGAACGGTTACCTTCGTTTTTTTGTCTTTCCAAGCCGAGAGTTGAAGATAGGCATGATCAAAAACCTAGCTTGGTAACAATCTGAGTTGTGGACGGGTAAATTTTCGAGTATGATACTCTTATGTTCATCATAGCGTTGATCACGGCCACTGCTGTTCCGATCGTCTTTTTGTACATCGTCTATACGCTTGACCTGTACAAAACAGGCAATTTCCGCTACATTCTCTATTGCTTTCTTTGGGGGAGCGCGGCCTTTTTGGGGGCTTATATTATCAACCCTGCAATCGGCGACTTGAGTCAAATACCTTGGGAGACGACCGCCAGATTTGTCGCCCCCGTCGTTGAAGAAATCATCAAGGCACTGATCCTCATTTATTTGGTAAGACAAACGCACTTCACTTATTTTGTCGATGGGGCCATTTATGGATTTAGCGTCGGGATTGGCTTTGCAATTTTTGAAAATTATCAATATCTTTTTGGTGCCTCGCACGTCGCCCTTAATTTAGCTATTGGCCGTGTCCTCTCGACGAATCTGATACACGCAACAGCCAGCGCTTTGGTCGGCATTGCTCTAGGGCTTTCAAGATTCCGTCGTTTTTCGGGAAGATCGTTTTTGCTTGCCGGTGGTTGGTTAGCCGCTATGACTGTTCACGTTGCCTTCAACAATTTGGTCACCCGGGTCAGCAGCGGCTATTTGTTGCTCTATGCTGCCGGGGCAGGTTTTTTGGGCGCATTGTTGATCGCTTTCGCTATCAAACGGGGTTTGGCCGAAGAGAAGCACTGGATCAAAGAGACGCTTGGTGAGGCCGACCGTGTGACCACGCGGGAGGCGGCAGTTGTCCATCGTCTCGAAGATTTGTCACGAATCCTCAGACCCTTGGCTGAGCGATTTGGCCCGGAAAAAGCTTCAGAGATTGAGCGTTTTTTGCGCTTGCAAGCGCGTTTGGGCATCTTGCGAAAAACGTTAGAAAAGCTTACTGATGAAAAGATGGTCAAAGCTGTCGAAGCTGAGATGGAAGTCTTGCGTTTAGAAATGGATGAAACGCGTCGTTCTGTGGGTACCTATTGTATGCTCTACTTGCGGAATATCTTTCCCGAAGAAACCAGCCCTCTATGGAATAGATTGGAAACCCTGATCCCCGAACACGCTGCGGTTCGATCAAAATCGAACGGTGCAAGCTTGTGGTCTACATTGGGGCAGCGTACCGCTGAAGCTGCCAAGGCACGAACGAAAACAGAATAATTTTTCATCCCCAAACGGAGGTATTCGCATGGGTAAAATTGTCTCCATCCATTCTTTCCGAGGTGGAACGGGCAAGTCCAACACCACCGCTAATTTGGCCGCCTTAATTGCCTTGAAAGGAAATCGAGTTGGCATCGTCGATACCGACATTCAATCCCCTGGCATCCATGTCTTGTTTGGCTTGAGTGAGGCAAACATGGGTCTGACGTTGAACGACTATCTCGATGGCAAATGTGAAATCAAAGATGTCGCTTTCGATGTCAGCCAATATGGTGGTGACGCGGAGGGTTTGAAAAAATTGAGTAATGAGGCTTTATGGTTGATTCCCTCCAGCATTAGTAGCAGCGATATCCGCAAGGTGCTTCAGATGGGGTACGATGTTAACCAGTTGAATGAGGGGTTTCAAACCTTGATGAAGGAGTTTAGCCTCGATTATTTGTTGCTTGATACACATCCCGGCTTGAACGAGGAAACCTTGCTCTCGGTTGCGATATCAGATGTGTTGATTCTGATCTTACGCCCCGATCAGCAAGATTTCCAGGGGACGGCTGTTGCTGTTGATATTGCTACCTCGCTGGATGTTCCCAACCTCTTCTTGGTGGTCAACAAAGCGTTGACTCGCTACGATTTTGATCAGGTGCGAGAACAAATAGAGAGTTATTACCAGCAACCAGTTGCCGCTGTGTTGCCTCTCTCGGAAGACCTGGTCGACTTGGGCAGTTCAGATATCTTTGCCCTTCGCTTCCCGGAACATCCCTGGTCGCAAGGTGTTCGCCAAGTGGCCGATGCGATCCTTGCAGCGAAATAGGTGCCGAAAGGAGACCCCCGATGCAATGTTGGGAATGCGATCAACCTGCCCGAGCTGCATGTAAATTTTGCGGCCGATTTGTTTGCAAAGACCATGCCACCACTATGCCAATCTTTTTGGCCATGTTTTTGGGTGAAAACAAGACTCCAAAAGGGTTGGCGGTCGCCGATGTGATCTGGTGCGGTGTCTGTGATCCCCAACCAGAACCTATTCCAATGCCGGAGCTTTATTGAGGGAAGGAAGGGCAATTATGGCTGGTGTATTCGATAGACTCCAGGGTGAGCTTGACGATCGCAAGCGAGAAGGTGGTATTTCCGCCCTAGACTTGGCCGATCTCCCCCCTCCCCTGCGTAAACTGATGCGCCTCTTGCTACGAGAGGTTGAAATGAGCTACCAAAACCTGGTTAAAGCTGTAGCCGAGTTGCCCGAAGACGTTCGTCTAGATCAATCGGAGCTTGACCAAGCACTCGAAACGCTTCGAAACAAGAACTGGCTTATCCGCAGAGGTGTTGGGGAAAAGGTATCCTATAAAGTCAATTTGCGTCGTAAGGCCGGCAGTGAATTCGCTGCGAATTTATGGTCATCCTTGGATGATAAGATTGCGCGGCAAAAAAGCTCCTCAGATCAGGATGGGAGTGGATAGGGGGCTTACCTAGAGAATTAAAACCATAAGCGCCATCTTATCGACTCGGATGGCGCTTTTTTGTTGAGGTTGAATCTGTGGTTTGATGAGGATCAATCACCTCACGTTTCCTAACGCTTCGACTAAATTATGTAAGGCTAGGGTGAGAGGATGCTGGGGGAACGCCAAAACAAAGATGTCTCTCAACGAGGAATCCAGCATATCCTCAGAGATTGGCAAGATCGCAGCGACATCGAAACCATAACTTTGTTCAAGTTTCGCCTGGATCTTTTTAGGGCGGTGGGTTTTGGTCACAAAGTTGGCCACCAGAAAGATATGGGGGATTGCCAGTTTTCGAGCCAGTTCAATAACCACAGCAGCTCCTTGATAATCCTGTTGATCCAGACGAAGAATCTCAACAAGCGTATCGCAGATAGCCATGGAAAGCAAGGCGTTGTCGTTGATCCCCGAGGGCGTATCGATCAGTAGATAATCGATATTCAAAAATTCGCTGGCTTTCAAGATGCTATTCTCTATCCGTTCACCGGAATATTCTCGTTGAACAAGATATCGGTTGGGCTTCATGTTTGCAGAGATCAAAAAGACTTTACCGGGCAAATTAGCGTTAAGCTGGCCGGTGAGATCTTGCACAGTTTGCTCGATCTCGCATTTGTTCTCCAAATAATCGTTAAGAGAATATCCTGTTTCGGGTGATTCCAGCCCGAAAGCAAAGTGCAAACTTGGCGAGTGCAAAGTAGCATCGATCAAGCCGGCGCGTTTCCCTGCCGCAGCGAACAGAACGGCCAGGTTCGCGGCCAGGCTTGATTTTCCGGTTCCCCGGCGATAAGAATGGATGGAGATAATCTGAGGCATTGTATCTCCCTCTGATTGGGGATTCCCGTGAAAGGTGCTCATGCTTGCATCAAAACTTCTGCCACGTTATACAGGGTTGCTGTAATTGGATGGTCAGGGTAGTGGACTGCAAACACGCCTTCGCTTGCCAAGGTCATCATTTCATCGGAATGAGGCAACACTCCCACGACCTCGGCACTGTACGATTGCTCCACTTTTTTCTTGACATCATCGACATCAAATGTTGATGGTACCTTGTTGACCAACAGCATCAAATCGGTGACATATAATTTACGGGCGATCTCGACGGCGACACTGGTACCCTGAAAGTCCTGTTGGTCTGGGCGCATCACGATCAGCAAAACATCGGTGATCGCAATCGAGAGCAACGTCTCCTCGTTGATGCCCGGATGGGTATCGATGATCAGCGCATCCAAATCCAGATCCTCGAGCAAATCCTGGCAGCCATCGTTGAGCAAGCTGACATCATACCCTTCGCGCAGAATCCGGGCAATTTCAGCACTGTCGATGCTGGATGGGACGAGGTAAATAGTGCCGGGAATATCTCCACCTAGGTTGGGTGTGACATCATGGGCTGCTTCTGTAATGGCACATTTGCCCCACAAATAGTCGTTAAGCGAATAGTTAATATCCGCTACGTTCAGGTTGAATAGAACGTGAATGCCCGGGGACTGAATATCGGTATCGATCACACCGACCCGCTTTCCCTTCATTGCCAGCGCCGCGGCAAGATTTGCAGTTGTGTTCGATTTACCGGTTCCACCCCGAAAAGAGTGGACAGAGAAAATTTTTGACATCATATCCTCCTCGAATCAGATCCGATTGATGATCTCATTGGTTATATTTCTGTTGACGCATATGTTTGGCTTTCTCTTTCAAGTTTTGGAAAAAATCACTTTCGATGATTTCTTCAAAATCTTGTTGTCGTTTGGCCTCATCGATCACGATATGTAAATCAAGCACTTGCTGGCGTAACTCTTCCTCTCGCTCTTGGACACAATTTGTCATCAAGGCGAATTCCGCTGCCAGCGTGGCGATGGCCTCGTCCGGATACTTATTATGCTGAGGTTTCATGCTGTTGATCTGATAATCGCCGCAGGACACTTTTTGAACCCATTGGCGCACCTCGCTTAGAAAATCGGTCGTGTAGCGGATGCGGTCATTGAGCCCTTCCATCACCGATAGCCCCATTTCAGGGTTCTCGACCAAGAGCCGTTTGAAGTCACGCTGCCCAAGGGTCAAAATCTTGGACGGCTCTTCCGCACGTGCACTTAACGAGCGAGGTTGTTGATCGATTAAGGCCATTTCGCCCAGCACTTCTCCGGGGCCAAAAATGCGGATCGGCTTCTCGTCTCCAGCCTGATCCTCGCTGGGATCGAAAATAGCGATCTTTCCCTGCTCGACAATGACGAGATAATCGCCTGGGTCACCTTTCTTGAAAAGAATCTCACCGGGGGTTAATTCTATGGATTTCAACAAGGCTGAGACCTCTTCCAGTTTTTCATCTGCCAGGTTGCTGAATATAAAGATGTCTTTGATGGAGAACGTTGCTGTCATCATTTATCCTGTTCTACTTTCGAGGATTAAATCTTATCACTGAAAAAGTAATTTGATTCTAAACGCATCATCATAGGATTGCCAGTGCCAATTGGGCCAACTATTCCTATCATCTGACTTGATCTTTTCGATGGCTCTGACGACCAAGGCGCGGCCCTCTTCACGAACGCCGGCAGGGCAGGCGACCAGGTATTGATCTACGGCGTCGAGATTGGATCGGGCCGCTTTTCTGTCATCTCGCTGCCAATATACTTCGGCGAGACGATAACGCGCCAGGGCCAAACCACATTGATCGCCCAGTAATTGATCCCAAATTTTGGCGCTTTTTTGATAAGCCGCCAAGCCCTTCTTCATGTTGCCCTCTTGTAGGTGTTGGTCGCCGAGCCGGACCGAAGCTAGGGCTGCCCCAACAGGCCTGTCAATGCTTTTATACAGGGGGATTACAAGCTGCCATTTGCCTCTAAAGTCGTTCAACATGATTTCAATACCGACTTCCCAAGGGGAGGGGTCTGGGAGCAGCATCTCGGTTGTGTTATCAATCCACGCGGTTGCATCGGGGTTCCCGGCTCGCCAGAGAAGCCAGGCCAGGGTGGCGCTGGCAGCCAGGTCGAAGGCGGCGTTGTCTTGAGCATAGGCATCTCGGAGCAATTTTTCAGCTTCATCAGCGTGCCCCAGCATCGGGAGAGTCAGGGCTAGTCTTCGTTTCAAGTCAAGCAAAACGTCAGGTGTGGAAAGATCGACTTCCAAATCCAGCGCTGCTTTGTAACGGCTCATCGCTTTAGGATAATCGGCGCACATCAAAGCCATGTCCCCTTGGCTGCTCAATAAAGCCTGTTGCAGCGCGATCACCTTTGGTTTCACGTTAGTTTGCTCAGCGGTCAGTTTGTCCAAGTTCGATAAGGCCTGTGCATACACGTCTGCCGCCTGGGAATAGGAGTCCTGCTCTCTGAGATGATCGGCGGCAAGCTGGAGTTGCTCCGCTGCGGCGAACCAATTTCCGGCTGCTTGGTAATGATGTGCCAAAACTTTGGCGTTTTGTGCCGGGTTGCTCACGGCGTCCGCGTTCAAAAACGAGGCGATCTTGTCGTGAATTTGATTGCGTTTTGACGGTGACGCGAAATACGCCGCGATTTGAGCGTGCAACTCGCGCCGCCGGGCAAACGGCAAACTGTTGTAGAGAATATCGCGGACCAGCTTTTGCTGAAAGGCATATTGCGGGTCCACTCCTGCCTCTGATAGAGTCAAAAAGCGGGCTTCAACCAACTCGCGCAAATCGTTGTATAACGTCACCGAGTCGTACGATGACGGCAGCAAAGACTGTAGCTCGCCGACACGAAATTGATCGCCGATCACGGAACCCACCCGCACGATTTCGCGTTGCTTTTCCGGCAGGTTTTCAAGGTTGCTGAAGACCAGATTGCGCAGGAAATCGGAGGTTTGTAACGCTTTTTTGATGTCCGCAAGGCTGATTTGCCACTGCTGTCGAACCCAGTGGGTGATTTCTTTGATGAACAGGGGACTGCCGTTGCTTTGCTTGTGGATCAGTCGGGCCAGCTCTGAGACCAAGATGTTGGAAACCATTTCGTTGGTGCCATCGAGTTCAAGGGGAGCTAATTTGATCGTTTGGCCAACGCGGGCCTGATCTTCCCCTCCACGCTGGGCCAAGATCATTAAGATTGGTTGGGTTGCCAGCTTTTGTTCCAAAGCGGACAACAGCGCCCGGGAAGAGCGATCTAACCAGTGGGCGTCCTCGAAGAAAATCACCACCGGAGAGTCGGCTGCGACGGCTTTGAGCAGGCTCGCGAGCGCCTGAGCGATCATCTCTTGATCACGGGGATTGAACTTTACGGGGACATGATAGCCGGTTCGACTGGTGACCCGGGAACTTTTTTGTTCCAATTGGGCGAGCAGGTTGGAGCTTCTCGCTCTCCGGTGCATGCCTCCCTCCTGGATCAAATTGTCAAACAGATTGCTTTGCCCCTGGGCCGGAGTCTCCTGACGCCCTCGCGGCTGGTCGCTGAGATCCAGGCCCATCAACGTCCCCAGCGATTGAGCAACTTGCTCGTGCAGCCCTGCCTCTGAAACCAGGCGATGCAGCTTTTCTTGATGCAGCACCACCGGGTCGATCGCACTGATCCCTGCCAGGGAGCGCAGCAACCCGCCCCAGCCGGCATACGCAATATCGGCATTGTAAGAGTTGCACTGATAGACAAGCGCTTGTGCGCCCGAAGCCAACGCCTCTCGAATCAGCGTGTCGGCAAAGTGACTTTTTCCGCTGCCCGCAGGCCCTTGAATGGTGACCGCTCTGCATTCCCCGTTCAACACCTGGCGCAAGATTTCTTTGCCCCGGCCAAGCACCTCATCTCGACCGATCAGCCGTTCACGCTGGTGGATGCGATTGAGCAGGGTGTCGTTACGCGGCCCCTCGATTTGGTAGATCGCGATTGGTTTTCTTTTGCCTTTCACCTTGATGGGCGTCAGCGTTGTCGAAAAGAAGAAATCGGCCACCGACTCGTAAACAGGCTGATTGATCAGAATTTGCCCCGGGGCGGCAGCCCCCATCAAGCGCGCCGACAGGTTGACGTCGTCGCCCATGACGGTGTATTCGCGCCGGGTAGAGGAACCAACCAGCCCGGCGAAGGTTTCTCCCTCGGTGATGCCAATCCGGTGTTGGATCAGCGGCCCTTCGAAATCATCGGGCAAGTGGCGGGCAAATTTCCCCATCCAGCGTTCGTTCAGTTTCTCTAGCGCCAGGTTCATCATCGTGGCGGCCCGCACCGCCCGTAGGGGATCATCTTGATGGCTGACGGGCGCGCCGAACAGGGCCAGCAACTTTGTCCCTTTGCTGTAGGGGTCGATCCGGCTGATGATGCCGCCATAACGGGCGATCACGTCGTTCATCGCCGAAAAATAACCACTCAACAAGTTCGTCACTTTGCGGGTGCCCTTGTTTCCCCAAATTGTTAGCAGCCTTTCTGGGCCGACGAAATTGCAGAACATCACCACCGTCAGGCGGAGTTCGCTTTCGAAGCGCCGCTCTTTGGCGTGGGCGATGATGCGCTCAACCAACTCAGGGGCTAAATAGGGTCGCAAAGCGCGAATCTGTTCCAGGGTTAATTCTATCTGTTCGAGAATTGCTTGGGGATCGGTGTCCAGCGGCACCCCGCCGCGCCCTCTGCGGCGTTGGGCGCTGATCTCAAAATCGCCCAATTCACGATGATCACAGTGATCAACCAGAAAGAAACCGGGGCTCTGCTCTTTGATCGAAAAGGATTCTCCGAGATGCTCGACGGTGGCCTCGTTGATGATCAGTTGTCCCCCTCCTGTAGCCGCGCCCTCCGCAGTCATGGTTTGTGAGACCGCTTCTCCCAAGATGGCATATTCCATCCGTTCAGCCGAGCCAATACTGGCTGATAGAAATTTCCCTGTCGCAATCCCGATCTTCATTTGCAGGTTGACGGTCTCGCTTGGCGTTTCGATGTTGCTAAACTTCGAGATCGCTCGCAGCATGCGCATGCCTGCTCGCACGGCCCATTCTGCTTGGCGGCCTTTTCTCTGCTCCGGGAAATAGACCAGGGTTGCATCCCCAGCAAATTTGAGCAAAATTCCCCCCGACCAGGCTAAAATTTCGACCATTGTTTCGAAATAATCGTTCATGATGTTGGTGAGACATTCGGCTCCCTCCAGGCCCAAGGCGCCCAAGCGTTCCGATAGGGCGGTGAATCCGCTCACATCGGCAAAGAGCAGGCTACCCTGAACGATTTTCCCGCTGACCAGCCCGGGGACCGGGCGCTGCTTTTTTTCTTCAACCAAGTGATCGGGTAAAGATGTTGAAATCAGGTAAAGCAAGGAGCGTAACCGCACGTTGGCTTGAACGAGCAACTCCCGCCGCGGTTTGCCGCTTGAGAGTCTCCTCCAGAGAGCAGGAGGGAGATATTGCTCCAAGTCTGGTGGGTATTCCAAGCGGATTTCTGCTTCAGGATTCTGTTTCAAATCCTGTTGTTGGGGCTTGTCTTGGGGCTGATTTTCGTCCCTGTTCGAGCCTTTTATCACCACGGTTAAAGTCTCCCGTCAATCCTTATTGTTGTCATCGAACGAGTTTTATTATCCTGTGAGGGGAATCATCTCCATCACGGATGTTGGAGTGCTTGTTACCCCTCGTTTTCTTTTTGGCGAGCCCTTCTGCGGGCGCGCATTTCTTTGGCTTTTTCTTGCAAGCTTCTGAAAGATTCGCTCTGGACGATTTTGGCCACTTCCTCTTGTTTTTTGGCCTCGTCAATTTGAATTTTCAATTCCATCACCTTTTCACGCAAGTTGCGCTCGCGTAATTGAACCGCTCGGGCCATTTGTTTGAACACGCTGGTTAACTCGGTTACTTCGTCTTGGAGCCGTCTTTTGAGCAGCCGGTTGAGCATGCTGACGTCCAGTTCTCCCTTTTCCATGATTCTTGCTGCTTCCGTCAGTTGACCAATCGGGTTGATGATACTGCGAGAGACAAGAACCGATGCGCCCACAAACATGACCAAACTTATCCCCGCGATCCAGAAAATGTCTTTTTGGATCGCAGCCACAGTCTGATTGATAATGCTCTTAGAAATCTCTCCCGCTTCTTCTACGTTTTCTACATTTTGGCTCAATACCAGGCCGCCGAAGTACCCCTCGTCTTGGTAGACGCCATGTGAAAATTCGATGGGAACATAGACATCGACCTTCAGCGCCCCTTCCAGATTCTCGTTGCGGATATTGCCCTCTTCTCCGGCCAGCACGGCGCTGGAGATTTCAATCGCTGACTCTTTGATGTCTGAAGAAAGCATGTTGAAGGGGAGAGTTTGATCCAAGGTTTCCATCGTTTGCGTGGGCATCAGGTTGCCCTGCTCATCGAGGCCCCGCAGTGTCGCCAAGTTGGGGTGGGCGATCAACCAGCCCTGATAATCGAGCATATAGGCGTAATTTCCGCTGCCGTAGTCAGGCCAAACCACCTCTTTATTGCTGGAATAGATGTGATTGGTTTTTTCCATCAAGTGGCGGTGATCCAGCGACAAAACGACGATCCCTTGTAACTCGTTGGCATCATCGTAAACCGGGCTGGCAAAGCGGATCACGGCCTCATATTGGATGTATTCAAAGGGGGAAACGTCGGCATTCAAGGCCCGGGCAGGTTGCTTCTTTACACTTACATACCAGGCCATCACGGGAGAGACATAAACTTCCCCTTGGGGCAGGCCAATTGTTTGATCGAAATACGTTTCTGTCAGATAGGTCGTATTGGCCGGATTGGAGACATCCCGGAGATCATTTTCGGGGATCCTTTTGCCGTCCACAATGCGAAGCGTCTCTTGCCCGCTTTTATCGATGAAGGCCATTTCTCGATAGAGCGGCAGCGTGCGGGTCGTCTCCTGGGGGGAGTCTTCCGTTCCTGCTTGATACCAGAGATCGCTTTTGCGAGATTGATAGAACGTTTTGTAAGTCTCGAAAGTGGGCTCTAAGTTCGCCGCGTAAAGCGTATCTTGGACGCTGTGTTCGAGTACCAACGAAATCTGAACGGCTGTTTGTTTTACCCTTACTTGTAATGCTTCAATCGACTTGTTGTCGAGTTCGGCTGCGGCAACATCCTGAGCAGTATTGCCGGTTTCTTCGATCGCCGTTGTGCTGTTATAGCTGATTAACAGTAAAGGGATGATGCCTGTGATCAGCATCGCAATGAGAATTTTCCAAAATAAGCTCAAATGAATCGAGCGGCCAGTTTTCGGATCAGAGGCATCCATGTCTAGACTCCTTTATTACCTGCTAAAAATTCTTCGAACGCCGAGATTGGAATAACCGACTGATTATGCTGATAAGCATAGGATTTTACCCACTTCAGCGTGGCTTTGACTTCCTCTTTGCTTAACGAGTAGCCTAGCCGGTTTGCATAGGTTTCTACAATACTGTGATTGGCAAGGTGAGTGAGGACGAGATTAGGCGCAACCCCGAGGACGTCTTCCGGGTCAAAGGGTTTGAATGCCATCGGATTGTTGAAATAAGCTCCTGTGGCGATGTGATTCATGGCCGGGCTGATGACAGGATCCGTCATTTTCAAGGGGATCTTCAACATCTCGCTCACCTCTTGGGCGATGGGGGTGACCCGTTTGAGGTCCGGGGGAGATAGCCATAGCGGGGGGGTAATCCCGAGGCGCTCGGCCACTTGTTCCGGGTCGTCGGCCAGCGCCATCAGAATTTGCTCCGTCGCCGCCAGCCCGACGCGCTCTCCCAGCCCCAACCAGGAACTGCACACCATCCTGACGCCCAAACGCAGCGTTTCGAGGTAATTGGCCAGGGCGAGACCATAGTCGTTGTGGAGATGAGCAGCGATGACCACATCGGAGGGAACTTGCTCCAGGACTTGCTTGAACAGCCGGTAAATCTCCAGGGGGAAGAGTTCCCCTGTCGAGTCGCCGATCTTGATCGTGGCAACGCCCTCTTCGGAAAGCACCGTGGCGGCATGGGCCAAAAAGCCCGGGTCAACCCGCGAGGCAACGCCAAAAGCGACATCGATGGGGATGCCATCCGCTTTCTCGACCGCATAGTTGGCGACTTCTACGGCCTGCTCCAAGGTCTCTTCCTTGGTTTTGTGCAGCATAATCTCACAATGTTTGTCTGAAACGGGCAAAGCAAAAGAGACGCGTCCATACTTCGCTCTTTTCATTGCCTCAATGCCCAGATCAACGTCGCTTTTGAGCACTCGCCCGTGGGTTGCGAGACTACAAGTTTCGACCTCTTCCGCCACTTGGCAGACGATGTCGAATTCTTCTGGGCACATCGACGGGTACCCGGCTGCAAAAATGAGATGTTCAGGGCCATGTTCCCCGAATATCTCTGCTTGCGCCCCAGCAATTTTGACGCGTTGCTCGCCGGAGAGCAAAATCTCCGCTTGAGCACCGTCACGGGCAACTTCTTCCCAAATGACGACATGACCGGCTTGAATGGTGTTACGGATAATATCGGTCATTGTGGTTCCTTGTTTGCCTCATCAATTTGTAGGATAGTGGTTTATTTGATTTTTTGATTGAACAGTTTGCACGAGGTTACCAATAAGGTTTTCTCCAAAGGGGTCATCTCAGTATGTCCAGCTCTCGGAGTCTCCCAATCATCTTTTGAGCGACTTCGTTGGAGCTTAGTTCGGTAGTGTCGATCACAAAGGTACGTTCGGGCGCCAATGCCATCAGCGTCGCGATGGTCGCGTCTTTGTCATAGAGTCTGCGTTCAAGGCAAAGAAGTTCTAGTATATTCCTTACGTTTGCAACGGCGAAGTGATCGCTTTTTGCCATCTCCACCAGTTGCTCTTGTTCTTGTGGCGAAAACATCGCTGCCGCCTCGGGCACGCCAAGGGCCTCAAAGCGATTCGTGGTTCCATCGCCGGGGGTGGTTTCATCTTCTCGCTTGCCCATCCGGTCATAAGGGTCTTTCCGCTTGATCAATCGCTGTGCTCTGACGATATCGCTGGCATCGAGAACGATAAACTCTGCTCTCGGGATAGCCTCGATCGCGTAGCGGACTTCTTCTTGGCCTCGCAAGCCGTTGAAAATCCAGAAACCTTCGCAAGCCGCCGGGTTGACAAATAGCTTTGAGATTGCGTAAGCTAACCCGGCAGGATGTCTTCGCTTATAGCGGCGGATATACGGTACCCGTTGGATCCGGGGAAGTGTTTTCACTTCCTGGTCATCTTCACGTTGAAGAGGGGCGATGATTAATTTCTCTGTCAGAAAACGTCTGTCTGGGAGTAATTCGAATTTCAGACCATTCTTGGATAAATTTGACGTCGCCGTTGTTTTGCCCGTCCCCGTCACACCCACGATGATGACCAGACGCAGGGTCGAGAGGGGCTGCCAACCGGAAGGTAGGGAGGGCCCCGCGGCTAGCCAGGGTTGCAGGTATTCAAGCTGATCTTGCTGGTTTGCTTGCGTCATGGTTGCTCAATGGGTTGGCCCTGTTCACGGACCAGTTCGCCGTCCGGGTCGTAGATGAAGGTCGCGCTCTCGAAGAAGGCAAAGGGTATTCTCAGATCGAGTTTCCGCATCTTGGCAAAACTAATCGCAATGTCGGGGGGTGTGATCACCCCCACGGGCAGCTCCCCAGGTGAGACCTCCCCTTGCAGGATGCGGACGCCATAGAGCGCGGCGAGCAAAGAGTTGCTGTCAAAGCTGACACCAACTGAGAGCACGGCGGTGACATCACCCGACCGAACAAGATCGGGAAAGAGGCTGACGACGGGAATTCGATTCGCCAAGGAATCGACGGTTTCAAACACATTGACGATGGAACTGCTGCTCGTTACCACAATGATGCTCTTCTCTGTTTCCGGGTCAATCCGTTCGATCTCGCTGACAGCGTCCGACAGCTTGATGTCAAGCTCCGCTTGAGTCGCCTGCGGGTCTTCATTGTTGAGCACCGCCACGTGGATCATGTTCATCCCGGCGGATTGAGCATAGGCATCCAGGGGCTCAACTTGTGTTTTCACGGCGCTGGCATTTTCTTGCGCGTATAGGATGACGATATTTTCAAGGTCGGGGACAAGTTCTTGAAAATAGCGCATTTGCAGCTCTGCGGGGACGCCCACGGACGTGTAAGCGATGTTCGTCCCACTTCCGCTCTCGTAGTCGGGCATTTGGCCCAGCAAAACAGGGTCTTTCGACAACAGGGTTACACAGGGAATCTGGCCGCCGCGATAATGTTCATGCAGGTAAGCGCTGGCGTCAGACCCCATCGAGAAGATCAGGTCAAACTGATTGGCTTCGGCGTACGATAGTGCCTCCTCGCCGGCTTGTTTGCCCTCGGCCAAGATGACCGTCGCTTCTACGGGGATGTCTCGATCGATAAAAACGGAAAGGACCTGGTTGGTTGCATGATCAAAGAGAGGGTGCGCCTTGGTGTAGAGAAAAAGCAATGTATTCGTTTCGGCTGGGGAGTCCTCAAGATAGGCGGGAACAAGCACAACCATGAATTCGTTGTCATCATCTGGGACAACCTTCCAACTGGCCAGCATCTCCTCAGGGGGTTGGAACCATTCGATGTCAGGCGCCTCGCTGATCTGCTCAGATTCCGGTTGTTGGTCTTGCGTGGCAGGTATCGGTTGGGGGGCAGCCTGATCAAGGGATTGCAGCGTTGGAGCATTGCAAGCTACTTGTGCCAAAATGAGGATGATGATCACAGAAATCGCGTCTCTGAAGGGTTTCATTTCAGGTCTACCTTTTCCTAAAGATGAGGAAGAATAACAAGCCCAAGATAATCGTGCCGATGCCAATCCAACTGATGGTGAAGGCATTATAGTCACTATAGGCCAGCAAGGCACCGACAAAAAGAGGGCCGCCGATGTTGCCGACACGCTCGAATAACCTATAAAGCGATGTTGCCGAGCTTTTTCCCAGCTCTTTAGCCGCCTTGGTGTTGGCAACATGGGTGATGATCGGCGCTTGAATGAAGCCGTGGGAGATTCCCAGCAGGGACATACCGGCGAGCAAAGTCACTGTAGCAAGGTAAACAACGCCACTTTGGCCGACCAGGTCCGACCCAATCAGGCCGGAGAGCAGCAATCCTAAGCCGCTCCCGGTCGCGCCAATGAACAAGACAAGTCCTGTCTTACCGATTCGGTCGGTCAGCCGGGCGATGAACGAACTGGATACCAGCACGCCTCCAGAATAGAGCATCAAGATCTGGCCCACATCTTCTGTTGGGTAGTTATACCTGCTCAGGATCAGGGGCAAAGAAGCCTTGAAGACACCGGCAGTGATGATTTTTACAGGAATACCGATCATAAGAGCTGTAGCAACGAACTCAAGATCTGAAAATCCCTTTAGCAATCTGCTCAAAAAGCCGGGCGGCTCCTCCGCTTCTTTCATCTCGGCTTGCAAGGTCGAGCGGGAAAACTGTTGGGTAATCGTCAGAGTGGCATCATCGGAGATTGTCGTGCCCAGGACATGCTCGCTGAAATCTGCTCCCGCAATTTCAGGAATTAGCCGAATGACGTAGAACAGCGCCGTGGCAGCGATCAGGCTTCCCAAGAGAAAGACGCCGCGTTGTCCAAAAGTGGGATCAACAACGAGCAAAGACCCAATTGCGGTACCGGATAAAAGTCCTCCGTAAAGGCTGTTGACAATAATCGCCGCCCCCCTTGTTCTTTGTTTGGCAGATGCAATTTTGAGAACATACGATTGTACGGCAATGAAAAACATGCCCTCTCCGAACCCCGATATTATCTGAATGAAGAACAGGATGTAAAAGCCGGGTGCAAAGCCGAGCAAAAGCAATGCCGATACAATCAGCGAAGCGCCAATCAAAAGGAATCGCCGTGGGCCTCTTTTTTCCACCATGCCACCTGTGAGGGGCAATGCCAGCGCATACATAGCATAATAAACGGAGAACAAGCTGGAAATATCGAGTTCAACCCCCGATTCTATGGCGAGTTGCTGAAAGTATTGGGGCAGAAAGGCCGCGCTTAATCCGTGGGTGATGAAAATGATCAGAAAATACAGCGGCCCCATCAGGCTCAACAAATAACCGCGATGGCTTGGCATCGTTTGAGGGGTTAGATCAGGCTTGTTGCTCAGCGAACGGATCAAGGAAAAAGATGTCGAGGTAACAAAAGCGGAAGCAACGAACAAAGCCAAAAAGTTCCTCGCCGCGCGCCAAAGGCGATTGTAGATCACGTTTTTGGGAATCCCCAAACCCAGGTGCAGCGCAATCTGGCTATCAGAATATTCTCTGTATTGCTCTAACTCTACGATGTACTCAAAGTGGTCAGTTGGCGAAACCCAGGTTGACCCAACACGATCTTCATCTGTGTGGATGATGATATGATCATCAATAGCTAGAGCGACATAACTGAGGTCCGGGTTTAGTGATTTGTACTCGTCGAAAACGTCATCCAAATCTCGAAAATCGTTGACTGATAGGCCGAGGTCTAGAGCGCTATTGATCCGGTAGCCGAGTGAGTTAGCTAAGGACTTGGTTTTTGCTTCGATACCCGCAGCATAAATATTTAGAAGCGTGATAATCTCTAGCGAGGCGATGATGAAAAAGGCAACACCGTAGGATATTGCTAAGAGGCGGATTCCGCCTTGACTCCAACCGTCGCCGCCAGCACAGTTCCAGTACCGACTTGTCAAAAATAAAAATACGATGAAGATAACCAGGACGATACCAGCGGCGATTTTGACAATATCAAAGCTCGAACTGATCGTTTCCTCTACGACGGACTTTGCCATGGCGATGTGCAGTTGACCTACTGTTTGCAAGCGCCCTTCTAGTTCATAAGAGATTTGATAAAAATTGTTATTTTCGGTGATTGCGAAGTGGTCTTCTTCTTGTTGAAAGCTGCTGCGCTCAAATTGATCGAGAAGGTTCGGGTCGGAGAAATCCAGGGGGCGCTGGATGTTGTCGGCTTGAGATGTGACGTTGGAAAATGCTGTGTTCCCCTGCAGGTCACTAACGTAGATGGCATAAATGGATGCCGTTGAATCCAAAATTGGCTGGGACAGGGTCGTAAATCCTGGAAACTGTTCTAAGGGCAAGTCGGCGAGCAAGAAAGGTTCCATCGCTGTTTGAATCAACTCCCCCTGAGCAGCTATTTTTTCGAGTTCAAATCGGGGGTACGTTCTGCGCGCTTCGCCCACGCCGATGAAGATGAGCAACAATAACGAAAACGCTAAAACTAATGACAGGCGGAGAATGCTCACGACACGATTGGATACGTGGGTTTCAGTTTGTTGATTCATGGTGTTCGCTCATCGCTATTCTGTTGAAGTTAGGCTGGGTCAGGGATTATGTGCCCCAAAAGATCATCTTGCTTTGCGTCTCGGATGCAATCTTTCGGGAAAATTCGTCGGGATGTCGATAATCCAATAGTATCATAAATGACTTGTTTTACCCATGATAAGAAGAACTGATAGCTGAAAAGGGCGCTTGTTTTGCGTGGAGACCAATTCTCATTTTCACGGAATTCCAGCAGATCGAAGCCACTTTGCCCAGCCATCAATCCCGGATATGGCGGCGACCCGGCCTTCTGATTGCTCCATCTCCCATTTTATAAAACGATGAAGCCGGATCGCTGTTACATCGCCTGTTACCACTACTGTGAATCTTTTTCGTTCTGCTTTATGATTAGGCTATCGGTTCGCAGCCCTGACTTTAGCAACAAAGGTGAAAGGTATGTTGAAGCCTGCTCCATTTCTCACTCACGCCGATCTCGACAGAATTATCACCGCGGTCTCTCGATTGCCGAAATCATCTGGGGAAGACGTCAGCCTGGGGCATTTGATTTACATCGAGCAAGCCCGATGGGCTCAACTTTTTGAATCTTGCCAAGTGGAAGCTGGGGAGGTGATTTTCTTCGAAGACGATCCCGGCGAGTCGGCCTACACGATCAAATCCGGCAAGCTGGCCATTGTTAAGGGGGATCTCTCAGCTCCCATCGTCCTGGGGTGTCGCCGAAGAGGGGAGACAATCGGTGAGATGGCTTTACTGGAGGGCGCGACGCGTTCCGCTACGGCTGTAGCCCTGGAAAACTCGCTGCTGATGGAGATCAATCGGGAAAATTTCTTTGTGCTTTTGAAGAGATCCCGGCGCTTCACGGAGAATATCTTGCATTTGCTCAGCATACGCCTGAGAGAGGCTTCCGATGCGATTGAGAGCGCCACGTTGGAAAAAATCCAAGATCCCTTGACCGCGTTATATAATCGTCGCTACATGGAAAGCATGCTCAGCCACGAATTACAGCGCGCCAACCACGCGGGGTACGTGGTTAGCTTGATCATGATGGATATCGACCACTTCAAGCAGCTCAACGATACCTATGGTCATCCCGCCGGGGATGCTGTCTTGCGACGTCTGGCGAGCCTGATGAAATCTCAGGTCCGCCGCGCCGATATCGCCTGTCGCTATGGCGGTGAAGAATTCGTCATCATACTGCCGGAGACCAAGCTCGAGATAGCCGCGGAGCGTGCCGAAGCGCTGCGCAAAGTTTTCGCCGAGATGGTCATCGCGCATGGGGGGCAAGAGATGCGCAGCCAGCTTTCATTGGGGGTGGCAGCGTACCCCTTGAATGCCCAGACTTCCCAGGAGCTGATCCAGATTGCCGACAGGGCCCTCTACGCGGCCAAGGTTGGGGGACGCAATCGCGTGGTGGTAGCAGGTTCAGAAGAGTTGTTATAATCTCTTTTCCGGTGTTTGGAGGCATCGAAGAAACAAGATGAATGCAATCTTCTACCTGATCCTATCGATACTCTCTTCCAGTGGCGTTGCCCTGACCATGAAGGTCGCCGACCATCTGGAGATTGAGCCTGGCCCCTTCATCGCGGTCAATTATCTCGTCTGCACGGTGACTGTCCTGGCCTGGGGCGGCTGGGAGAGCCTCGGGTCCAATTCGATCTTGATTTGGGGCTTGAGCGTTTTCATTGGAGCGATGTATGTGCTCTCCCTGTGGCTTTTCAACCGTGCCATTGCGGCGGAAGGGCTCGCGCTTTCGACGACGCTGATGCGCTTGTCCGCGGCGATTCCCACACTTGGCTCCTTAATCCTTTTTGC
>CAZXXW010000017.1:18714-31165 GCA_964644835.1 uncultured Anaerolineales bacterium
CTTTTCTGTCGCTGCCCCTGGCCAGCAAGGAGCCTCTCCGTGTTGGGCCCGGCGGGCAGCAACAGTATACCGGCCTCCTCTGGGGGCTTTTGCTTTTCGCCGTTTATGGGATCACCGATTTCAGCTTCAAGATTCAGGCCGAACTTGAGCCTTTGGCGGACCCCAAAGGTTTTATGACCGGTATTTTCGCCGTAGCCCTGCTGTTGACACTCCCCAGATTGACGCACAAGGGGCTCCCCAAACCATGCCTGATCTGGGGAGTCGTCTTGGGAACGGCCAATATGCTCGCCACCTATTTCTGGATTCGGACACTCTCGGATTTGCCCGGCTCTATCGCCTATCCGACGCTGGGATTGGGCGTCATCATCGTGACCACGGTTGTCAGTCTGGCCTTTTGGAAGGAAAAACTGCGTCTGGCCAACTATTTTTTCTTGGCGCTTTCCTCGCTGGCGATTTTCTTGATCAATATTGGTTGAGATCGGGTGGCGCGGCGGATTGTTAGAAACGCAGCCATTACCGGGTGACGTGCTTTGAGGCTGTGTAGGAATTTTCTTACACAACCGTGCGGGGTCTTGCGGATTGACAAATATTCTCCAGATGATATAAGGTACTTGAAATTTATCGCTCGCCGATGTTAACTTACTTGACCATCTCAAAGAGCGATGCCTATAATCATTGCAGCGCCACTTGACCGGTTGGTGTTTTGCGGCTGTTTGATTTCTTGTGATTAAATCCAAATTTGTTGATCTGATAATCATCTCTATGTTTTATTGGTTTGAGTCAAAGCTTCATCGACGTGCCCGAATTATGGAAAAGATGGAATCGGGAAGGATAACGCATGAGCGATAAAATACGACTTCGATTGTATATAACTGGACATACTTCAAGATCAGAGCAAGCAATTAAGAATCTTAATCTCATTTGCAAGCAATATCCGCAAAAGGATATTTGCGATATTGAAGTGATCGATGTGTTAGAAAAGCCAGAAATCGCCGAAGAGGATAAGATTATCGCTACGCCTACACTGGTTCGTCTTTTTCCCTTACCAACCCGCAGAATCATCGGTGATTTATCGGATAGAGAAAAAGTTTTTCGAGGATTAGGGCTGTTTCGAGACCCAGAAAGCATCGCAGGAGGAAAATGATGAACACAAATGAATATGATTCTATCCAAAAGCTTCCTACCGGAATCAGAGGGTTTGATCTTATCGCCGAAGGCGGCCTGCCAAAGGGACGCACGACGCTCGTTGCCGGAACCGCCGGAAGTGGAAAGACGATTTTTGCGGCCCAATTTCTTGCTGAGGGAATTCTACAAAAGGATCAATCCGGCGTCTTTGTTACCTTCGAGGAATCGGCCCAAGACATCCGGCGGAATATCATTTCGTTAGGCTGGGATGTCGCCCGCTGGGAGAGCGAGGGGAAATGGGCTTTTGTGGACGCCTCGCCGCAGGTAGGCAAAGAGTCCATCATCGCCGGGGAGTACGATCTTGGCGCTTTGATGGCCCGGATCGAAAACGCGGTTCGCCGCACCGGGGCGACACGAGTCTCGATGGACTCACTCGGAGCGGTGTTCAGCCAATTCCATGACAATACCACGGTCCGGAGCGAGTTGCTGCGCATCGCCTCGGCGTTGAAGAGCCTTGGCGTCACCGCCCTGATGACGGCGGAGCGGAGCCGCGATTACGGTGACATCACCCGCTTTGGAGTCGAAGAGTTCGTCGCTGACAACGTTATTGTCTTGCGCAACGTCCTCGAAGCGGAAAAACGCCGCCGGACGATGGAGATTCTCAAGTTCAGGGGTACCAACCACAACAAGGGTGAATATCCCTTTACCATCACCCCGGACGAGGGCATCGTCGTCATCCCGCTCTCTTCTTTGGAGCTGAAGCAACGCTCGTCCAACATCCGGATCACCTCCGGAAACGGACAACTGGACGAAATGTGCGGGGGCGGGTTCTTCCGCGATTCGATCATCCTGGTATCGGGCGCAACGGGTACGGGCAAAACCCTGGTGACGACCGAGTTCATCGCTGGGGGAGTCGAGAATGACGAAAGGTGCCTTTTGTTTGCCTTTGAAGAGAGCCGGGAGCAGCTTTTTCGCAACGCCACCGGCTGGGGCCGAGATTTCCAGAAGATGGAAAACGAGGGCAAGCTCCACGTGATTTGCGAATACCCCGAAGTGATCGGCCTGGAGGATCATCTTCTCAATGTGCGCGCCGCGATCAAAAAATACAAACCCAACCGCGTCGCCATCGACAGCCTGTCTGCCTTGGAGCGGATTTCGACGGTGAAAGGCTTTCGTGAGTTCATCATTGGGATCACGTCGTTCATTAAACACCAGGAAATCGCCGGGCTGTTCACCTCGACCACGCCGACCTTGATGGGCGGCACCTCGGTGACCGAGGCGCACATCTCGACGATCACGGATTCGATCATCTTGCTGCGTTATGTCGAGATGTACGGGGAGATGCGCCGCGGCATTACCATTTTAAAGATGCGCGGCTCGATGCACGACAAAGATATTCTTGAATTCACCATCGATAATAACGGTATGCATATCGGAAAACCGTTTCGCAACGTCACCGGGATTCTTTCGGGCAGGCCCGTCCACGTCGATACCGATGAAATCCACCGGCTTCGGGATATGTTTTCAGAGTAAAGATGGCAGTTCGTGCTTCAATCAATTGGCAACGGTAAAAAGGGTTTTAGATGATAGAAGGACAAGGAAAAAATTCTACCGAAACTCAATTGAAGAATCTTCAACAAGAGCTTGCGGATAGCCAGGCGCGCTTCCGCAATGTGATTGAACGTAACGCCGATGGCATCCTTATCGTTGGCGCCGAAGATGGGATTGTTCGTTATCTCAACTCGGCCGCGGAGGAATTGTTTGGTGTTTCGGCGGAGGAACTTGAGGGGGAGATGTTTGGTTTTCCTGTCGTCGCCGGGCGGAAGTCCGCCATTGATATCGTCAGGCGTGATAGGAGCGACGTTGTCGCCGAGATGCACGTTGTCGAAACCGAATGGGAGGGCGAACCGGCTCTGCTGGCAAGTTTGCGGGATATCACCCCGCGGGTGCGGGCCTTAAATGCTCTCAAGGTTAGTGAGCAGCGCTATCGCATTTTGTTTGAACATGCCGGCGATGCTATTTTTGTCGTCAGTTTTCAAGGCAAATTTTTGGATGTCAACCAGATTGCTTGCCAGCGTTACGGCTATAGCCTGGATGAATTGCTCGATATGACACCTAAGGAGCTCAATGCTCCCGAACGCGCCGATAAAGTTGATCAAGTCATTGACGGGATTATCCAAAAAGGGAGCGATATTTTTGAAACTGTTCACCGGCGCGCAGATGGGAGCACAATTCCTGTAGAAATTAACGCTCAGGTGATTGAGCATGTCGACCAAAAAGCTATTCTCTGTGTTGTTCGTGACATCACCGAGCGGAAACAGGCGGAACAAGCGTTGAGAGAAAGCGAGGCCAAGTTCCGCAACTTGTTTGAAACCATGGGACATGGGGTCGTCTACCACCACAAGGATGGACAGATCGTCTCGGCGAACCCTGCGGCTGCGCGCATCCTTGGCTTGACGGTTGACCAGATTCTGGGGCGAACCTCCATGGACCCGAGCTGGCATGCCATCCACGAAGATGGCTCTGAGTTCCCGGGCGAAGCGCACCCCTCCATGGTTGCCTTGCGTGAGGGCGAAGAAATCAAAGATGTGATTATGGGAGTTTATAGCCCCCGCGATGACCAATACCGCTGGATTAAAATCCATGCTGTTCCCCAATTCCATCTCGGAGAGGAAGAACCTTATCAGGTTTATACAACCTTTGAAGACATCACCAGGCTCAAGCGGGTAGAACAAAAGTTGACCGAACGAATCAAGGAGTTGACCTGTCTCTACGCTGTGAGGCGCGCTATGCATGCCGATTTGCCTGTTGACCAGCTTTGCCAAGAGATCGTTGAGCATCTCATCCCGGCGATGCGCTACTCGCAATCGGCTGTGCCCGTGATTGAACTGAATGGTGATCGCTGCACCACAGAGCAATACAGAGAAGGTTTGTCGCATGGGATCCATGCCTCGATCAGCGTCAAAGGCGCAACTTATGGAAACTTGTCAGTCTATTACCTGGAGGAGGAGCCTTTCTTGCTCCCCGACGAGCAGAATTTGATCAATAACATCGCTGACGCTCTCGGAGAATGGCTCGAACACAAGGAAATAGAAGAAGAAATAACCTCTCAGAAAGAACGGTTGAGCAACATCATCGAAGGTACCAATGTGGGTACCTGGGAATGGAATGTGCAAACCGGGGAGACGATTTTCAATCAAAAATGGGCTCAGATCATCGGTTACACACTTGAAGAACTGGAGCCTATCTCGATTGAAACATGGATGGAATACACCCATCCGGATGATTTGGAGAAGAGCAAAGCCCTGTTGGAGAAACACTTTCGCGGCGAATCGGATTATTATCAGTGTGAGCTTCGCATGCGGCATAAGCAAGGCCATTGGGTTTGGATGCTCGACCGGGGTAAGGTGATTGAGTGGTCGCAAGATGGACGCCCTTTGAGGATGTTTGGCATGCATCAGGACGTCACCGAACGCAAGCAAGCCGAGCGGGCGCTGCAGTGGCAGCAAGAAATTGATGCCGCAATGGCCGATCTCTCCAAGGACTTGCTCGAGTCGATTCCAATCGGGGACATCTCTTACCGTGTTTTGGATCATGCTAAAAGGCTGACCGGGAGCACCTTTGGCTATGTTGGCTATATCGACCCGGAAAGTGGTTATTTGGTCAGTTCCACCATGACCAGGGATGTTTGGGATCAGTGCCATGTGCCCGAGAAAGATATCGTTTTCAAGGAATTTGCTGGTTTGTGGGGTTGGGTTTTGGAAAACCGCCAACCCTTGATGACCAACGCTCCCAGCGAAGACCCTCGTTCTTCAGGTGTGCCCCTCGGGCACGTACCCATTGAGCGGTTTCTCTCTGTCCCCGCGATGATCGGCGACGAGTTGGTCGGCCAGATTGCCCTGGCTAACCCGGGGAGTGATTATGGCGAGCGAGATTTGCGCTTGACAGAGCGGTTGGCATCGATCTATGCGCTGGCCTTACAACGTAAGCGGGCCGAAGACGCCCTGACCGACTACTCCCACCACCTGGAAGAGATGGTCACTAAGCGTACCGAGGCGCTGCGCCAGGCGCAGGAAAAGGCCTTGCGTCAGGAGCGACTCGCCGCGCTGGGTCAGTTGGCCGGTGGCGTTGCCCATGATCTCCGCAATCCCTTGAGCGTGATCTCCTCGGCGGTTTATTACCTCAAGATGGTTCAGACCGATGCCGAAGACATTGTCGTCGAATATTTGGACATGATCGACGATGAGGTTCAAACTGCCGACAGAATTGTCACCGATTTGCTTGATTTCGCCCGGGATAAGACCGTGGTTCCGAGAGCGGTTGATCTCGATGAGGTCGTTGCTCACGTGTTAGACCGAAAGTCGCCCCCTCAAGGGGTCGGGCTGGTCATTCAAATCCCGGATGATCTGCCCCAGGCCCACATAGACAGCGGTCATCTCAAGCAAATTTTGACCAATTTGATCACCAACGCGTACCAGGCGATGGACGATGGCGGTATTCTCTCCCTGCGGGCGTCGTCCGTCGATCAGCGGGTGCAGCTCGATATTTCCGATACGGGGGATGGCATTTCCGCCGAAAATATGGAGAAGATCTTCGAGCCGCTCTTCACGACCAAGTCGCGCGGCATCGGCCTGGGGCTGGCGATTTGCCAGAAGCTGATCGAGGCGAATCAGGGCCGCATCAGCGTGACCAGCGAGGAGGGCGCGGGCAGCACCTTCACCATCACCATACCGATCTACCAAGAGAAGGAAGCCGCCCAGGAGCGATCCCACGATGACTGATCTCCCTAAAGTGTTGATTCTGGATGCCGATCTCTTTTTTCGTCAGACCTTAGAGAATATCATCAAGGTGAAAGACCTGGAGCCTTTTTGCGCCGCGACGGGGGTGCAAGCCCTGGAGATTGTCGCTGCCGAGGACATCGCCGTCGCTTTGATTGATCTCAAGCTTGACGAGATGGGCGGCCTGGAAGTGCTCCGGGAAATTCGGCAGCGCTCGCCGGACACCGAGTGTGTTTTGCTCACCGGCCACGCCTCGCGCGAAACAGCGATCCAGGCCACCAATCAGGGCGCTTACTCCTATATTCAAAAGCCTTTCAAAACCGAAGAGCTTATGCTCACCATCCGGAGGGCGATCGAAAAGCGATCGGCCGAAAAAGCGCTTCGGGAGAGTGAGAAACGCAATCGCGCCATTGTGCGGGCGATGCCCGATATTTTGTTCCGTTTCGATGCCCAGGGCATCTTTCTCGATTGCCGTTTCAATGACCCGGCGATGCTTTTGCACCCCCCGGAGGAAATCATTGGCAAACGGGCCTCCCATGTTTTGCCGCCGTATCTTGCCGATCTGACCCAAAATCATATCGAACAGGTGCTCGCGACAGGGGAGATGCAAGTTTTCCGCTACTCGCTGGTTGTCGATGGGGAAGAACGCTACTATGAGGCTCGCCTGGTGCTCAGCGACGACGAGCAGGTCTTGGCCATCGTTCGGGACATCAGCGAGCAGGTTCGGGCCGAGCAAGCCCTGCGGGAGAGCGAGCAGCGCTATCAATCCATTTTGGAAAACCAGACAACCCTGATTTGCCGGTTTACGCCGGATGAAAAGCTGACCTTTGTCAATCAGGCTTACATTGAGCAATTCGGAGCAGAGCCTGAGGAAATCATTGGGAAGAGTTTTATGCTCAAAATTCCCAAAGAGGATCGCGAGTATGTCAGAGAGCAGTTTCGATCGTTGACCAAGGAGAATCCCATCGTCACCTATGAACACCGGGTGATCGGGCCGGATGGGGACATCGAATGGCAGTGCTGGACCGATAAGGCCCTCTTCAACGATCAGGGAGAGCTGGTCGAGTACCAATCCGTGGGCTACGACATCACCGAGCGGGTTCGGGCGGAGCGGAAGATCAAAGAACGCCAGCAGTATTTGGAAGCTTTGCTCGGCGCCGCGCCCGATGCGATCGTCACGATGGATACCAACCAATACATCACCGAGTGGAACCCCGGCGCCGAACGCCTTTTTGGCTATACTCAGCGTGAAGCCATTGGCCAGCGTCTCGATGAATTGATTGTCGCTCCCGATCGTGCTGACGAAGCGCGTGATTTTGTCGCCCACGTTGTCCAGGGTGAAAAACTCCAACCCGTTGAAACCGTGCGCCTGTGCAAGGATGGCAGCCCGGTGCACGTGATTGTCGCTGCTTCACCCATTGTGCTGGATGAGGAACTCGCCGGGATCGTCGTTGTTTACACAGACATCACCGAGCGCATCCGGGTGGAGCAAGAGATTCGCCAGCAAGCCCAAAGCCTGGAGACCTTGGTGGAAATCAGCAAACGGTTTGTTGCCACCCTCGAGCCCGAGACGATTTTCCAGGCGATCACCGATGGCGTTGTCCAACTGGTCGGTCTGGACAGTGCCGCCATTTATCTTGTCGATGACGGGTGCTTATGGGTGGAGGCGACGACACCGCCTTTGCCGGGGCCGCTTGATCAGGCGCGCAGCGAGTCTCCGGTGAAAGACTACCCTCATGTTGAGGAAGTGTTGCAGGATGATCAACCCGTTTTGATCGCGGATACAGCCGAAGTCGAACTCGTCCCGGCCGAAAAAGGTTATATCGATAGGTTCGATTTGCATTCGGTCTTGTTCTTGCCCATCAGGATTCGGGATGAGGTCCTTGGCGTGTTGGTGGTCGCTTCCAGTGAAGAGCCGAAAGAGATTTCACAACGGGAGATCGATCTGGGCATCACTCTGGCCAATCAAGCTGCTATCGCCATCGACAACGCCCATCTTTTCGACAAAATCCGCCAACATGCTCACGAGTTGGAGCAGCGCGTCGCCGAGCGCACCGCTCAGTTGGAACAGAGCAATCAAGACCTGGAGGCCTTTGCTTATTCGGTCTCCCACGACCTGCGCGCTCCCTTGCGCCATATCGACGGGTTCGTTCACATGCTGGCCGATCAAATTGAGCCGAAAAGCGACATCGTTCAAGATTATTTCGCCAGAATCCGCAAGGCTTCCGATCACATGCACAATCTGATTCAGGCGTTATTGACCTATTCGCGTGTCGGGCGGCGGGAGCTTACCTTTGTCAACGTTTCGCTTGAAAAACTGGTCAACAAGGTGATCAAGCGCTATGAGCCCGATTTAGAGCAGCGCGACATCGAGTGGCAAATTGGCCCTCTGGGCACCGTTTACGCCGACCCCTACATGGTCGAAATCGTATTCGATAATTTGATCGCCAACGCGATCAAATTCTCATCCCATCAAGAGACCGCCCGGATCGAGATCAGCAGCCAACCACGCAATGGCCTTGTCGATATTCAGGTCAAAGACAACGGCGTCGGCTTCGACATGGCCTATGCCGACCGGTTGTTTGGCGTTTTTCAACGCCTGCACAACGACAATGAGTTCCCCGGCACGGGTATCGGGCTGGCGATCGTCAAGCGGATCGTCCAGGATCACAACGGCCAGGTGCGCGCCCAGGCCGAGCCGGGTCAAGGCGCCGTGTTCACTGTCTCTCTGCCCAAAGGAAGGGAAAAGAGATGAACGAATTTGGATCCCTGGATGCACACACCATCCGGCTTTTCGCCGAGATGACCAACGATGGCGTCTGGGTCACAGATCAGGATGCCAAGATCATCTTTGGAAATGAAAACATCGCTGCCCTGACCGGCTACAGAGGGGATGCGTTCCGCGGCAGGACGATCTTCGACTTCGTCGCAGCGGGTTGCCGCTCCCGGGCCGAATCCCTCTTCGAGGGTGACCAGACCAACCTGCCCTGCGGCGTGAAGCTCTCCCTGCAAACCAAAGATGGCTCCACCTTGTCGGTCTTGGCAAAAAGTGCGCCCTTCAGCGATGAGCATGGTCGCCTGGCAGGCTTTTTGTTCATAGTGACGGACATCCAGGCGGAGCAAGCCCTGCGCGAAAACCGGACTCGTATCCGCGAGTTGTACGAGAATATGCCCCTCGGATACCAATCCCTGGACGCTGAGGGGCGTTTTGTGGATGTCAACCAGACCTGGCTGGATATGTTTGGCTACCGGCGAGAAGAAGTTATCGGCAAGGCATTTGTCGATTTTCTCCCCCCAGATCAACGCGAGCTTTTCCAAGAAAGATTTGCTCGATTCAAACAACGTGGGGAGGTCAAGGGGGTCGAGTTCGAGTTATTGCACAAAGATGGAAGCTACCACGT
Organism: uncultured Anaerolineales bacterium; assembly: GCA_964644835.1. GTDB lineage: Bacteria > Chloroflexota > Anaerolineae > Anaerolineales > UBA11858 > JAYELX01. The sequence goes on from CAZXXW010000017.1 coordinate 28,019, forward strand.
GATCACCTGCGACGGGCGGATTGGCTACAACCAAATGATGGCCTTCGACCGCACCCACTGCATCGTCAAGGACATCACCGCTCGCGTCCGGGCCGAGCAGGCTCTTCAAGAGACCAACGCCAGGATGCACACCGTTCTCTCGACCATTCCCGCTTTTGTTTTTATGAAAGACAAAAATATGAACTATATCAGCGCCAACCAAGCTTTTTGTGACCAGGCTGGGGTGCCCCTCGACCAGATCGAGGGCAAGAGCGACTACGATCTCTTTTCAGCAGAAGAAGCGCGGGAATATCGTCAGAATGATCTCTTTATCCTCGAAACCGGCCAACCGTTGATCAATCAGCTCGAAACCCTGACCGACAAAAACGGCAGAACCCAGTGGGTGCTGACCAACAAACGCCCTGTCTTCAATCCAGAAGGTGAGATTACCAGCATTGTCGGCATTGCTCTGGATATTACCGTGCGCAAGCAGATCGAAAGCAAGTTGAAGGAACGCGAAAGCGATTATCAACGTCTCGTCCGCCACCTGCAGAAAGCGCGCGAAAAAGAGCGCTCGATCATCGCCCGTGAAATTCACGATGGCGTCGGTCAGGCACTGACAGCCTTGAAGTTCGATCTTGATTGGTTAGAAAAAAGAATCAATCCCGACCAGGGTGCCCTCGCCGAAAAAATTGCTGCCACAACCGCGCTGGTCGATGAGACCATCGACCTCGTCCGCAGCGTCAGCGCAAGCCTGCGTCCGGGCATGTTAGATGATCTTGGCCTGGTTGATGCCCTTGAGTGGCAACTGGAGGGCCTTGCTCGCCGCACTGGGCTTGACTGCGAACTCTGTGCCAATGGTGATCGCTTCGACCTGCCTTCCGCCTTGGAGACAGACCTTTTCCGCATCGCTCAGGAGGCGCTGACCAACATCGCCCGCCATGCCCGGGCCGAGCACGTCATCCTTGACCTGAACGTCTCGCCGGACGATGTCGAGATGGTCATCCAGGACGATGGCCGGGGGATCAAGGCCGAAGAGATCAGCAAAGCTGATTCCTTCGGCCTGTTGAGTATGCGCGAGCGGGTCCGCAACTGGGAGGGCAAAATCTGGATTGAGGGGGACGAAGAGACAGGCACCACCATTACCGTAAGAATTGTTCGTTCGACACCCGGAGAGGAAGCATGATTCGAGTTCTCGTTGCTGATGATCACGCCGTTGTACGCCGCGGCTTGATCCAGATTCTGGAAGAGGGGGATGACATTCAGGTGCGAGGGGAAGCCGGTACCGCCCGTGAGGTGATTCAGGCCTTGCGCGAGGATGACTACGACGTCCTCGTCCTCGATGTGGCCATGCCCGAAGGCGGTGGGCTTGAAGTCTTGGAATATCTCAACGATGGGGATGATGAGATCCATGTGCTCGTCTTGAGCGTCTATCCGGAGAAGCAATATGCTCGCCGGGCTTTGAAGCTGGGTGCCAAGGGGTACTTGACCAAAGACAGCGCGCCCCAGGAGCTGCTCATGGCGGTGGAGAAAGTCGCTCGAGGAGAACTCTACTTGACCCAGACCTTGGCCGAGGAGTTAGCTGCCAGCCTGCGATCCAATCATCGTCTCACCCCGCACCAGCGTCTCTCCGACCGCGAGTACCAGGTGATGACGATGATCGCCGAGGGCAAGACGACCTCCCAGATCGCCGAGATTTTGGCCCTGAGCGTTAAAACAATCAGCACCTATCGGCGCCGCATGCTGGATAAACTCGACCTGGAGACCACCGCCGATATCGTCCGCTACGCCATCGAGCACGGTATTGGCAAACTGCCCTGATTTATTCTCAGGAAAAGGTATATGGCAAACGTTGAAGCAAACACCGCTCAAGCACAACGGCCTCGCATCCTGCTTTTGGATGATGATGCCGATCTGCGTAAAACGCTGGAAGATATTCTAAGCTTAAAGAATTACGAATGCGTCTCTGCAGCCAGAGGGGAACAGGCGCTGCAACTGGTCACCAATCAAGATGTCGATGTCGCCGTCCTGGACATCCGTCTGGAAGACATGGATGGGCTTGATGTTTTACAAGGCATCCGCCAGCGTTCCTCGAACACCGAGTGTATTTTGCTGACCGGTCACGCCACCCAGGATTTGGCAATTGAGGCGGTCAACCGGGGAGCATATTCATTTCTTCAAAAACCGCTGGAGATTGAGCACTTGCTCCTGTTCATTCGCAATGCTGTCGAAAAACGGCGGATGGAACAGGCCTTGCGCAACTCGGAGCAGCGCTACCACACGCTCTTCGATCACGCCAGTGACGCCATATTCGTTCACGACGTCGACGGCAAATTTCTGGATGTCAATCAGATCGCCTGCGATCAACTGGCGTATGAGCGGGAGGCGTTGATGCGCTTAGGGTTTGGCGACATCATTCCGCCAGGAGAATGCCGCCAAATGTCGGTGAGGCTTGAAGAACTCCAAGATACCGGACATATTATTTTCAACACAGCCTTGATCCGGTCTGACGGATCGGGCTTTCCTGTCGAGATCAGCAGCCGTTTGATCGAATATGGTCACAATCCGGCCATTTTAAGTATTGCTCGTGACATCACCGTCCGGATCAAGTCTCAACGGGCGCTCCAAAAAGCCCACGATGAGCAGGCCGCCTTGTATGCTGTTACCGCGGCTGCTTCCAAATTCTTGGATCCGCAGGAATTGCTGCCCAAAGTCCTCGATGTCGTCATGGATATTCCCAGTATTAATGCCGATAGCGGCTGGATTATCTTGCCCGGAGAAATGACCGGCGAGGATCTCTCCATTGGGGCGGTGCGGAATATGCCTGAGGACTGTTTGAGCGCTGAAATGGTCGGTGCGCTGTCTCAATGTCAATTCCATGCCGCTTTACTGGATGGGAAAGATCCCCCTCCAGGGCCCATTCTGCTGAATGATTGTTCTGCTATGCCCTCGGACGTGCTCAACAAGATCGGCTTGGATTCGGTGATCAGCTTTCCGCTCAAGGTCAGCCAGCGAGTTCTCGGTGTGCTCAACCTGGGATGGCGCCAACCGCATCCTTTTAGCGAAGAAGATCAAGAATTGCTGAACTCCATTGGCCGCCAGGTGGGGTTGGCCCTTCGCAACGCCCAGCTCTACCAGACTGCGCTGCAAGTCGACCGTTTACGCACC
>CAZXXW010000018.1:0-30969 GCA_964644835.1 uncultured Anaerolineales bacterium
GGCTGGCACGAATCTTTTTACTGTATTATTGTTGGGAATGATCTGGCGGCGTTATAAGAAAACAGTGCCGGGATGGATATTTTTTGCAGGAATTTTAGCTACCATGGTAAATGCACCCTGGGCTTGGCTTTTATCGCGTCCTTTAGTATATGAAGTAGCTATTGCCGGAGGGCAATTCTTTCTGCTCGCAGGCTTGTATTGGGCATTCAGCGCGTTCTTGGAATCAAAACCAAAGCCAGTACATCTAATGTTGGCTGGCGTTAATTGGGCATTAGCTGCCGGAACGCGTGTGACAACTATACCTGTGGTTGTATTTGCAAGTTTTATGGTGTTGTGGCAACTATATCGGTCAAATAGAAAAGATATTAAAGAAAGTATCCCTCAATTATTTTGGTTTGTTACCCCTCTAATAATTGGAGCAATTCTATTGGGGTGGTATAACTATGCTCGTTTTGACTCGATTTTAGAATTTGGACATCGCTACCAGCTTACTGGATTAGCCCGTCCCTCAGATTATAGCAGGGTGTTTTCAATAGACTATGTAATTCCTAATTTATATACATATCTGTTTCGACCTCCGAGCATTAGTGGAGAATTCCCCTATATTCGTATTCCTTGGATCAACGATACGATGTGGCCGTTTTTTATACATCTTCCCAAGGATTATTACTATGCCGAACCGGTTGCGGGGTTATTGATTCTCTTACCATTAATTAGTTTAACGTTTTTTGTTATTTTGAGACGATTTTGGCTCAAGTTTTATCGACCTTGTTCTGTCAATAATGGTTCCCGTATCCGGTTTTCTCAATCTTTGTTAACGTGGTTGATGTTAACGCTTTTCGGTAGTGGCTTAATTCAATTATTTATTTTATTGTTTTTTATTTCTTCTAATTTGCGATACATAGTTGATTTGACTCTAACATGGCATGTTTTAGCTACGATTTTTATTGGTCACTATGCAGCAAGGCATTTTCACAAAGGTAAATATCACCTTTTGCGCAGTGCCTGGGTAATAACATCTTTGATGACTGTCATGATTGCTTTGCTTGTTGGGGCAAATCACTTCGACGACCTCAACCCGGTGTTGTATGACGAACTCGTTAGTTTTTTTCCCTAAAATAAGAAATGGATGCTATACTTCTCGAATATAAATCCCGTGTCCAAAACTCTTCGTCAGGTATAGCTCTCGCTGTTTTTTTGTATTTTGATCTATAAGTTTACGCTTTTAGATAATTGGCCCTCGCCAAGGCTCTTTTACTTGACTTGGGTAAGCAAAGCGATCAGAAACGTTAATCCCTCACCGATATTGAGAACCCGATGATGAAACAAAGCGTTTTGATTATCGAAGACGATCTCGATAACTCCCAATTGATGCGTCTGTTACTAGAGGTTGAGGATTTTGAGGTCCTCTCCGCGATTGATGGTGAGCAGGGATTGAAGATGGCTCAACGTCACCAACCTGACTTGATCATTCTGGATCTCGATATGCCCATTCTAGATGGTTGGGGCGTGATTAAAGCGTTGAAGCAAGGCGACCACGTCAAAGAGATTCCCATCATTGTGGTCACGGCACATCTGATGCCTCACGAGCGTGAAAAAGTGCTGGCGGCCGGGGGAAATGGCTACGTCAGCAAACCTTTTAAAGTCCGAGAATTGGTTGCAGAAATCAAAACTTGCCTGTGAGCCTTAAAGCCAAAAAGGCCGTCACTCGCTGACGGCCTTTTTGGCTTTAAGGCTGCAAAGCGAAGACAGCGTAATTTGGATCGGTATAAAGCCGCTCAAGGATTTCACAGTTTTTGACGACGTGATCGTAGGGCAAGACGACGTGGGTGACCCCCTCTTCGGCGAGGTCTGCGAGGATGGAACAACCTGCCCGTTTGTAGGGGGCGCGATAAAGCCTTCCCGCCAGGCTGATGCGCCGAAACCACTCGATCACCTCGACATCCTTATAAGGGATTGACTTGAATTCCACATAGGCGGGTGCGCCCGTTACCAGGCGGAAATCTTGCATGTGCAGCGGGATCAGGTATTCCTGCCCCGGGGCTCGATGGACCTCGACATAGGCCATCATCGCCCGGTCTGGGCTGTTGATCTTCTGGTGATGGTTGAACAACGTGATCCCCAGCCCGCCCGCGGCCATCGCCACCGCGGCAGTCAGGCTCAGGGCGACAAGCCAGGAGGCTCGTTCGCGGAACAAGGTGGGTATCCGCTGACCGAGCCAGATCACCGCCTTGGCCAGGATCACGCTCACCGCGAGAGGCACCAACAGCGTGGAGGGCCGCCAGGGGAACAGCAGGGTGATGACCTTGCTCTCTGTCAAAATCTGGGCCGCGGTGAGGATGCCCACCACCGCGGAGATGACGGCAAGCAAATAGAACAGTTTTGTTTTCCGGGCCAACCACAAGGCGAGAAGCACAAGGGCGATTTTGATCACCACGGTGATGTGCCACCATGCCGCCGGGAGGGCGTGGTGAGGCAGCCGGAAGTTGATCAATAAATCCCGAGCGCGTTCAGTGAACATCGGTTGGGTTGGGTTGAACACCTTGATCGTATGTACCAGGATGGGCAGCACGCCCAGGAACGTGGCCAAACCGACCCAAAAAGGACGGCGCAGATTCCTGTCCTGGATGTAGAGGATTAGGATGTAGCTGATCGTCACCAGCGCAGCGCTGAGAAAATAGGTTGGGTGGATCGTAGGGGTCAGCGCCAAGGGAATCACAGCCAGGACGATGTTTCCCCGCAGGAACAGGAAGATCGACAAGAGCAATAGGACGCCAAACGTGCTCGGTTGCAGCACAACGCCCAACAAACGTTGCCCGGCAACGCCGCCATCGAAGAGATAGACCCACTCTCCGCCCAGAAAGCGGGCTAACAGAAAGCGCAAGACTCCGGCGTGCAGGCCGACAAAGAGGGCCAGATACAACCACCGTTGGGCGCGGTTTTCTCCGACCCCAAAGAGATGGTCTCCGATTCCGTACAGGCTGAAGAGATACACCCCCGCCAGCAGCCCGAAGTAGACGTAAAAGATCGGCGGCCAGGCCAACAGCGAATACGAAAAAGCGACCAGGGCGCTGAACACCGGGGTCGGGTCAAGCGTCCCCGCCAGCCAATCCTCGTGGAGATGGCCGTAGCCGGCCCGGGCCAAGCCGTGCAAGAAATATTGATTCTGGTTGGAGGTGTACATCGGCGCCTGAGCATAGGCCAGGGTGAAGCACAGGGACCAAAAAAGGATCAAAACCAGGCTTTGTCCCAAAACCTGGTTTTGCTTGGGAGATTGATCTGTTTGGAACAAATTTGTCATCAATGTCGCTTGTCCTACTCTTCCAGCCGGACGCAGACGCCGCGCTTGATCTGGAAGGTGTCGAAATCGCGCGCCACGCTGGCGTTGGGGAATTCGGTCTGAATCTCGGCGATGACATCCCGCTCCCGGTAGCGCCGGGAGAGATGGGTGAGAATCAAATGCTGCACGTTGGCCTCCTGGGCCAATTCGGCCGCCTGCCTGGCGGTCAGGTGGCCAAAGCGATCGGCCATCTCGGCGTCTGCTTGCAAATAGGTCGCCTCGATGACCAGAGCATCGACATCCCGAATGGTGTCGACCAAGTTATCGGTGCGTCCGGCATCGCCAACATGGGCGAAACGGGTTCCGATCCGCTCCTCGCCGAGAACCTGCTCCGGGTCGATTTGGCGGCCATCGGGTAAGGTAGCCACGGTCCCCTGGACAAGGTCGCCCCGCCACGGGCCGGGAGGGATCTCCAGGGCCTCGGCTTTCTCCGGCAGGAAAGGCCGGCGCGCTTTCTCTTCGAAGAGAAAGCCAAAGCTATCCGCACCGCGGTGAAAAACCTGAAACGCGGAAACGGTGAAATCGCCCTCGTCGTAGATCAGGCCCGGCTCGATCTCTTGCAAGAGAACGTCGATGGGGGGCGAAACGCCCCGAAAGACGACTCCGAACAACAAATCGTGAATCCGCCCCAGGGCCCGGTGACTGCCCAGAATCTCGATTTTGTCCAGCGCTTCCCAACGAGTCAGTGTGGAGATCAACCCGCCCAGCCCAAGGATGTGGTCGAGATGGCCGTGGGTGATCAAGATGCGGTTGATCCGCTTGAAACCCAGGCCGGAGCGCAAAATTTGGCGCTGGGTGCCCTCGCCGCAATCGATCAGATAGCGGTGTTCGTTGTGCTGCACGATCTGGGCAGAAAGGCCTCGATGGAACGAGGGAGCCGACGCCGACGTGCCGAGAAACGTGATTTGGAACAAAGCGGATCCTTTCCGATCGGATGATTATCAAAAACCAACGGGCTTATTCTACCGCAACCCCGGCGATAACCCAAGCCGCAATTCAGCCAAGGTTAAACCGATCATATGTGCTATAATCTCAACAGATCAACCCCACAATTTTTCTACCCGAACTGTCTATGGCCCGTAAAAAAGATCGCTCCTCCAAAAAATCATCCAAAAAATCGTTCCTAGGCAACCTGTCGCGGGATCAAAAGCTCGATATCGCCGGTTTTTTGATGGTCTTGTTGGGCCTGTTTACCATGTTTGGGACCTTCTCGCCAAAGAACAGCAACATCATCGCTACTTGGCTGTTTTTTTTGAAGCAATTATTCGGCCTTGGCGGGTTCATTCTCCCCTTTGGATTGATCCTGATCGGCATTTGGCTCGCTGTCCGCAACGTTGAGCGCATCAACGGCCCTACCCTGGAGCAGGCTGTCGGCATTGCGCTCTTGTTCACCTGTTTTTTGACAGCAGCACACGCCGGCGCCTCTCTTCTATTTTCAGAGGGCCTCCGCGAATTGGCCAACCAAGGTCGAGGAGGCGGTTACGTCGGCGGTATCTTTTTCTTCATCCTGCGCGGCGGTTTTGGGATCGGCGGTACGGTCATTTCGCTGCTCGCCTGGTTGCTCTTGGGATTGGCTGTCAGCCTGGATAGGCCTGTCCTGAGCTTGTTCGGCTGGTTGAAACCGCTTGGCAAGCCCATCCGGACGGGATGGCAATTCTTTCTCGAAGGGCTGCGGGCGATGACCCAGGAACCCCAACGGGAGAATCATACTCAGGGGCAGGTTGGTCCCGTTAGTGCTGGTACCCGCGCTTCCGTGGCCCCGAGCCGGCCCACCCGGTCGGAGCAGGCCGCCACCCCCTACGATTGGAAGCTCCCTTCCATCGACGCGATTCTCAACGAAGGCACAAAAATTCAGGTCAACGACGAACTCGACCGCCAGCGGGCCAAGATCATCGAAGAGACGCTGGCCTCGTTCAGCGCGCCCAGCAGGGTCGTCGAGATCAACCGCGGCCCGACGATCACCCAATTTGGCGTCCAGCCTGGTTTCATCGAATCTCGTAACAAGCAGAAGCGCGTTCGGGTTAACAAAATCACCCGCCTGGCCGATGATCTTGCCCTGGCGCTGTCGGCCACGCGAGTACGGGTCCAGGCGCCGGTGCCCGGCAAGGGATTCGTCGGCATCGAAGTGCCCAACGAAGAAGTCGCCCTGGTTTCGCTGCGCGATGGCATCACCAGTGAGGCCTTCAAGATGCTCGAGGGCCGCCCGCTGCGTTTCGCCCTGGGACAAGATGTCTCCGGCAACGCTGTCGCCGCCGATCTCGCCGCCATGCCCCACCTGCTCATCGCCGGGACGACCGGCTCGGGCAAATCGGTGTGTGTCAACGCGATCATCTCCTGCCTGCTGATGCACAACACCCCCGATGACTTGCGCCTGATCATGGTCGACCCCAAACGGGTCGAGTTGACCAATTACGACGGCATTCCCCATCTGCTCGCCCCGGTCGTGGTCGAGCTGGAACGGGTCGTCGGCGCCCTGCAATGGGTGACCAAAGAGATGGACCAACGCTACGAGAAATTTGCCGATCAGGGGGCGCGCAACCTGTCTGATTACAACGCCCAGGCCAAAAAAGTGGGCGAGCGCCCCTTGCCCTATCTGGTCGTGGTCATCGACGAGTTGGCCGACCTGATGATGCTGGCCCCCACCGAGACCGAGCGGGCGATCACCCGCATGGCCCAACTGGCTCGGGCGACCGGCATTCACATGGTCATCTCCACCCAGCGCCCCTCGGTGGACGTCGTCACCGGGATCATCAAGGCCAACTTCCCCGCCCGAATCGCCTTCGCCACCGCCTCGGGCACGGATAGCCGCGTCATCCTCGATCAGCCCGGGGCGGAGCGCTTGCTCGGCCGCGGCGACATGCTCTTCCAGGCCCCCGACGCGCCCGCGCCGGTCCGCTTGCAGGGCATGTTCGTCGCCGATCAGGAGTTGAATCGCTTAGTGCGCTACTGGTACAACCAGCGCGGCTACGTTGCCCCCACCTCGGTGGCTACCGCCGCGGGCGGCCATCCCGACGGCATCCCCAAGAACATCCCCCTGAAGCAGTTGGAATTCTGGGAGCGAGAAGACCTGGAGCCGGAAGAGGACCGCGATCCGCTCTACGACGAAGCCGTCGACTTGATCCGGCGAAAAGGCCGGGCGTCCATCTCGATGTTGCAGCGCCGCCTGCGGATCGGCTACACCCGCGCGGCCCGCTTGATCGACAAGATGGAAGAGGACGAAATCATCGGCGGCGCCGTCGATGGCCCCCATCACCGCGAGGTGCTCGATTACGGCAAGGCCGCCCCGCCCGTAGATGAAGATTGAAACTGGACTTTTGGTCAAGGTTTTAACGCTGGGACGCTGAGTACGCAGAGATAAAAAAGAGAAAGAAATCCGTGAAAATCCGTCTAATCCGTTTCATCCGTGTTCCGTTTTTGTCTTTGGAAAGAAAGTCATATCATGAACCTGAAAGAATTGATTCGCAAGAACCGCAGTTACCGCCGTTTTCACCAAGACCACGAGATCGACCACGCCACCTTGCAAGAGCTGGTCGCTTTGGCCCGGTTGTCCCCCTCGGCGGCCAACCTGCAGCCGCTGAAATACATCTTTTCAACCACGCCGGAGAAGAACGCCGTGATTTACGACCACCTCGGCTGGGCCGGCTACCTGAAAGATTGGCCCGGCCCCGAGGAGGGCGAACGGCCCTCCGCTTACCTCGTCGTTCTGGGCGACAAACGCATCCGCAAGAATTTTGGCTGCGATCACGGCATCGCCGCCCAGACGATCTTGCTCGGCGCGGCAGAGAAGGGCTTGGGCGGCTGCATCTTTGGCTCGGTGAAGCGGGAAGCCTTGCACCGGGCGTTGGAGATTCCCAAACATTTCGAGATTCTGCTGGTCATCGCCTTGGGCAAGCCCAAGGAAACGGTCGAAATCGACCCCCTCGGCCCGGACGGGGACATCAAGTACTGGCGCGACGAAGACGGCGTCCACCACGTGCCCAAACGGGATTTGGATGAGCTCATCGTCGCTGAAGTTTAGCTAGAGCAAGCACCCCTAAACCCAACCCCGCGCCGAGCAGATCGATTCCCAAATCGAAAAGCGTGTTCCAGCGCAAAATCTGGACGCCGGAGAGCAGTTGCAGCCCCTCCTGGAGCAGGCCCACCGCCAGGGCGACGAGCAGAAACCCAGCGGCATTTAAGACCTCGGAGGTTTTCGAAACCTCCGAGGTCTCTTTCGTCACCGTCAACCCACCCAATGTCACCCCCAGCAGGACGACCAGCCCGGCGAACAGGGCCAGGTGCATCAGCACGTGCATCCATCCCGATGCGAAGACCGCGTCGAAAACGCGCTGGTAGCGCCGGGAAAGGCGTCCCAGCCAGGCCATCGGGAAGAGGATCCCGATCAACCAGAGAATCAGCCAGCCGTAGCGTCGCATCGCTGTGATTATAGCCAAGGGGGAGTGATTTGCCAAATCGTATCCACATTGACGCCGCCCCCGCAGTTTGGTAGAATGTTCCCCGCTTGGGCGTTGTACCCTTCGCCCGAGACGAGAAAGCAAATCAATTTTACGAAAGGGCTAGAGAACAAATGAAAGTATTACTCCTGAAAGACGTGTATAAACTCGGCCGTGCCGGCGATGTCAAGAAAGTTGCCAATGGATACGGCCGTAACTATTTAATCCCCCAGGGTTTCGCTGTTTTGGCTACCCCGGAAGCGATTCAACAGGCCGATTACATCCGCGAGGTGGCTGACAAAGAACGTGCTATCCTCAACGAAGAGATGAGCGGCATCGCCGAACAGATGCAAGATGTCCGCTTGACCTTCCCGGTGCGCGCCAGCGAGACAGGCCGCCTGTATGGCTCGGTCAACACCCGGATGATCGCCGAAGCGATCAACGATGAGCTCGACTTGGACATCAGCCACCGCCAAATCGACGCCCAGCCTCTCCGGATGATCGGCGAGCACAAGGTCCCTGTGCGTCTGACCGTCGACTTGATCCCCGAGATTGAAATTGTCGTCTATCGCGAAGGCGAGACCCCCGAAGAATCGATCGAAGAGGCCGAAGAACTGGCCGAGGAAGCCGAACAGGCAGAAACCGAATCGGTTGGATGGGCTGACTACAAAGACGATGCTCTGGAAGAGTACGATGACCTCGAAGAATTCGAGATTGAGTCCGAGATAGAAGTCGAGGAAGAAGAAGGCTAAGCCCCAAGATTTGAAAGTTCGCAAAGAAACCGGCTTTTCGATAGGCCGGTTTCTTTGCGTTTATCTTGTGTTGACGACAGATCACTATCGCGATTGTCGGAGGTCTCCTGACCCCGACAGGACCTTTGACCGAAGGTCTCCGATGCATGCTTCTTCGTCAAGAAACGTGATAGATGACTAACGTCTCGGTTAAAAAACTGAAAGTCACTTCCCGAAAACATCCTGTATAATTCTGTATATGAACCCAGCCGTTGGCAAAAAGCTGCGCCAAGCTCGGCAACGCCACGACATCAGCATCGAAGACGTTGAGAAGAGCATCCATATCCGCGATCATTACCTCAGTGCCATGGAAGCGGGTAATTTCGACATCTTCCCCTCCCAGGCGCAGGCGCGGGGATTCTTGCGTGCCTACGCCGAATTTTTGGGTCTCGATGGGGATCTGCTGATCGAAGCGTTGGAAAAAGACACCCTGATGACCTTGATGTCTGCTAAGGAAAAGGGTGCGGAATCTGAAACGCTGGAAGGTACACAGCAAGGGGAGCCCAAGGATCCGGAACCGGCTTTCAAGCCGATCGGCGAAGCGTTGAAATCGCAGCGAGATATGTTGGGCCTTTCGCTGGAGGATGTCGAACGGCATACCCACCTGAAAATCCATTACCTCCGGGCCCTGGAGAGCGGCGACTTTGACGCCCTCCCCTCGATGACTCAGGGCAGTGGGATGCTCAAGAACTATGCCCAATTTCTCAGTCTCGACCCGGAGCCCTTGCTGTTACAATTTGCCGACCGCTTGCAGGACCAATGGCAAGAACGCCAGGAAGCCCAACCGACTGAAAAAGAAGAAAAGAAACGCAAGAAGCCCAAGCCCAAAGCGATCACTCCGGCGCGCCGTTTTTTTTCCAAAGAGTTGCTTGTTGGGGGCGGTCTGGTCGTCGTTTTGATTATGTTTGCACTGTGGGCCGGGATGCGCATCTCGGCAATGCGGTCGCAGCAAGAGCCGATGCCCACCGTGCCCTCCATCGCCGATGTGCTCCTGCCCTCTCCGACCGAACCCCTGGCGCCGACGCCGACCGTGACGATCTTCGCCCCCCTGGAAGAAGCCGAGCCGGGCCAGCCCGAAGAAGATGGTGCTGAAGCCGCGCCGCAAGAAGAAATCATCCCCCTCGGGGAGGTCGGCGGTGCAGTGCGCGTTCAGGTGGACGTCAGCCAGCGAGCCTACATGCGCGTCACCGTCGACGATGAAGTGGCCTTCGATGGGCGCGTCGCCCCCGGCGATGCCTATACCTTCGGCGGCGAGGAGCGGATCGAAATGCTCTCCGGCAACGGGGAGGCGCTCTACGTGACCTATAACGATGTCGAACTGGGCAGGCTGGGATTATTTGGCGAAGTCGTCAATGTGATCATTACGGCGGATGGCTTGTTGACCCCCACACCGACGATCTCCCCGACCCCGACGAGAACGCCGCGGACGACGCCAACCCCGACTCCGACGCCGTCCAACTAGTACTTCGAAGCAAAAGTTCCTAATAGGTTTTGCACTAAGAACCTCACCACAGCGTAACAAAGGACACAAAGAATCCTTTGTGAACACAAAGTTTTTCTTTGTGTTCTCTGTGTCTTCGTGGGCGCCATCGGCGTGCAAAGCAAGAAATCCATCAAGGTCTTACGCATATCCGTACTAGGGAGACATTGCCTCGCTCAACATGCTTGTGCCGATCTCCTCCGCCAGGGGGAGATTTTTTTGTTCCAAAACGAGCACGCAAACGTAAGCAGCATCGCCGCGGCTGCCACCGACGAACCAGGTCAGGTCTTCCTCTTCGGGAAGCAGGGTCAGGCTCCAGGTGGCGGCATTCTCAGCGGCGTGCTCGCTGATGAACGTGTTCGCCCGGATGGTGGAGTAGAGTTGTCTTGATTCTCCCAGCGGTGTCATCGGAATCCAGCCCTCTTCGGGATGGCGATAGGCTTGGGCCAGACGCGGCGGGGTGAGGACCCCCTCGTTGTTCAGGGCGGAGGCGAGAAGCGCGACGCCCATCGGGCTGGCCTCCGTTTCGGCTACGGGAATCTCGGTTCCGGGCAGGCGTAGGGGCAGGCCATCTTGCCAGGAAACAGGAATCTGCTCCGGCAGCGGCAGCCCACTTTCGGTCGGGAGAGCGTAGCTCCCTTGCATCACCCGGTTGACCAGCGGGGCTCGCTGATCTTGAATCAGGGATTCCCACTCGGACTCCAGCCGGTTGGGATTATAGAAAGGATGCGAGGCCATCACCAGGATGTCGCCCGTATCGGCTCGGATTAAGACCAGCGCCCCGGCGCGCTCGCCGAGCAGGTCGTCGGCCTGTTGTTGCAACTCCAAATCGAGGGTCAGGCGCACGTCCAAACCGGGAGGCGGCTGGCCGTAGAGCAGGTGGTGCTGCCACAGGGTGAAGGCGTCCTGACCCTCCAGCCCGCGCAGAAACGGGTCGAGACTGGCTTCGAGCCCGGCTTGGCCGTAAATAGGGTGATTGTAGCCCAACACCGGACTGAGCGCGGGGGTATGGACGTAGCGCGTGTGCTCGCCGGGTTGGCCGACCGTTTCAGTAAAGGGGGTGTCGAAGCGGTCGAGCAGCGCGCCGCGGGGGACGTAGCGGTCGGCGATGGAGCGGCGGGGGTTGTCGGTGCGGGTGAGCAGATCGGGGCCGCGGTAGAACCCCCACCAACCCGCGACCATGGCGGTCGCGGCCAGGGCAGCGAGGAGAAACCCCGGCAGCGAGGCCCCCAGGTTGGCTTGCGGCACGGTCTCGATGGGTGGGGCCAAATCTGAGGTCGTTTCGGCGTTGTGGATCTGAGCAAGCAGCATCACAGAGAGGAAAGAAACCAGCAGGGACGAGCCGCCGTAAGAGAGGAAGGGCAGCGTCACGCCGGTGAGAGGCAGCAGACGCAGGTTGCCGCCGATGATCAGCACGCTTTGGGCGACGATGTTGGCGGTCAGCCCGGCGGCCAAATAGCGATGGAAGGGTTCCCGGGCATGCAGGGCGATGTGCAGCCCGCGGTGGGCGAGCAGGGCGAAGATGATCAGCAAGCCAAGGGCGCCGACCAGCCCGCTCTCTTCGGCGATGGCGGCAAAGATGAAATCGGAGTGGGCCACAGGCACCACCGAGGGACTCCCCAAGCCGGGGCCGCGGCCCAAGAGCCCGCCGTTGGCTACGGCGATCAGCGACTGCACAATTTGATACGAGCGGCCGCTGGGGTCGAGCCAGGGATTCAGCCAGGCGTCCACGCGCAGCCGGACGACGTCAAAGAGCAGATAGCCACCGGCGCCGGCAACTCCTAGGCCGAGCAGGCTGAACATGGGAATCCAGCGCCAGCCGGTGGCCAGGTAAATCATCACCGAGGAGATGAAGATGAACAATGTCGCCGCTCCCAGGTCGCGCTGGACGACGAGCAGGAGCAGGGCCAGGCCGGTCATGATCAGGGTGGGGACGAGGGCGTGGAGCCTGTCGATCCGTTTGTTCTCGGCGCGCAAGGACGTCCCCCAGTCGGCGAAGTAGGCGGCTAGATAGACGATCAAGAGCAGCTTCAGCGGTTCGGAGGGCTGCAAATAGACACCGCAACAACCGAGCCACAAACGCGGCCCCGCGCCCATCGGATTGGTTCCAAAGAGGAGGGTCAAGGCAGTGAGAATCAGACCGCCGGTCAGCCAGAGATATTTGTAGCGCCGCAGTGCCTGGAGCGGCTTCTGCAAGCGCAATCCGCTGATCAAGGCGCCGAGGCTGATCGTCAGCCAGATGGTTTGGCGCAAGCCGAAATAGATGCTCAGCCGCCAGATGGTGAGCAGTCCCCAACCGCTGAGCAGGGCAACGAGGGGCAGCAAGAGAGGGTCACGCCGGATGAGGCGGCGCCGGTTTGCCCGCAGAACCAGGCTGAAACCGGCCAACCAGACAAAGTAGCCGATCCAGTGGCTCCAGCGGAGGTCGGCCTGCCAGGAGCGGGCGATCACTGCCGGAGAAAGGCTCAAAGCGAGGGCGTAGGCACCCAGGAAGAGCGCGGCGATTGAAAAGAAACGGTTTTGTGTTTTTTGGATCAAGACGATGATTCCCTTGAGGGATGATTTTGGCGTTGAAAGCGAGCTTGTTTTTCATTCACAAAGCACAATAATACCAGCCCTACGACCAAAAAGGCAATCACCGAAAGAATGGCAACCCGCTGACCCAACTGTTCGGCATAGGGCGCGCCCAGCGGATTGGCCTCGAACCAGAGGAAAGATGCTTGATCCCCCTGGGCGGCGAACCAGAGCGCCAACTCGGCAGCGACAAAGCCGTAAACCGTAGGCCCGATGAAAGAAGATGTCCGCCCGGCCACGGCGAAGAAGCCGTAAAATTCGGCGCTTTTCCCCTCTGGAGCGAGGAGACCCACCATCGCCCGGCTGGTTGCTTGAACCGCGGAGAGGGCCAACCCGGCAAACCCTCCGGCGACGAAAAAGCCGGGGATGGATTGGTTGACGAACAAGCCTACTACAGAGGCGAGCATCAAGACGAGGAAGACTAACAAGGATATTTTTCCGCCCATGTGATGGGCTAACCAGCCCGAGATATATGCGCCGATCACGCTGGTAAATTGAATCAGAATCATGAATAAGATGATCTGCTGTTGGTCGAGTCCAAACATCACTTCGCCAAAAATAGCCGCAAAGCTGATCGCCATCAAGATGCCGTCATTGTAAATCAAAAAAGCGATGATGAATTTGAGAAACTCACGGTAATGTTTGACCTGTTGGATCGTGGTTTTCAAACGATTGTAGGCGACGGTGAGATAGTTTTCGCCTGGCGGTAATGCTTTTGCTTCGGCGCGTTCACGGAGCCAGAGGAAAAGCGGCGTGGCGAAGATGGCAAAGTAGACCGCCGTGATCACCAACGAGAGGCGCACGAACCAGACTCCCTCGTTCAGCGTGACTAGGGCCAGGACGATAAACAGGCAGACGATTCCGCCGAGCAAGCCGATAGCCCAGCCGATGCCGGAGACTTTAGCAATTTCGTCCTGTTCGGCGACTTCGGGAAGCAGCGAGTTATAGAAGACCTGGCCGCCGCGGTAGCCAATTTCGGCGAGGATGAAAAACAGCATCCCGATGAAAATATCTCCTTCTTGGACGAAATACAAAAGCGCGGTGGCGGTGCAGGCCAAGACGGTGAAAGCGAGCAGAAAGCGTTTTTTGCTTCCGGAGAAATCAGCAAGGGTGCCGAGCACAGGGGAAGTCAGGGCGACAACCAGCATGGCGATTCCGACAGAGATACCCCATAAGCGCGTTCCCTCTACCCCACCGACGACATGGGTTTTGAAATAGGCCGCGTAGATTGCCAGAATGACAACAGCAGCGTAGGCTGAATTACCAATATCGAACGAATACCAGGTCCAACGCTGTTGACGGGTGGTTAGCTCGGTGTTATTGCGCTTGTTTGTTTGCATGAAAGTGGGCTCCTTCTTGGGGATAAATTGAATCAGTTCACACAACTATAACCCCGCGTTCCCCGTTGGGACACGCAAACAACGATTTGATCAGGAAACCGGGTCAAACGCATTTGCAAATAATCAGCGCACTGAACAGCGATGCGCTTGATTCGCTGTGGGCACTTTCAAGGATGTTTCCCCAAAAGGATGCGATGCACAGATGCTTATCGTTACAGAATTAACTTCTAAATGCGATTCCCCTCCATTTTTGAGAGTTTGCTCTTCCATAAATTGCGTTTTTTTGATATGGTTATAGGGTACCATTTTCCCGGGGTAAATAGGTTGATGGATTTGATTGTCTAACTGATTTGCCTTAAAATAGGGTCAAACTTTATCAAAGGCAGGATCGATTATTTATCAGGATGATAACATGAGTGATCAATATTTTTATCCAAATATTTGGGGACGAAGCATCATCACTTCTGCAGAAGATATTTTGGGCAAGAATGGTGTCAACGCTATCTTGAATCTGGCCGGTTTGCAGGAGTATATCGACAACTATCCGCCCGATAATATCAAGAAGGCGTTTCCTTTTTCACACGTGGCCAAGATTCAGCAAGCCTTGTATGATATGTACGGCTCGAAAGGTGCCCGTGTGTTTGCTACCCGCGGTGGCGAAGAGACCTTCCAGCACAGCCTACATAAGTACGATAAGGTTCAGAAGGCCGCCCGTGCAGCGATGAAGGTCGGTACGGTCCAAATGCGCGCCAAGGTGGGGCTTCAGTTCTTTTCCAAATTTTTCAACACCGTCAGTGATCAGATTGTCAGCATCGATGAGGACGATGATTATTGGTACTGGGTCATCGAACGCTGCCCGATGTGCTGGGAACTGGAAGCCGATGAACCGATTTGCCATCTTGGTGTTGGTGTGCTTAAAGCGGCTTCTTACTGGGCTACCGAAAAGCACTTCCGGATTCAAGAGGTGAAGTGCCATGCCATGGGAGAAGAAAATTGTGTCTATGCGATGGAGAAACAGCCGCTTGATTGAGCGAAGGGTTTGTTGAATTGAGAAACCCCGCAGATGGTAATCTGTGGGGTTTTTTGCTGGGGGATAGGTATCCAAGATTATCCCACATATCCAACATTATCCCACAGATTTCCCGCGTTGCTGTTGGAGCCAAAGCACGGCCAGGGCAACGAGGACGATCAGAAACACAAAGGCTAACGTGCTAACGAACGTGGCCGTCGGTGGCTGTTGTCCGGCCGAAACGATTTCTTCTGTTCTGGTCTCGATGTCGGTGGATTCGCAATTCACCGGGCTGAAATTCTGGTTGAGGGCATAGGAAATAGCAAAAGGCACGCTGAAAAGTTGCTTTCCCTGGACGAGATGAAACGCACCCCGTTGGGTCATTGGCAGGCGGACAAAGCCAGGCCGATCAACATCGAGGATATTGCGATCTTCAAGGTAAGGGACCAGCTTTGGCAGCGTGTTGATATCCAGGCGAAGACTCTCCCCTGCTTCGACCATGTAAACGGCCAGATCGGGTACTTTTTCGAACACTAATTGTTCCTCGGGAGGATTCTCCTCATCAGGGAGCTCCGCGGCGAGGGCAGGGGTTTCTGTGACTGTCACGGCAGCGGCAGCATCCAAGGGCAGCACGTAGAGGGGCGCGTCGGCATGGTTTTCGAGTTGGAAATAGCCCCGCTCGACGTGAGGGGGTGAGGCGTGGATCGAAATTATCTCCGGCAGGGCTTCCGTTTCGGCGTGATAGGTTTCCAGGAACCAATAATCGGGTTCTGGTTGGCAATCTCCCTCTTCCGCGACGGGATGAGGAAAGAGAATCAGTCCCAGAGAAAGAATGAGCATCAACGCGTTCATGCCATTATTGTAACGCGGAACAGCACCCAAGGGGTATTTTCTTCATCTACACTGCAGGACAGCGATTATGGTAGACTCTCCACCATGGATGAAAAAACACTCCACACGCTTGAATACGACCGCATCCTGGAGCAATTAGCCGCTCATTGCGATTTTCCCGTTTCGGCGGAGAAAGCGCGCGCCCTGGGGCCGATGAACAAGCTCCACCACGTGCGCCATGCCCTGGCCGAAACCAGCGAGGCGCGCCAGTTGTTAGAAGAGAAACCGGAACTGAGCATCGGCGGGACGCGCGACATCCGGGAGGCGCTGAAGGCCGCCATCCGGCACGATATCCCCCAAACAAGCCAATTTCTGGACATCAAGTATACGCTTATCGCAGCGCGCAACCTGCGCCGGATTTTCGAACACCAGGGCGACCAGTACCCTTACCTTGCCGAAATCAGCTTGCGCCTGCCACTCTCGACGGGCCTGGTCGATGACATCACGAAAACCTTATCTGACCGCGGCGAAGTGCTCGATTCCGCTTCGCCCAAGTTGGCCAGCATCCGCCGGGAGATGAAGATCAGCCATGATCGTTTGTTGTCTCAATTGGAGCGGATGATCCAGAGCAGCGAGACGAGCCGCTATTTGCAAGAGGCGATCATCACTCAGCGGGATGGCCGTTATGTCATTCCCGTGCGGGCGGATGACCGCAAACACATCGACGGTATCGTTCACGATCAGTCGGCGTCGGGGGCGACGGTGTACGTCGAACCGGCCAGCATCGTCAAGAAGAACAACCAATATCGCCAGCTCCAACTGGACGAGCGCGACGAGGTCCGCCGGGTTCTCTCGGCGCTGACGGCCAAGGTGGCAGAGCATGCTGATGTTCTCTTCGAGATGATCGACGCGCTCGCCGACCTCGATTTGACCTTGGCCCGCGCCAAGTATGCTGAAGCGCTCCGGGCAACGGAACCAACTCTTCACCCGATTCGTGTCTCCAAGGAAGGGGAACGGGTTCGCCCCAAACGGGGCCGGATTCGCCTGTTCGAGGCCCGCCATCCCCTGCTCGATCCTGCCGAAGTCGTGCCCGTCGACGTGGAGCTCTTCACCAAAAACTACGCTCTGATCATCACCGGGCCGAACACCGGCGGCAAAACCGTGACGCTCAAAACGGTGGGATTGCTGGCCCTGATGGCCCAGTCCGGGTTGCACATCCCCGCTCATCCCCAATCGGAGATCTGCCTGTTCAAGAAAATCTTCGCCGACATCGGCGATGAGCAATCCATCGAACAATCGCTATCGACCTTTTCGGGACACATTAACAACATCATCCACATTTTGGAGCAGGCCGATGCTCAATCGTTGGTGATTCTGGACGAATTAGGCGCCGGTACCGATCCCCAGGAGGGCGCGGCGCTGGCCCGCTCGTTGTTGACCCACCTGTTGGAGCGGGGAATCACCACCCTGGTGACTACCCATCACCCCGAACTGAAGGCCTATGCGCACGCCACCGAGGGGGCGGTCAATGCCAGCATGGAATTCGACCTCAAGACACTGCGACCGACCTACAACCTGACCATCGGCCTGCCGGGACGCTCGAACGCGCTCGCCATTGCCGAGCGGCTGGGCCTCCCCGCTAATATTATCGAGGGGGCCCGACAGAAGATCGACCCCGCCGAGTTGAAGGCCGACGACTTGCTCGACGAGATTTATAAGCAGCGCAAGCGCGCCACTCAGGCCAGAGATCGGGCTGAACGGGCCAAGGAGGATGCTATCCAAATGCGGGCTGAACTGGCAGAGCGTCTCGATCAGATTGAGGACGAACGCCGCGAGGTGCTCGAGGAAGCCCGCCAGGAAGCGGAGGCGGAACTGAACGCCATTCGAGAAGAGATTCGTTCCTTGAAGCGGGAATTGCGTACGGCCAGGCAGCCGCTCGATGTGATCGAGGAGGCCGAGCAGAAAATCGTGTCGATGGCTGAGGATGTCGAGGAGCCGGTCGAACGCCAGGCTCCTGAACCGGAGATGATCCCCCACCAGGGGCCGTTGCGCCTTGGCGCCAAGGTGGAAGTGCGCAGCCTGGGCAAGAAAGGCATCGTCCAGGCGATTGGCGAGAACAAAGCTGAGGTTCAGATCGGTAGGCTGCGGGTGCGGGCGAAACTCTCCGATCTGGTTGTGCGCGGGGAACCGGTTGAAGAAGAACCTGCCCCCTCGGAAGAGGCCGAGGTGAAACGCAGCGAGCGCCGCGTCGTGGAGCACAAGCACGAATCGCCCGGTGTGGAACTCGATCTGCGCGGGCAGCGCGCTGAGGAGGCCCTGACTGCTCTGGAGCGGTATATCGACCAGGCATATTTGGCCCGGCTGCCCTGGGTGCGAATCATCCATGGCAAGGGGACGGGCAAATTGCGTGATGTGGTCCGCAGGGCATTGGATTCTCACCCTCAGGTCAAAACCTTTCAAGGTGGGAGGCCCAACGAGGGTGGCGAGGGTGTCACGCTGGCGGAGATCCGCCAGTGAGAGATTCAATGTTAAATCCACTCCAAGCTGTGCTGATCGGCGCGGGGCAGCGGGGCCGGGATGTCTACGGCGCTTATGCTCTGGCCCATCCCGACGAGATTCGCTTTGTCGCTGTTGCCGAGCCCAACGATGAACGCCGCGCCAACTTTGCCGGTCAGCACAACATTCCCCCTGAGAATCAATTTGAAAGCTGGGAACCGCTGCTCGAAGGGTTTCCCTTGGGGCAGGCTGCCCTGGTCTGCACCCAAGATCAAGACCACACTGAGCCGACGTTGGCCGCCCTGTGGGCCGGGTACGATGTGCTCCTCGAAAAACCGATGGCTACCACCGCTGCGGCATGCCGCCAACTGGTGGACGTCGCCGAAGAGACCGGGCGGCAATTGCACATCTGCCATGTGTTGCGCTTCACGACCCATTTCAGCAAAATGCGGGAGATCATCCAGAGCGGCCAACTGGGCCAAATCGTGAGCGTCTCGCACCGCGAAAACGTCTCCTGGTGGCACATGGCGCACAGCTTCGTGCGCGGCAACTGGCGTCGCCGTGATCAAAGCGCGCCGATGATCCTGGCGAAATGTTGCCACGACCTCGACATTCTGGTCTGGATGCTGGATGATCGCTGCGACACACTCAGCAGCGTTGGGAACCTGCGCCACTACCGCCCCGAAAACGCTCCTGATGGCGCACCGGACTATTGCTTGGATGGCTGTCTTGTCGAGGAGACTTGCCCTTATTACGCCCCATTTTTGTATATTGATTTGATCCCCCTGTGGCGCAGCGCGGTGGCCACGGACCGGGGTTTGAGCAAAGCCCTGTTTCAAGCGAACCTGCGGGCGCCCGGCCTGATTAAAGCGCTCAGCCGCGTTGCCCCACCCCTGCGCCAATTGAGCGACTATCGAGATTGGCCCCGCTCTGTGGTGGCCGACGACCCAACACCTGAGAATGTACTTGCCGCCCTACGAGATGGTCCGTATGGCCGCTGCGTTTATCATTGTGACAATGATGTCGTTGACCATCAGGTCGTCAGCATGCAGTTTGAGGGCGGGCTATCGGTGACGTTGACGATGCATGGCCACGCCAATGTCGAAGGGCGCTTCACCCGCATCCAGGGGACCCGGGCGGAGCTACAGGCCACGTTTGGGTTGGGCGGCTCGTGGATCAATGTCCGCGAGCATCGCAGCGGGCGCGAGATTCACATCGACACCAGCGCCGGGCTTGGCGCCGGTCACGGTGGCGGCGATGGGGGCTTGATGGCCGCTTTCATTGAAAGTGTTCAACAGGGGGACGACGCCGTGGCGCTGTCCACGGCGCGGCAATCTTTGGAGAGTCACCTGATGGCCTTCGCCGCCGAGCAAGCTCGACTGGAGTCGAGCGTTGTTTCCATGAAAACTCTACGTTGAGTATGCAACGTTTGGTGAATCATTTCTAGAAGCAATTCCCCCTGTCCTAGTCACTACGACAGGTTTTTGATCACACGTGCTGGTACGCCGCCCACCAGGGTGTTTGACATACCATTCTTTGTCACTACCGCACCTGCAGCGATGACACTTTTCTCTCCGATGTTGACCCCCGGCAAAACGGTGACTCGCGCTCCCGGCCAGGCACCGTTCCCAATACCGATCGAGGCAGGTTTGGTACTTCTCTGGCGTTCACCAGGGGTACTTTGGCTTGATTGACCGTTTCGAAGAGACAATCCGGACCGATCATCACTCGCTTGCCGATGGTGACTGTCGCGGGTGACCTGACGGTGAGACGCACTTGGCTATTGATGAACGTATCTTGTCCGATGGAAATACGTTTTGCCGTACCGATAGGACGGATTTCTAACGGCGCCCAAATATGCGCCGGGTAGTGAATGTTCATCCCGGCCAGCTTCAAGATCAAGGCACGCAAAGCATCGACTGTGTAGGAGCGGGGCAAGTGGTTGGCGAGGCAAAAGAAAAAGCTTTCTCGCAGATTGCTCAGTCTCAGGTCCCGTGTTAGTAGTCTGAAAAATTCATTCACGACACCTGCTTTTTCCGTGAAACACTTCGCTTTCTTTACGATCTACCCCTCAAGAGATGCTCGGTAAAGATGACCCGCCTGGTCCCTGTATCGCCGCGCACGACCAGCGATTCGGTGGTGGCAAGTTCACCCCGGTAACAGACTCCAGAGAAGAGAACCCCGTCGGTGATCCCGGTGGCCGAAAAATAAATATTATTGCCGCTGCTGACCAGTTTGTCGTTGCTCAAGATGCAGGTTGCGTCTATCCTCGCGTTTTTGATCGCGGCCCGCTCCTCGGCGGATTGGGGTGCCAGCCGCCCTAACATTGCTCCTCCCAGCGTTCTGACTGCGCAAGCGGCCAAGATACCTTCAGCAATGCCGCCGACCCCCATAAGAATGTCGACATTGATATCTTTCTTCAGCACCATCAGGGCCCCGGCGATGTCGCCTTGATCGCGGACCATCACCCGCGCCCCTGTCGATTGAATTTCTGACAACAGGTTGGCGTGCCGTGGCCGGTCGAGCATGAAGACAACCAGGTCGCGGACGGGCTTGTCCAGCACCCGGGCAACCAGGCCGAGAGTCCAGGCCGCGGGAGCGTCTATGCACTCGGGGACGAGCGCCTCGGCTGCTTCTGCTCCGACGACGATTTTTTCCATATAGACCGCCGGGGCAGGCGACCACATTGCATGGCGAGGGGCGACTGCGGCGACGGAAATCGCGCCAGCGCGTCCCTTGATTAAAAACTCGGTTCCATCAATAGGATCTACTACCACATCCATGGGAGGGCCCTTCCCTGTTCCAACGCGGGCACCACTTTTCAAGATCGATGTCGATCCGATCCGGCCCTCTTCTCCGATGACGATATAGCCGTCAATATCGAGACTGTTCAACTCTTTTATCATCGCGGTTGCAGCCTGCCGGGTGGCGATTTCGTGGTTGCCGCGCCCCATCCAGCGGCCTGCGCCCAGCGCTGCCGCCTCGGTGGTGCGAACCAGATCTAACCCTAAATTAGGAGAAATATGTTCAGACATTGTTGGCCTGCTTTTCTACTGCTGTTAATAAATCGGCTGCCTCCCACGCCCAAAGTCCTCCTTCGAGGAATTTGGCATATTTGTAGTCCTGGTTGCGGAGCAGATAGGCCGCCCGTTTGCTGCGGCGTCCGCTTTGGCAAACGAAGACAAGGGATTCGCCCCGGGGGAGTTGGCTGGGGTCCGAGAGCAGCTTGAAGAGGGGCATCGAGATCGCTCCAGGGATATGGTCTTGTTCGAATTCGCGCGGCTCGCGCACATCGACCACCATGGGCGGATTCTCGCTATGTAATGCCTGCCACAATTGATGCGGCGAGATTTTGGGGACATCCTCACTGGGGGGTTCCGTTTGTATAGGCATCTCCAGGGGGTGTTCGATAGGGCGGGGCAAATTTTGGCATTCTTTGAAGACGCGCTGGTCGCACTCGTAAATACAAACGGCCGGGTCCATGACGTGTTGAAATAAATAGGAGACGGCATCTTCATATTGCAAAAAGTGGTCGGCGCCGAGGAAGTTGTAAAAACTTGTTGTTTTCATCGTCTCCAGCACGGGTTTACGCACCCGCATCATGTAAACATCGCCGCCGCGTTCGCGCATCATCTCGACGATTGTCTCCAAGGCGTGAATCCCGCTGATGTCGACTTGGTGGACGCTGTTCATCCGCAGGAGCAAGAACCGGTGGGTGGGATGTTGTTCGATATATTTTCGGATTGATTCGGTGATATGGGTGGTAGCGCCAAAATAGAGATCGCCGTAGATGTTGAAGATGGCCAGTTGGGTGCAAGGGGCTTTTTCCGGCTGGTGGGTGAAGTGGTGGTAATTCCGAGCGGGGGCGACGGGAACAACGCGGGGGGCGCTGGTCTGGTAGATGTAGATGACCAGGGAACTCAAAATACCTGTCAGGACGGCGAATTCAAGCGACAAAAACAACGTCGACAAAAAGGTCACGACCATGATGAAGGCATCGCTGGGTGTGCCTCGCCAGATGCGGGCGATTTCGACACGATCGATCATCTTATAAGCCGTGACCATCAGCACCGCGGCTAAGGCTATGCGAGGGACATAGGCGGTCAGGGGGCCAAAGATCAAAACGGCAATGGTAACAAAGATACCCGAAAACAGGCTGGCCATGGATGTCTTGGCGCCGGTTTCGTAATTGACTTGCGAGCGGGTGAAGGAGCCGGTGACGGGGAAGCCGGAGAAAATGCCACAAGCGATGTTGGCCAACCCTTGACCGACAAATTCTTGATTGCTGTCCAATCGCTGGCCCGATTGGCTGGCGATGGCGCGTGAAATCGCAGCCGCTTCGACCAGTCCAATTGCTCCGACGGCTAATGCCCCGATGCCAATATTGCCGAGAAGAGCCAAATCAACGGAAAAGGTCGACAAAGGGGGCAGCGTGCGGGGCAATTCGCCGACCACCTCGATACCATGTTCTTGGAGTCCAAATGTGACCACAATGCCGCCTGCCAGAATCATGGCCAGCAGATGTGCGGGCCAACCCGGCCGGAAATGTTGGAGCAAGGCGATGAACAGAATTAGACAAACACCAAACAACAAACTGAGCAAGTGGCTCTGGTCGAAATTCTCTACAACCGCTCGCAGGGTGATCAGAAACGAGTGGCTGCTGGGGACGTCCAGGCGGAGTAAAGAGTGCAGTTGATTGACCCCAATGAGAATGCCGGCCCCGGCGGTGAAGCCGGTCACAACCGAGTCGGAAACGAAGTTGACCAACAAGCCCAAACGGGCCAATCCCAAAATCAGGGTGAAGATGCCCACGAAAACGGCCATCAAACTGGCCGCGGCGATGAATTCTGGTGAGCCGGGTTCGGCGATGGAAACCAGTACGGAGAGAACCAGCAGAGCGATGGTGTTGGTTGGCCCAGTATGCAAATGGTGGGATGATCCCCACAGTGCGCCGATGACCGCGGCGATCATCGCCGAGTAGAGGCCCATCCGGGGAGGCAGTTCGGCGATCATGGCGTAGGCGAGCGCTTGTGGCAACAAGATGATTGTCACGGTCAGGGCCGCGGTGAGGTCGGGCTGCAAGTTCTCCCTTTGGTAGTTGGTCAACAGGGAGATCGGATGGGCGAAAAATACGGATGTTTTCTTCCAAATCTGATTGAACATAAACGAAGGGGTGAGCGTGTCTTGATGGAATTACTTACGAGTGATCAGCCAGACGCCCGCAACGATGAAACCCATCCCAATGAGCATGGGCATGGTGATGGTTTCATCGAGCAAGAAGGCACCGATCAGCATGGTCACAATCGGAATTACATAGGTGACCATCACCGCCACGGTAGCACCAAAGCGTTTGGTATTGGCAAAATCGAGTAGCATGGCGAAAAAGGTTCCCACAACAGCAGCATAAAGGATGACCATCCAGCCGCCCTGGCCGACTCCGGAGAGATTGAAACGAGACAGCCACACGGAGAGGGGCAGAATAAGCAAAGCAGCGGTGAGGATGCGGATGGCTGCGACGTCGAAAGCGGGGTAATCACGCATTTTCTTGCGGATGAAGATATTCATCGAACTGGTGCAGGTGATTGCAAAGAAGACCAGTCCATACCCGATCGGGCTGGCTTTGGACAGGTTCGGCAGGCCGCTTTCGCCGCTGATGGCGAGAATCAAGGCACCAAGGAACGCACAGGCGACTCCCGTCGCTTTGCGGAGATTGAGACGTTCATCGGGCAGCATGAAGTGGGCCAACACAGCGGTAAGCGCGGGGGAAACGGTGATCAACACTGAGGTGACTCCGCTGGATTGATATTGCATCGCCGCGGTGAAGGAGTACATCGGGACAGCAGTTCCAAAAACGCCCAGGATGACGGCCCGTTGCCAGAGCAACGGGTCGCGGGGCCAGGTGCGGCCACCCAGCGATAGCGCGTAGATGATCACGAACAAAAGAGTGGCAAAGGCAAGTCGCAGGCCCACATAGGTCAATGGGCTCATCAAGCCGACACTGAATCGAGAGGCGACCAGGGTTGTACCAAACAGGGTTCCCAGCAAGAGAATGTTGGGGGCAGGATGTGATTTCAAAAATAGACTCCATTTTTCATCGTTGGTCTTGATCATAACGCGAAGCACCGCCAAGGTAAAGAAGGATTCAGGTATAAATTGTGTTGGGACGCTATACTTCGATGACCTCTTTGTGTTTCCTGGTGTAACCAATTTGTAAAGTGCGTCTGGAACCCAAAATAGGACGTGGAGAATTTTTCCCATTCGCTTAAGAATGTGTTAATATTATGTGCATGAATGTATTGCTCCTTTCCGATATTCACGCTAACTTGACCGCATTGGAAGCTGTCTTGGATGATGCCGGCTCGTTTAACTCTGTCTGGTTTCTGGGCGACTTGGTTGGATACGGCCCGGACCCGAACAAATGCATCCAGCGGATGCGCTCTTTATCCAATCTGACGGCCCTGGTTGGCAACCACGACATGGCCACCATGGGGAAAATCGAAATCGATACCTTCAACCATGAAGCGCGCCGGGCGATCCGTTGGACGCAAAAGAAGATTTCTTCCAAGAATTTGGATTTTTTGCGTGGCTTACCCACCGATGTTGAAAAAGATAACATCACCCTGGCCCACGGCAGTCCCCGCCAGCCCGTCTGGGAGTATATCATCAACACACGCACGGCCTGGGAAAATTTCGATTATCTCTCCACGCCCCATGCCTTTGTGGGACATTCTCACTTGCCCACCGTTTTTCAAACCAGCTCCGACGATTCGCACATAAACTTGATCATCCCGGAAGAAAATCAGACAATCGAATTAGAAGATCGGATGATCATCAATCCTGGCTCTGTGGGCCAGCCGCGTGACCGCAATCCCAGGTCGGCCTATGCCCTTTTCGACAGCGAGCAGAAGACGATCGAGTTTCGCCGTGTCGAATACGATATCGCCGCCGTTCAAAAGCGGATGGAAAAGGCAGATCTGCCGCGACGCCATATCGACCGGCTGAGTGCAGGCTGGTAGCCGTCAAGGTTGGAACGATTTCGGGAACTTTTCTCCCCTTTCATGCGTTTTAAAGTTAACGATTCGATACCTAGTTTAAAGAAGGAGTCCAACAATGCGAAAAACGATTCTTGCTTTATCTTTGATCCTGCTGCTCTTGACGGGATGCGGTGCAGCGAATTATGCCGCCGAACCGATGGTGGCGCGTGAAGAGGTAGCCGGTTACGGCGGCGATATGGTCGAAAGCGCCGTCGAGATGGAAGCGCCCGCGGCCCCGCAAGGTGACTCCGCCTGGTCGGCTGATGACGCTGCCCCCGAGGCGACCAACCGGATGGTGATCAAGAACGCCAATTTGTCGATCGTGGTCGCAGACCCGGCCAAAACACTGGATGAGATCATGGCCATGGCCGAGGAGATGGGCGGCTTTGTCGTCTCCTCCAATTTGTGGCAGAACACCTTGTCGAGCGGCGTGACCGTGCCGCAAGCCTCGGTGACGGTGCGCGTCCCGGCGCAGCATCTTGACGAAGCGCTGGATCAAATCAAGTCCGGTGCGGGCACGGTGCGGTCTGAGAATGTCTCCGGTGAGGATGTCACCCGCGAGTACACTGATTTACAGTCCCGGCTGCGCAACCTGGAAGCCGCCGAAGCCCAGTTATCCGAGATCATGGAAGAAGCCTACAAGACCGAAGACGTTCTCCAGGTTTACAACAATCTCGTCGAGGTGCGCGAGCAAATCGAAGTGATCAAGGGGCAGATGCAATATTTCGAGCAGGCCGCCGCCTTTTCCTCCATTCAGGTGGAGATCATCCCCGATGAGGCCGACCAGCCCCTCCAAATTGGCGGCTGGGAGCCCGTCGGCGTGGTCAAGAGCGCCATCGAGGCGTTGATCAATGCTCTCCAGTTCCTGATCAATGCGGCCATCTGGATGATCATTTTCGTGATCCCGGTTCTGATCTTCATTGGGGTTCCGATTTGGCTCTTCATTCGGCTGGTGATCTGGTTCTTCAGACGTCGCAAGCGGAAGAAGCAGGACAAGGAAGAGGAAAAGCCGCCTGAGCCTGCGGATGAAGCTTGATCTGAACGTGTGCGATCCGGCTCCTTTGAGGGTCGGATCGCATGTTTTAACGGAACCCTGTTTCGAGGGAGTCTGGTTCTCCTGGCCAGACCAACGTGACTCCCTCGAGGTGGGTTCCGTTTCCGGTTGTGATTCGTCCCCCCAGCCAGTATAATTATCCCATGAAGGAATTAGTCTCTGAATTCAAAGTATTGACGGGCATCAGCCTGAGCGAGAAACAACTGGCTGCGATGCAAGTTTATGCTGACGAATTGAGCAAATGGAACCAGCGTTATAGCCTCACCGCCATCGACGATCCGGAGAAAGTGCGGGTGAAACATTTTTTGGATTCGCTCAGCGCCTATTTGGCCTTGCGCGATACGGCTATGCAGCGAGTTGTCGATGTCGGCACCGGCGCCGGATTCCCCGGCCTGGCCCTGAAGATTTTATGCCCCCAAATCAGGATGACGTTGGTCGAATCGGTCTTGAAGAAGGTCGAATTTTGCCAGCATATCACCGAAACCTTGGCGCTGGAGGGGGTTGAGATCGTGCGCGAACGGGTGGAAGTGGTCGGCAAAGATGACGCTTATCGGGAGCAATTCGACTGGGCCATTGCCCGTGCCGTTGCCCTGATGCCCATCTTGATGGAGTATTTGCTGCCGTTGGTGCGGGTAGGCGGCGGCGTTCTGGCGATGAAGGGAGAAACCGGCCCCGCCGAAGCGCACTCGGCAGAAGGGGCGATCGACATGCTCGGAGGCCACTTGCAGCGCCTAATCCCTGTGACCCTGCCGGGCGTCGTCGAAGAGCGTTACCTGGTCGTTGTTGAAAAAGTAGCTGCCACGCCGGACAAATATCCCCGCAGGGTCGGGATTCCGGCAAAACGGCCTTTATAATCTGTTGGTATTAACGTAGCGAGAAAGGTGAATCCGATGAAATTAAAAGTAGGCGACAAAGCTCCAGATTTCACTCTATCCAGCCATCTGGATAAGGATGTGACTTTGAAGGATATGCGGGGAAAGACCACCGTGTTGGCGTTTTTCCCTTTGGCCTGGACACCGGTTTGATCGCACCAAATTCCGTCTTACGAGGCAGATTATGCCAAGTTTGCGGAGAGAAATGTCCAGGTTCTGGGCATCAGCGTAGATCATGTACCTTGTTTGAAAGCGTGGGTCGATAGCCTTGAGGGGATTACTTACCCCCTGCTGAGCGACTTTTGGCCCCATGGCGAAGTAGCCAAGAAA
Organism: uncultured Anaerolineales bacterium; assembly: GCA_964644835.1. Lineage (GTDB taxonomy): Bacteria > Chloroflexota > Anaerolineae > Anaerolineales > UBA11858 > JAYELX01. The sequence goes on from CAZXXW010000018.1 coordinate 27,585, forward strand.
TACGGTGTCTTTCGTTCCGATGGCACGTCTGAGCGAGCGATTTTTATCATCGACAAAGAGGGGATCATTCAATATATCGATATTCACGACATTGATGACCAGCCCGACAACGACGTTCTTTTTGCCGAGTTGGATCGTATTCAACCGGAGGAAAAACCGGCCAAACCGGTGGAAGAGGAAGAGAAGGAACCCGAAGAAGCAAACATTGTCATGTATTGCAACCGGTGGTGTCCCGATTGCCGGAAAGCGCGCGCCTGGTTGGCAAAACACGATATCGATTATGTCGAAGTCGATGTGACCCGCCACATGGACGCCGCCGAGAAGGTGCGCGGCTGGGCCGATGGCAAACTGATTACACCCACCTTCGACATCGACGGCGAGATTGTGGTCAACTGGGATGAAAAGAAGTTGAGAGAGAAGTTGCTTTAGTTTCTTGAGCAGTGGCGATGAAATTGAAAACGTGACAGCCGAAAGTAGGCCGTCACGTTTTTTTGACTCTCTTCGAGATTGTCGCCTGGTTAGGTTACCGTGGCGGCGACCTCGCGCCCGTAGGAGAGCAGCGAGTCGACCATCTCGGGGGTGCGGCCTTCGGCGTAAACCCGCAAGACCGGCTCCGTTCCCGAGGGGCGGATCAAGAGCCAGGAGTCATCGGCCATGATGTATTTGACGCCGTCTATCGAATGCATATTGGTGATCGATTCGCCGCCGATATGATCGGGCGCCTCTTCCAGCAAAAGTCGGACCATGCGATTTTTGGCTACCGGATGGCTGAGGCGCAAATCGTCACGCTCGTAGAAGGCGGGGCCAACCTCTTCAAGCAGGCTTTGAACGAGTTCGTAAAGCGACATGCCGGAGGCGGCGACCATTTCGATGAGCAGCAAGCCCATTAGGGAGCCGTCTCCCTCGGGGATGTTGCCGCGGAAGGAGATGCCGCCTGATTCTTCGCCGCCGATGAGAATGTCCTCTTTGAGCATGTGATCGGCGATGTGGTTGAAGCCGACAGGGGTCTCGTAGACCGGCAGGTCATACTTGGCTGCCAACCGGTCGATCATCCGGGTTGTTGAGACAGTCCGGACGACTGGCCCGCGCCAATCGCGCTCTTCGACGAGATAGCGCAGCGCCAGGGCCATAATTCTGTGGGGGTCGACAAAGTTGCCCCGTCCGTCCATGGCGCCGATGCGGTCGCCATCGCCGTCGCTGGCCACGCCGAGATCGCCAATCCCGGTGCTGATCGCGCCGGCCAACGCGCTGAGGTTGCGTTCGATCGGCTCGGGATGGGTGCCGCCAAAGCCGGGGTTCATCTCTCCGCGGATCTCTTGGACTTCGCAGCCGGTTCCTTTCAAGATGCCCTTGACGATCTCGCGTCCCGAGCCGTGCATAGAATCGACGATCACCCGAGGGGGATTTTCGGCGATCTTATCGAAGTCGATCAGGGTGCGGAGATGATCGTAATAAGCCGGAATCGGGTTGAAGCGTTCGATCATGCCCAACTTGCGCGCTTGATTCCAGTCCATCATGTTGGGGCCGCGGCCGCGCTCCTCGTTATCGTTCAGATAGATTTCCACCCGACGGCATTGTTCCGGCAGGGCTGATCCGCCGTAAGCGGCTTTGAGCTTGATTCCGTTGTAGCGGGGCGCGTTATGGGAAGCGGTGATCACCAGGCCAGCGATAGCGCCAAGATGTCGCACCGCGTAGGAAATTGCCGGGCTGGGTGCATCCGCTTGGGATAAAAAGACCGTGTAACCGTTTGCCGCCAGGACGCGGGCAGCATCACCAGCATAACGATCGGAGAGAAAGCGGGTGTCGAACCCGACGACGATCTTGTTGGGGTCAATACTCCGGCGGGTGGATTGATCCACCTGCCAATCGCCCGACTGGATTGCATCGGCAATCGCCTGGACAACCAGGCGCAAGTTGTGAAAGGTGAACGTGTCGGAGATGACCGCGCGCCAACCGTCCGTCCCAAAATTAATAGGCATATCTATTGCTCCTCATCTGTGCTAGACATTAAACTTGGAAAAGTTTCTCTGGCAGGAAAGTTCATCTCGCAAACATAGAAATGCGATCAAAAAGCGAGGCTAAACTCGATTCAGTTATCTCAATTCGTGTTAAAATCCAATTACCAATGATGGCAAAATCGCTGGCGCCGTTGCGATGGCGCTCCAGTAGAACGATGGTATGTTATCACATCTGCACAAGTCCAGCCAGCGCTTAGACCTACTCACCATCCGAAAAGCGTGCAGTTGCTATGCTACAATAGGCTTATGGCACTCGAATTAGAAAAAAAAGTCGAACTTCTCAAACAATGTCCGCTTGTTGCCAAATTAAGCGATGATGATATTGCCAAAATTGCTAAGCGGATGGGTGAAAAAAGACTGCCCGCAAATGAACTTATCTTCTCGGAAGGCAATGTCCCAGATAGATTTTACGTTATCATCGATGGGCGTGTGAAATTTTGGCGTAAGGAAATAGAAACCCCAACGGATTCGGGGATATTGGAACCGGGTGACCATTTTGGCGAGGAGGGGCTTTTATATAAAGATTATCGCAACGCGAGCGTCAAAACTTTGGAACCAACCACCCTTTTCTACCTCGACGAGCAAGATTTCAATTGGATGATCCAGAACTGTACAAAGGTAAAGCTTTTTCTATCGGCGATCGCGGATACCCATAGACGAGCCCAGCGGCTCAAATTCGATTGGCTCCTTGATGGTGAAGTGATCTATCTGATCAAACGCAGGCATGTGATTGCCTTGATCGAGGACATCTTTTTGCCGTTATTGGCCTTTGTTTTCTGTGTGTGGTTGTTGGTTGTCTTGGTGAGGGCTAGTGGTGTCTTGGTAGATTTTTTGGCTTATCTGTTTCCTCTCTCCGTAATTGGAACATTGCTATGGCTCTTGTGGGAATTTTACGATTGGCGTAATGATTACTTCATTGTCACCAGCCAACGGGTCGTCTGGTTGGAAAACGAGCTACTTGCCAGTGACAGCCGCCACGAACCGCCCATATCTGCTATTCAAGCTGTAAAAGTGGATACGGATTTCCTGGGCCGGATTCTCGATTATGGTGATGTCACTGTCAAAACGTTCACCGGCCAGGTAAAGATGACCCAAGCTGGTAAGCCCGATCAAATGGCTGATTTGATCGAGCGTTTGATCAAACGGGAACGAACCAAGGCGGAAAAAGCAAAGTTGAATGCCTTGCGCACCTCGATCCGAAACATGCTCGAACCTGTTGAACGTGAAACCGAGGCGATTCCACAAATCCCTCAACAAGAAACAATTGAAAGAAAATGGGAACGCCAGAGAGGTACTTCCAGGGCGCTGGGGATGCGTGTGGTCGACGAGAAAGGTAACATCACTTATCATAAACACTGGTTTGTGCT
>CAZXXW010000019.1:0-8786 GCA_964644835.1 uncultured Anaerolineales bacterium
GTCGATGTGATTGCCATAACCCGCAAAGCTGAACGGGATAGCCATTTCCAGCGGATTTTGAGCGCGGACGGGCCGATGGTGGCTCAAAGACACAAGTCGCATACTGTTTGCCGTCCCGGGGATGCCCCTCGGCTGGTGGCCTCCTCGGAGCGAATCCAGCGCGAACTCGGCTGGCAGCCGCAAATCACCGATCTGAAAGAGATCGTCGCCAGCGCCTGGCGGTGGCACCGCGATCACCCCCATGGGTACGAATAATTTTGATCGATGCAGTTTTCAATCACAGTTCGCTGATTTCGACGGGCTCAATCGGCGAACTGCGTAAGTCCTATATAGAACAGGACTTACGGCACATGAAGCCAAATTTACCGCCGAGACCCAGACGCTTTGCATACCTTGGGTAAACGCTGAGAAAAGCACCGTTTTTGTCTCTTTTTAATCAAATCTCTGCGCACTCCGTGTCTCAGCGGTGGAATTTTATATGAACTGCGTAACTCCTATAGAAAAGACGCTTCAGCGCCTACGAAAGATAGCTGCGTAAACCCCCAAGCCGATTCCACCGAGCAAAAGCAAAGCCCCAAGAATGCCCATCAAGGGCGATTTTCCCGTTCCCACCGGGGCGGGCGCCTTGGAGAGGGTTTCAGAGTTAGGCTGGGCGCCGAAATCAAGGTAAATTTCTTCACCTTTGCCCAGGGTAACAACTTCGCTCAAGCCCATTGTCGGGTTGTAGCCCTCGGGGATGGCCACGGTGACATTGTATTGCCCCTCTTCCAGTTGCCGTCCCAGCTCGTCGGTGCAGAAATGCTCAAAGCCCCGTTCCGTTTCATGGGTAATGGAGACGTCACCCCCCGCGCCGATGATGCTGATCGCCCCCCGGGGCAGGGATGGCTCCTCCTCCTGCCGGATGGCGTCGCCGTTGATGTCCTGATAGAGGATCACGCAAATGGTGCCATAACCAATTTCGGGCGTCGGGGTGGGGCCAACGGGCGTAGGCGTTACCGTCGGTTGAGCGGGCGGGACAGCCGTGGCCGGGCCGCCGACTCCGAGGAAGATTTCATCCCCTGGTGCAATGGCATCTTCCGGGGTGAGGTCGTTGAGGGCACGCAACTGCTCAATGGACAGGTCGGCGATGGCAGCAATCCGCCAGAGGGTATCCCCCGGCTGGACGATGTAAATGATCCGGCCATCGGGACCAGGCGTCGGTGTGGGAAAGGGCGTCGCCTGCGTCTGGGGAGCAGCCACCACCGGGAAGGCGAATCCGAGCAACGCCAAGAAAATTATCAAGAATAAAATTGTAGTCTTTTTCATCGGGCCACATTATACAAGACTGGCTCGATTTATAAAAGAAGCTCCAATCGCCAAAATTTTGATTTTTGACAACCTTTTTTCTTGGATGGGCCCACTCGTGCTATAATCTCAATCCGCAATAGACTTTTGGAAGGCATGATGAATTTTCTAATCACCGGTGCAGCCGGTTTTCTCGGTTCAGCTTTAGCGAACAGATTAGCGGGCGCAGAACACAATGTTCGCGCCCTGGACGATCTTTCTACGGGCAATCCCCAGGCCTTGGATGAGGCGATTCATTTCACCCGCGGGGATGTCAACGACCGACCGAAACTATGGACCCTGCTTCAAGAGGTGGATTGCGTTTACCATCTCGCCGCGCGCGTATCGGTGTCCGAATCGATACTCTACCCGCGCGAATACAACGCGGCCAACGTGGGCGGCACGGTCAGTCTGATGGAAGCGATGCGCGATGTCGGCGTTCGGCGGGTCGTCTTCATCTCGTCGGGGGCGATTTATGGCAAACAAGAACAGCAGCCCCTGCATGAAAACCTGCCCCCCAACCCCGATTCGCCCTATGCCGTCTCGAAACTGTCCTCCGAATATTACGTCCGCACGATCGGCCAGTTGTGGGGCATCGAAACCGTCAGTCTGCGCGTCTTCAACGCCTATGGCCCCGGCCAACATTTGCCCCCTTCTCATCCCCCCGTGATCCCCAATTTTTTGAAACAAGCCATCGGCAACGGAACACTTGTTGTCCATGGCTCCGGCAAACAGACGCGCGATTACGTCTTCGTCGATGACGTCGTCGAGGGGATGATCGCGGCTGCCACGGCCCCAACGGTCGATGGGCAGGTGATCAACATCGGCAGCGGGACCGAGACCAGCGTGGGCGAGTTGGCGCACTTGATTGCAGATGTCACCGAAAGTGATGCCAAAATCATCTACAATCCGCGCAGCGACTCCGGTGTCAACCGGATGTGTGCTGACCTGTCCCTGGCACGGGAAAAACTCGATTACGAACCAGAAATCTCTCTAGCGACCGGGTTGCGTTTGACCCTTGAAAGGGACCCACGTTTCAAAAGAGAAGCAGCACCATCATCTTAATCATCTGATGGCCTCAAAGCAATTGCAGCGCGATTTTTTCAATCGCGACACGATCAACGTAGCCCGTGACCTGCTCGGCATCCGCCTGGTCCGTCTTGAGGATGGCCGGCGCCTTGCCGGCACGATCACCGAAACCGAAGCCTACCGCGGCGAAGAAGATCTCGCCTGCCATGCCCGCTCCGGGATGACTCCCCGCACCGAGGTGATGTACGGCCCGCCGGGGCACGCCTATGTTTACCTCAATTACGGCATCCACTGGCTGCTCAATTTCGTCACCGAGGCCGAGGGCAAGCCCGCCGCGGTCTTGATCCGCGGGTTGGAACCGACGGAGGGATTAGAGGTCATCGCCCGGCGTCGAGACGGTCGCCCCCGCTCGGAGTGGACCAATGGGCCGGCCAAGTTGACCCAGGCTTTGGACATCGACAAACGCTTCAACAAGGCCGATCTTTGCATCCCGGACGCGCAGCTTTTCGTTGAAGCCGGTGAACGTGTCCCGGACAGAGATGTGACCACAGGTCCGCGCGTCGGAATCGACAGCGTCCCCGAACCGTGGCGCTCGATTCCTTGGCGATTCAAGCTAAAAAGTTGAATTGCTTGGCCATGCTTGGACTTGCACGCGCATGGCGCGAATCAGGCGGATATTCGCGGATTGAAAACAAAAGATAATCGTCAACAACGCCTTGAGCGACAGAGATTTCTTAGGAAACCAGAAAACCTCGAATTTCTCTTCCTGTTTTCCTGGTTTCCTCATCAAACGAAAAAACAGCGTAAATCTGTGCAGTCCGTGTTCTAGTTTTACTTCATAAGGAGAGAGTCATGGAATTATTGGAAGGAAAAACAGCGCTCATTTTTGGCGTCGCCAACAAACGCTCGATCGCCTGGGGCATCGCCCAGGCATTTCACCAACACGGCGCTGAACTGGGCATCAGCTACGCCGGAGAAGCCTTAGAAAGCCGCGTCAAACCACTGGCCGAATCAATCGGCGTCTCCTTCGTGGAGCCTTGTGACGTCTCCAGCGACGAAGAGATCGACGCTATCGCCGCCAAAGCCAAAGACGCTTTCGGCGAGATCGATATTCTGGTCCATTCGATCGGCTTCGCCGACCGGGACGAACTCTCCGGGCCTTATTACAATACCAGCCGAAAGGGATTTCGTCTGGCGATGGACATCAGCGTGTACTCTTTCACCGCCTTGGCCCAGGCTTTTCAGCCCATGCTGCGGCCCGGCGGCGCGCTGCTGACGATGACCTACTACGGCGGCGAGAAAGTGACACCCAATTACAATATCATGGGTGTGGCCAAAGCGGCGCTGGAGGCCTCCGTCCGCTATCTGGCCTATGACTTCGGTCCCCAAAATATCCGCGTCAACGCGATCTCGGCGGGGCCGGTGCGCACCCTGGCCGCGATGGGCGTCTCCGGGTTCAAGAAAATGTACCGCCAATTTACCGATTTCGCCCCCTTGCAAGAAGAGATCACCCCCGAGGATGTCGGCAAGTCTGCCGTTTACCTGTGCTCCGATCTGGCGGCCAAAACCAGCGGACAAATCGTCTTCGTCGATTCGGGGTTCAATATCTTGGGCGTCCCCGCGCCGCGCGACGGGGACTGAGAGAGCAAACTGACCATCATGTTCAAGAAAAAAGACGAAACGCCACCACAACCAAAAGAAGATCTTCCCGCTCCAGCGGCGCGGGTTACGTCCGTGTTGGGCAGCGGGATTGCCTGGCACGGGGCGATCCGCGGCAAGGGCGGCGTGCGCGTCGAGGGCGCCTTCGAAGGCGATATCACCCTCGACGGCATGCTCGTCGTCGGCGAGACGGGCCGGGTGACCTGCGAACACGTCCACGCCGAGACCGTCATCGTCGCCGGTGCCCTGCGCGGCGACGTCGCCGCCAAGAAAGTCGAGATTCGCAAATCGGGCCGCGTCTGGGGAGATGTGATCACCGAATCGTTCTCGACCGAAGAGGGTGCCTTCTTGCGCGGCCAGATTCAGATGGAAGAATCGGTCGACCTCGGACTGGGAGCGGATGCCGACGCCCAGCCAGAAGAACAAGAGTCAGAGGAAAATTGAGCCGCGTCCGGATTCTCTTGTTGGGCTGGATTCTCCTCTTGGGGCTGAGCTCCTGTTCCCCAGGGGAATCACCCGCGAGCCCGTCAGAGGCTCCCGCTACCGTTACACAGCACCGTCCCCCAAGGGAGACGCCATCTCCCCCCGCCCCAACTGAAACCTCCACGCCATCCCCTACATCGACAGCGACTCCCTCGCCGACGGTGTTGATCTGCCGGGATCAAGCCGGCCGCGTCATCGACGAACGGTTGGAAGCCACGGCCTGGCCCGAGGGGGTTCATTATCGCATCTACCTGCCACCCTGTTACAAACAAACCGAAAAACGTTACCCGGCGCTGTACCTGCTTCACGGCCAAACCTATGACCAGAGTCAGTGGGATCAATGGCGGCGACTCGGCCTTGAGCAGGCTGCCAATGAGTTAATCAGCAACGACGAAATCCCCCCTGTTTTGATCGTCATGCCACGGGAAGTTGACGCCTTCAGCCTGCCCGAGAATAGCTCCTTTGCCCAAATCTTGCTTGAGAGCGTCATCCCCCACGTGGACGCAAACTACCGAACATATCCGGAGCGCGCCTACCGGGCGATAGGCGGCATTTCGCGCGGCGGCAATTGGGCCATCCATGTGGGGTTATCCAATTGGGAACTGTTCACCAGCATCGGCGCGCACAGCGCGCCCGTGTTTTTCTCCGACAAGCCGGAGAAAATCCGCGCCTGGCTGGGGCAAATCCCCGAAGGAGATTACCCGCGCATCTATCTGGATTCAAGTGAGGGGGATCCCTATCTGGAAAGAAACCTACGCTTTGAAACTATCCTTGTCGAAGAGGGCATTCCCCACGAGTGGCATCTCTCCCCCGGGTTTCACAACGAAGACTATTGGGCCGCTCGTGTGGAGACGTACTTGCGCTGGTATACTGCAATTTGGTGACCGCGCCGGATGTGGGGAACAGGCAACGCCGTCAGGCGCGATGCCACTGAATGAACAATTTGCGCTCGAAAGCAAATTCGAGCAATTTGCCCTTTTGCAAGGCCCGTTTACGCTCTTTTTTGGCTTTCTTCTTGACCATACATTTGATTGTGATCTCGTCGGGTGAGAACCGGCAAGAGAGTGATTCGACGTTGCCACGGTGGGGCGAATCGAGCCCGTCGCCAACGCGCAAAATCGAAGCGAGGATAATCACGGTGCGCTGATGAACCGGCGACAGGCTGGAGAAAAGATTGTGCTTGTCCTTCGGCCAGGCGCGGCGATGGTAACGGGCAATCGAAGCGATGATTTTGCGTTCAGGTGCCTCAAAGGGCAAGTGCGGCGTTTCCAGGATGATGTCCCGGGCGGTCTTGTGGTGGCCCTTGTTACCCTGGGGCTTGCCGATGTCATGGAGCAGCGCGGCGCAGCGGAGCCAAAAGCGCTCTCTTGGGCCTAGCCGGTGGAGAGGGGCTAACTCGTCGAACAAAGTCAAGACCAGATCGGTGGTGTGTTGGATATGATCGACGCTGTAGGTATAAACTTCCGACAACTTGCGGACGGCGTCCAAAACCTGGTCGTCCTCACCATCGTTCCGGGTGAGGTGCTTCAACAGGGGAACGTCCAACCATGACGAATCGCCCTCTTCAGGTTCGGGAACCTGCCACGTTTCCGGATGGCGTTTGACCTGTTCCAAGGGGCAGCCCTGCAGCAGCATTTGTGCGTAAGCCTCGGGCAGCTCGCGTCGGCGAATCTCGTCGATCGCTTTTTCCAGGTCATACCTAACTCGATGATGGTGAACACAGAGATCCAGGTCAGGATCGATGTCCACCTGCATCAAAACAGGGTCCAATTCCAAAACAGCGTAGCATGCGCGGGGATCGCCATCTGCAGATAAGCCCACGCTGCCCGGGTTGATGAAAAGCGTGTTTTTGACCCGCCGGGAAAAGGGCTGGTGAGAGCATCCGCAAACGAACACATCGGCACCGGCTGAAGAAGCCAGTTTTGCCAACCGTTTATCGGGCGTGTCGGATATCAAGCCATCCTTGATCGAAGCAGGGCTGCCGTGGGTCAAGAGGATCCCCAACTCGCCGATGCGCAGCCACACTTTCTTGGAAAGCTTTTTGAGATATTTGCGGCTGGGCTTGGAAAGATTTTGGTAGGCCCATTGATAGGCTAGAAACTCGTCCAGCGCTTTCTTATGGCGCCATTTCTTTTGTTTCTTCTTGAATTCTAAAGTTTTGAGATCATCGTTGCCGATGACGCTGATAGCCCCCTCTTCGCGCATGCTCCGGACGACCTGATCGGGAAAAGGGCCGTAGCCGACAAAATCGCCCAGGTTCCAGATTGCTTCAACCCCCTGCTCGTGAGCATGATCGAGAACTGCTTCCAACGCGGGCAGGTTTGCATGAATATCCCCAAGAATAGCTATTCTCATAAATTAGTCTGCATGATTCCAAATGCCACGATGTTCGATTAACCATTGCTGTGAGCTGATCCGCTCTTCACCCTTCTCGGGCTGGATCCGCTCGTAACAACCGTCGGGCAGCATCCGCCTGGCCTTGACATTATCGCGCAGGTGAATAGCGAGGATGTCGTCGCGGATCGAGGCTTTGATGCCTTCGTCTTCGACAGGGAACAAGGTTTCCACCCGGCGGTAGAGATTGCGGGGCATCAAATCGGCGCTGCCCAAGAGAATCTCGTCATCACCGCCATTGCGAAAATAGTAGATGCGAGCGTGCTCGAGGAAACGCCCGACGATGGAGGTGACGGTGATGTTTTCGCTCAACCCCGGTATGCCTGGCCGGAGACAACAAATCCCGCGCGGCTGCAAGTCGACCTTGACGCCCGCCTGGGAGGCGCGATAAAGCGCCTTGATGCAGCGTTTGTCGACAAGGGCATTCATCTTCAGGGCGATGTAGCCATCACCGTGTTCATTGTGTTGCTCGATCTCCCGTTCGATCCGCTCGATGATTTGCTCCTGCATCGTTCCCGGGGCAACCAGCAATTTACGGTATTCGACCTCGCGGGAATAGCCCGTCAGGCCGTTGAAAAGTTCGGATAAATCCTTGCCGATATGCTTATCGCTGGTGAAATAGCCCAGGTCGGCGTAGGTGCGGGCGGTGACGTCGTTATAGTTTCCTGTGCCCAGATGGCTGTACCGTTGGATGCCGTCGTCTTCCTGGCGGATGACGAGACAAATTTTGGCGTGAGTTTTCAACCCCAAAAGGCCGTAGACGACGTGAACCCCGGCATGCTCCAGCGCTCTTGCCCAGACGATGTTGTTCTCTTCGTCAAAGCGTGCTTTCAGCTCAACCAGCACAGCGACCTGTTTGCCGTTCTCGCGCGCTTTCATCAGGGCATCAACAACGGGAGAATCTGGCCCCACTCGATAGAGGGTCATCTTGATGGCCAGCACCTGCGGATCCGTGGCGGCATCGTGAACAAACCTGACCACCGGATCGAAGCTGTTATAGGGATGATAGAGCAAAATATTCTTGCGGCTGATCACCGAAAAAATATCCTCCTCGGTGGCCAGGGAGGGGGGCACAAAGGGCTTGAAGTGCGCATCTTTCAAATCGGGGCGGTTGATGCGCATCAACTCGATCACATCGCCCAACCCAATCGGCCCATCACCGTTATAAACCTGGTACGACTCGACATTGAGGTTCGACTGCAAAATATCACAAACATCCTGCGGCATGGAGTTATCGATCTCGAGGCGGACGGCCGAGCCAAATTGACGTTCACGCACACTCTCCTCGATGGCAGCGAGCAAGTCGGAAGCCTCATCCTCCTCGATTTCGGGATCGGCGTCACGGGTCACTCGGAAGGGATAAGCCGCAATAATTTCCAGGCCGGGAAAGAGCATGTCCAGGTTGGCCTTGACCACATCTTCGATCCAGACGAAGTTATCGGGATTATTTTGGGATAAGCCCAACTCTTCAAATTCATCTGCGGTCTCTTCGCTGGGAATCGGTAACAAGCGAGGGTAGATCTGAGGCACCTTCAAGCGGGCAAAACGTTGACCATGAACGGGATCATGGACCAACACGGCCAAGTTGATGCTCAAATTAGAGATGTGAGGGAAAGGCCGACCCGGATCGAAGGCCAGCGGGGTCAGCGTGGGGAAGATTTCTTTTTTGAAATATTTGCGCAACAGCTTCCTTTGCTTGCTTTTCAAATCCTGATAGCAAAGGATTTTGAGCCCCTGCTCACGGAGCTTAGGCAGCAGGTCTTCCTTCCAGCAAGTGTATTGCTCTTCCAGTTTGGGCAGCAGGCGCCGACGAATGGCGGCAAGCTGCTCGCCCTCCCGGAACTTCGCCATCGCGCGGGTGCGCTTCTCCTGCGGCAGGTCGCCGTGGATATGGTCTA
>CAZXXW010000019.1:8796-30883 GCA_964644835.1 uncultured Anaerolineales bacterium
GGGCAGCAGGCGCCGACGAATGGCGGCAAGCTGCTCGAAGGGGGTCATGCCATCTGGCGGAGTTTCCAGAGCGCCTGCTTCCAATTGGCGCCGCAAGCCCGAAACGCGGATCATGAAGAATTCGTCCAGGTTGCTAGAAAAAATCGACAAGAATTTGACCCGCTCCAGGAGGGGGTGGCTGGGGTCCAAGGCTTCTTCCAAGACGCGGTTGTTGAACTCCAACCAGCTCAACTCGCGGTTGATATAAAGCGACGGGTCGTCGAGATCGACTGCCCGCAACGCTTCTTGTCGTTGCAATTCTTGTTCTATTTGTTTGACTGCTGTTGTCGCTTCGGCCATCGTATACTCCTGTGCCTAGAAATCAAAACCTTGATTAATTATATCTTAACCCTTCTGGCTTTCGGAAGACGTAGCGATAAAGGTGAAACATGATCTTGACTCTCCTCTTAGAGGAGAGCTTATAATCTGATCATCGAAGGCCTTCTGATCCAATCCAAACCCTGCGCGGAGGTGAAACGTGTTCAAAATCGGAGAATTTTCAAAACTCAGCCATGTAACGGTGAAGACGTTGCGCTACTACGACAAGATCGGTCTGCTCAAGCCGGCAGAAGTGGACCGCTTCACCAATTACCGCTACTACTCGGCCAGCCAACTGCCCCGGCTCAACCGCATCCTGGCCTTGAAAGAACTGGGGCTCGCCCTGGAACAAATCAGCCTGTTGATCGACGACGACCTGCCACCAGACCAAATCCGGGGCATGTTGCGGCTCAAACAGGTCGAGATTCAAGACCAGCTCAAAGAGGAGCAGGCCCGACTGGCCCGAGTGGAGCAAATGCTGAGACAAATCGAACAGGAGGAACAAATGCCTGCGCAAGAAATCGCACTCAAAAAGGTCCCGGCCCAAGCGGTGCTCTCCGTTCGGGAGATCATCCCTTCTTATGGTCATTTCGACCAACTCTTCGGAGAAGCTTTCGCCTATCTGGGAAGCCAGCGGATCAAACCAATCGGTCCGCCCATCGGCATCTACCACGATGAGGAATTCCGGGAGAAAGACGTCGACGTCGAGGTGGCGATACCGGTTTCAGGAGAAGTCCCCTCGGGAGAGCGGGTCAAGTCCCGCCAATTGCCCGCCGTCGAGAACATGGCCTGCATCATTCACAAAGGGAGCTATGAAACCATCGGCGGCTCCTATGGACAAGTGATGACATGGGTCGAAGAGAACAGCTATAACATCGCCGGAGCGCCTCGCGAAGTCTACATCCAAGGCCCTGAGTCCGGTGACGATACGTCCAACTACGTTACCGAGATTCAAATCCCGGTAACGAAAGAATAGCAAATCGAATCCGTTGGAGGGAGAGGGAACTGTCTCCCCTCCCTCCTCTTTGATATCCAAGGAGAAAAATCATGAGCAAAGTCATTTTGATCATCATCGCTGTCCTGCTTGTCGTCGTCATCCTCGTGGCTGGCGTTTTCTGGTACTTTATGAACAAACCGCTCTACCAACCGGGGATGGTGCGCAAAGGTGAAAATCTGCGCTCCCCGCTGGGTCCGCCGGAACAACCGGACGATCCATCTGTTTGGCAGGTGGCTCCCGACATGCAACTGCATCATTTCTCCGAGGGGACGGGCGAGAACGTGCTCGTCATCCATGGAGGGCCGGGCTACCCCTTCACCAAGCCGATCTCGGGCCTGGCGGCGCTGACGGACGATTACCAGTTCCACTACTACGACCAGCGCGGTTGCGGCCAATCCAGCCGCCCGATCGACACCTTTGAATCCAAAAACTATTACGAGAACACCCAGATGTTGGAAAGCACCTTGGGCCTCAGCGCCCAGATCGCCGATATCGAGCGCATCCGCCGCATCTTGGGAGAAGAAAAACTGACCCTGATAGGACATTCCTTTGGCGGCTTTCTGGCTTCGTTGTACGCAGCCGAATTCCCCGAGCACGTTGATGGCCTGATCCTGATCGCCCCGGCGGATGTCCTGGTGATGCCCCAAGAGGGTGACGATCTGTTCGCATCCGTGCGGGCGCAGCTACCGGAAGACAGGCTGGCGGAATACGACGCTTATATGGACGAGTACTTCAACTTCAAAGATCTCTTCGCCAAATCGGAGGCAGATCTGGTTGCCCTGCAAGAGCAATTCGGCGATTACTATCAGGCCGCGATGAAAACGTCGCCGCCCGAGCAAGATCAAGCAGGCGGCTGGATGGTTTGGGCAATGTACATGAGCATGGGACGACGGCACGATTACCGCGCTGCCCTGCAAGATGTGACCGCGCCGGTGCTGGTCATCCACGGCACCGATGATCTCCAAACGGAAGAGGCCAGCCGCATCTACGCCCAGGCGTTTCCCAACGCACAATTCGAGGTCATCGAGGACGCCAGCCACTTCGCCTTCGAAGAGCGGCCACAGGCGTTCGCCCAGGTTGTCGGCCGGTTTCTGGAATCGCTGCGATAAGCGGTAACGCAATCAAGCCGAGTCCCCATCTCTTCAACGGAACCCTCTGTGAGGAAGGAGCCCGCTGCTCCTTCCTTTTTTGTTATCTCGGTCCCAAGTAATCCCTGGTATAATGCAGATAAGTGATGAAATCGCAATCAAACTCAAAAGAGATTATTATTCACCAAGTCGCTCCGACCCCTTTAGGCCCGATCTGGGTGGCAGTGAATCAACACGGCCTGGTAGCACTCGCCCTGGATACAAGCCGGGAAACATTCATTTCAATGTTGGGACATGATCCGGAGGCCATCTCAGAAGGGGCCGCAGAACTGGGCAGGGAAGTCGAACAGCAACTACAAGCGTACTTTGCCGGGGAAATCAAAGCGTTCGATTTGCCTATCGATTGGTCGGTGATGTCACCGTTTCAAGAACAGGCCTTGCGGGCCACCTACGCAATTCCCTATGGTGAAACCCGCTCCTATGGAGACATTGCTGCTGCTATTGAGAAGCCCGGCGCAGCCCGAGCGGTAGGCCGGGCCCAGGCGACCAACCCGATCCCTATTATCATCCCATGTCATCGCGTCATCGGCGCGGACGGTTCCTTACATGGCTATGGCGGAGGGTCAGATCGAAAAGCCTGGTTGCTGACACTAGAACGTGCCGAAGGATAAGCCACTCGACGCGGCACTGCTACTTCTGCCCTCATCGCTATCCAAATTCAAACCTATCCCTGTCGAGCGAACCTGTTGGCACGCTATGATACTTGATTGAGCAATTCTATCCAAACCAGGTGCCAAATCCTATGCTGAACGAAAATAACATACAACCCCTGCTCGCCTACTTGCAAGACACAGACATTTCTAACAAAGAAATGCTCAGGCTTGAGGCTTTAAAAAAGCAAGTTGTCAGCGTTTTTCTAGATAGCCCTCCTCCGCAACGAAATCAAGTCTGGGTGCAAGGGATTTTACAGCTTCTCGAAGCCGTCTCGTTGGTTTCGAGAGTGGTGGAATTGGAAGAAATTGCTCTGCTGGTGATCTGGCAGATGATGAAATTGACCGAAGCAGATGGATGTGTTTACCTGGAATGGATTCCGCGCAGCAAGCAATTCAATCCCTTGGCGACCTGCGGCACACTCCAAGCAAAATTTCAGTCTCCCCCAACAACCTTCGACCAACTAATTTGTGATCCCGCCGAACTGAATCAAATCGCACGGAGTGAGCGTTACCTTCAATTCCATCGGGATGACCCCGATCTATCCCCGCATGAACGCGCCTGTCTGGATGAATTGGACGCTCGGGCCATTCTGATTTTACCTGTCTTCAGTGGCGGAGAATTGATCGGCATTACTGAAAATACAAAAGCCGACTCGAAGGGCCAATTTTCGCAATTCCAAATTGTGCTGGCACGTTTGTTCACTAATTATGCCGGTATCGCCATCAACAGGGCACATTTGTACGAAGATGCCCAACAGCGTCTCAAAGAACTGGAAACGCTGCGGTTGGCCAGCATTACGCTGACATCAAGCTTGAATTTGCACAAAGTGCTCGACACCTTGCTGGAATTCACCCTCGAGATCATCGACAAAGCGCTGAATACCCACATCTTTTTATACGAAGACGATAAGCTGGAGTTTGGGGCAGCATTGTGGGCCGATGGCAAACAGGGCTCGGTTTTTGCTCACCCCAGGCCCGGGGGACTCACCGATACCACTGCCCGCCGGGGAGAACTGATCAAAGTAGACGACATACAAGACCATCCCCTTTTCGAAACAGCACCTAAAAGCTGGCAAGGCTCGATCATCGGGTTGCCGCTCAAGTTCGGGGATCGTATTGTCGGCGTGATGACTCTAGCCCACCCGGAGACAAACGCCTTCTCGGAGGACGAAATCCGCTTTCTGCGCTTGCTGGGAGATCAGGCTGCCGTCGCTATCGAAAACGCCCGCCTGCACAACCTGGTCGATCAACAAGCACACACGGACACGTTGACCGGGCTTCCCAATAGGCGAGCGCTGGAGGAGCAATTCGAGAAAGAACTGCACCGTTCTCTGCGCTACAATCACAATTTCAGCCTGGTCATCATCGACATAGACCAGTTCAAAGCGATCAATGACCGCTATGGCCATCCCACCGGCGACGAGTTTCTCCAACAGTTGTCAAACCGGATGAAACAATCTCTGCGCAGCATGGATTTTCTGGTCCGCTATGGTGGGGACGAATTTGCGCTCTTACTGCCTGAAACCAACGCCGAAGCCGCCCATCAGATCGCTGCCAGGCTTGAAGAAGCCGTCCGATCCTTCACATTCCCCGTAGGGGAGGAAACCCTATCCGTGACAATCTCTTTTGGCTGTGCCACTTACCCGAAAGACGGAAAGTCCTTGAAAGCCTTGATGGATTCCGCCGACCAACGGCTCTATACGGCTAAAAAGAAACGTGATCGCACCGGTTGAAGAAGGGGCAGATCAACAGACTCACTCACAGGGGGTTAGGGACCAGGGGACAGGATTCAGTCCCGATTCAAAAGCTGCCACAACGCTTGTGTGGCCTGTTCCGGGCTCCGAAAAACGATCCCGTGCATGCCTACGCGCCGGGCGGCGTCTATATTCCGTTCCATATCATCAAGAAAGACAGCCTGCTCAGGTTCCACGCCGGCCCGTTCCAGGGCAATCTCGTAGATGCGGGCATCCGGCTTGGCGACTCCTTCCTCCGCCGAAATGGTGATGTCATCGAAGGCATCGTCGATCTCCCACTCGTGGACGATGAAATCGCGCAAATCATCCCAGGCGTTGCTGAGCAAGCCGGTGACGTACTCATCGCGCAACGAGCGAATCTGATCGACCAAATCATGGTCCACGCGATCCCCCGCCCAAAACTTCTCCATAAACGCTTGCAGCGCATCGGGAGCTAAATCGTATTTACGCCCCACAAACTCCCACAATTCTTGTGTGGTGATTTCGCCGCGCTGGGCCTGATCGCTGATCCCATCCGCAAAAATAGTCTCCTCTAGCTCGGCACGGTCGATCCCAAATCTCGCCGCTAATTCCCGGCGAGGGGCATAATCATGCGTCCGAAGGATCACACCGCCCAAGTCCCAAATCACCGCTTTGATCGTCATAGCACCTCCGCATTTGCTCACCACGCCCCACCGGATTGATAAAGCGTGGCGAACGATCCATAATGAACATCACTGCAACGATTCTACACTAATTTCTTTCCCTGGGCGAAGTTCCTTCTCGTAGAGATCGAACTGGCGGTGAACGTGCATCCCCGCTTTCTTGTAAAGCCGCAGCGCGCCGGTCAAGTTTTCGGCGTCCACGCCCAGGGAAACGCTGTGATAGCCACGACGGTAGTATTCTCCAAAAGCGTGTTGCAGTAAGGCCAATCCGATGCCACGTCTGCGCCACGGTCTTCGCACACCCAGACTGGAGATATAGCCGCCCTGCTTGTCTTCATAGCCGTACTTACGGCAGAGACAAATTCCGGCAATTTCATCGCCATCCATGGCCATGAACCACAGAGAGGGGTCGTTATAGGCTTCGTTCTCGGCAAAGTGATGTCGGAATTGGGCCAATCCTTGCTCGTACGGTTGCTGAACGTAGCCAAAGTGATCCTGAAAGACTTCGTCGTCGACTTGGTAGAGGGCTTCAATCTCGGAGTAGGCATCATTCGGTGTTCGCACAGTGATGCCCTCGGGCCAGACGGGCTCAGGGGGAGCGGAATCCAGCTCGATGCGCATGCGAAAGCTGTGCCGGATCAGGGGCAAATTCAACGATTGCATCAAGCGAGCACAAGGCTCCAGGCCGGTGTAACAACCGGTTCGGTAGGCGACTCGCAGCTCCGGGGGAGATTTTGAGAGCGCCTCGCGGGCGCGTCCCTCTGCCCAGACCATCAAGTAGGTGCCGATGCCCTGGCGTTCAAAATCAGGATCGACTCGCCCCCATACCCAGGGATGCACCAGAGGCGTCTCGTTCATCCAGACTTCGACATAACCAACCAGGCTCCCTTCCGGAGAGAAAACCAGACGAGTATCCGTTTTGGGATTGAATCCGGGCATCGTCCATTCATTTTTGACATCATCAACTTCGACATCGCGTACACCAAGGTAGTGCTGCGAGAAGCGGTTGAAAAGCTCGACGGCTGTGGGAATATCGTCGGGGGTGCCATACCGAGCGGTGAAGTGCGGCGGTAGTTCAGTGTTCTTCATGATGGTTACTCCAATGGCTTGCGCCAATTCGTCGATTTGCGATTGATCTGGTAGCCGACTCCTTCATATAAATTGAGAGCGTGATTGGGGTTGAGCGTATCCACACCGAGGGCGGTTTCTTCCATGCCCATTTCGCGGAACATCTCAATGCTCTGGACAAGCAGCGAACGGGCCACACCTTGGCGACGCCAGGGTCGTCGCACCGAGATGAACTCAGTATAACCACGCTGGCGCTCGTACTCCCGGTTTTCCTCTTCGTTGACGAAATTGAGCACCATCCCGGCGACTTGATCGCCGTCCCAGGCCACTTTCCACAACTCAGGCTGGAAGGTGACCGGATCGGAAAGCCAGCGCTGATAACCCTCTTGTGTAGCTTCGGTATGCCCCCAATGATCGCGAAAGGCTTCATTATCTGCCCAGAAGATCGCTTCGTAGTGTTCTTCTTCTGTGGGGATTCGCACATTGAGCCCTTTGGGAAGGGGCGCATCGGGCAGCGGCGCGTCGGTGGGGCGGGTCATCTCGTATTCCCAACGGACCTGCTCATAGCTGTTTTTCTCGAGCAGGGCTGCTATGGAGACTTGCTTGTCGCCGTGATCGCCCTGATAAAACTTGGACACATCGCCCGGATGGTCCGCGGCGATCTCAGCCAGGCGGCGTTCGTTGTACTTCAAAATAGCGGTGCCAATTCCCTTGCGCCGCCATGCAGGGACAACCCATCCAAGCATATAGTAGATATGATCACCATTGCTCTCCGGGTACCAACCAACCCGCGTGTAGGCGATCGGCTCGCCGTCAATTTCGGCGAAGATCATGTCGGTGAAGGGGTCGCTTCGTTCCAGGTGTTCGAAGTGATGCGCTATGCTCTCAAGGGTCATGGTGTACTCAACACCATCGCAATCTTTGCAGGCGTTGAACACATCCAGGATGATGGGGTAATCAGACTCGCCGCGAAAATAACGAAATGCCAAGCCGGGGATATTCGGAGCCTCGGGAATGGTTAAGGTTTTGGGTGTAGACATGTTTTTCTCCGTTTTGGTGCGTGATTGCATGGTAAAAGGTGTCCAAGGAACCGCGTTGCCAAAGGTAACGCGGTTCCTATACTTACTCGCTCTTCGTTTGATTTGATATCTTTCTTACATCAGGTTTTTTGAATAGCTTTTTCAGAGGCAGCACCGTCACCATTTCCATTTGCTTTGTCCTCATCGGTAAGCTTGAACTTGAACCAGGCCGGGATCATCGTCAGGAACGAGACGACCGCCGTGATGGCAAAAGGCGTTTGCGGGCTGAAAGTCTCCCACAGTTGGGCGCCGATCGCCGGAGCGGGCATCGAGAACAGGCCCAGGCTGCTGTGCAGCAACCCAAAGGCGGTTCCGCGCAGATGGTCAGGGACGACTTTGCTAATCAGAGATTGGTAGGCCGGTGACATCAGACCAACACCGACACCGAAGGCTGCCCAGGCACAAACATAGCCCCAGAAGGTGAACACGTTCAGGAAGATGACCAGAGCGATCGTGATCATCGAGAAGCCGCCCACGATGGCAATGCGCTCGCCCTTTTCGTCAGCCAGTTTTCCGGCGGGGATCGTCGTGGCCATATTGAAAATCCCAAACACGGAACTGAGCAAGCCGATTTGGCGTAGCTTCAGGCCGCCGACCTCTTCCAGATAGAGGGCTTCAAGCGTGAAGGACATCGTGAAGGCAATATCACGAACGCCATCAGTGATCAAAATCCAGGTCAACACGCCGCCCGCCAAGAGGATTCCGGTCATGGCGCCGAGTTTACCCTTCAAGTTGGACAGCGATAATTTCTCCGGGTTGGCTTCGTCACCTCGGGCGGCGACTCGGGCCATCCCGATGCGGATCACCGCGGCCACCGAATAGAGCAGACCGGCACAGATCAGCATGATCTTGAAACCATAAACATCTGCCAGCCAGCCACCCAGCGGGGGGCCAATGATGACCACAAGCATGAAGATGCTCTCGGTGACACCGAAGACGCGGGCCCGGTTATGCTCAGAGGATTGTTCGGCGATGAAGGCACTGAAGCTGGGGCCGATCAAAGAGCGGGTCACCGCACCGAGACCTTCCCCAAACAGAACCCACTGCCAGGTTGGGGCCAAGATCAGTCCAAAGTAAGAAAGTACGCCAGCGACACTGCCCATGGCGATGCTGCGCAAACGTCCCAGGGTATCGGAAATCCACCCACCCAGGATTTGCAGCACCAGCGGGATGATGCGGGACAAGGTGAAGAACAAGCCCACCTGAACCACGCTGGCATTCAGGTCTTTGAGGTACAAAGGTAACAAAGAGCCATACATGTTACCGGCGATATTGGCCAGCACCATGGCTGTCATGAATAATTTCAGCGTATTGTTGAGCAGCGGCTCTTTTTTTGCTACCGCAGCTTGGGTATGCATGATTTTTCTCTCCTTTTATTTCCTCATGATTCCATTCGATCGGAATTCAAAAACAGATCATTTTACAAAAAACAATGCTGGCTTCAGCTTACAAGAAAATCCTTTTGCCTACATCAGGCATTGGTAGAGATTTTTGCCTGGTCAGATGGGCAGGTTAGATTACTTCGCTTGTTCATTGGTTCACCACCTTCCAATACTTGCGCTTGAATCCGTCCCCCGGCTCTTCGAAGCGGGACCAAGCAAAGCCGCGATCGACGAGAAATCCGTGCCAGCCTTCGTCGCTATCGTTGTTGCCGGGGCACAGAATGATCATGCCGCCGGGCTTGACAACGCGGCTTATCTCGGCGTATTTCCCTTCGGGGTGGTCGCCGAAGACGTGCCCGCCCATGACCACATCGGCGAAGTCGTCGGGGAAGGGGATCTCGGTGATCAAGCCGTCGGCGGGATACACGTTGGAGCAACCCAGCTCGCGGGCTTTCTCCTTGATGTAGTGCCGCAGGTTGCCGACAGGCTCCACGGCGAAGACGGACTCGGCCCCGGCTTGGGCGGCGACGAAGGTCAGCCGCCCGGTTCCGGCGCCCACGTCGATGACCCGCTTGCCGCCGAAGTCGACTAACTCGGTGAGTTCACGATCATCCCAGCCCAGGAAGGGCAGGCGATCGTAGCGGGCGGGATCAACGGCGTAGCAAACCAGGTCGTTGATCGAACGCAAGATGGTCTCTTCGGCGGCGCGGATCTCCTCCTTCACCCCAGGCCCCTCTCCCAGAGGAAGATGGGGGGCATACTGAGCCATGATCTCATCGAGCCAAGGATTCAGGTCTGGATTCTTGTTGCGCAGGTACCATGCCACAACGGGATTGGCCTGCAAGGCGAGGACGAGCTCTTTTTCCGGCAGCCAGCCGGGGAGCCAGCCAAGCTGCTCCCGTTCCAGAAGCAGGACCACGTTGAAGGACAGATCGGTTACATCAATCCAGTCCAAAGACATCGTTTTTCCTTTCCGTTTATCCATTGCGATGCAGCTTGCCCGAGCGCTTGGCGTAAAGCTCGGCCTGTTTGAAGACCCACAGCCCGGCGGGGATGGCGATCAGGCCCATCAGCAGGGCGGGCCAGATGTAGGGCCACAGCACCAGGGTGGGGGTGCCTTCGAGCAGAGCTTCACGAACGCCATCGAGCACGTAGGTGGCCGGACTGAACACGGCGATCTTCTGCAGTGCGTCAGGCAGCACGTCGACGGGGTAGTAGACGCCCGAAACCAGCAAGAGCAGGGCGATGATGATGTGCGTCATCTGGGCGCCGCGTTCGGGGAAGAGCAGCGGCAAGGTTGAAGCCATCACGCTGATTCCGACAAATGAGAGGCAGCCGGAGAGCAACATCACGGTGCCGCCCCACAAGTTGGCGCTGCTGAGATCCAGGTCGAAGATCAGCACGGTGACGCCGAGAATCGCCCCAGTGAAAAAGAGGCTGTAGATCACGGCGAAGATAGTTTGACCCATCATGTGAGTCAGGCGGCGGATCGGGGCCATCAGGGTGTACTCGATGGTCCCCTCCCAGCGCTCGATGCTGATCAACTCGGTGATCCAGTAGAACACGGTCGAGAGATAACGCCACACCAGCGTGCCAATGACAAGATAGAGCACCAGGTAGCGGCCATCGACATTGGCGGATTCACCGCTGAGGTGTTCCATGCCCAGGCCGATGAAACTGACCGAAAGGCTGTTGGCAATGGAGTAAACCATCCAGACCAATTCCCAGGTCCAGTAGCGTTTGACCAGGTTGAGGTTGCGCTCCATGAATGCGTAGGATGCGCGCAATTGATGTACGATATAGGTTGTTGTCGTCATGTTGTTTCTCCAGTTGTGGGGAGCGTTCGTTCGATTACACGCTCTCCACGGTTTCTTCTTGTTTCAGTGCCCGACCCGTCAATGCCATAAAGACGTCTTCTAGGGTGGGTTCGTGCCCGTTCTCGCTGGGGACGAGTTTCTTCAGGTTGGCGGGGGTATCCAGGGCGACGACCTTGCCGCGGTCGAGGATGGCGACGCGGCTGCACAGTTTGTCCGCTTCGACCATGTCGTGCGTGGTCAGCAGCATGGTGGTGCCGTGCTCGTCGCGCAATTCTTCGATCACCGCCTGGACTTCCCGCTTGGAGCGGGGATCCAGCCCGGTGGTCGGTTCGTCGAGCAGCAAAGCCTTGGGTTTGGAAAGCAGCGCCCGGGCGATGGCGACTTTCTGCTGCATGCCCCGGGACATCTTCTCCATGGGCTGGTAAATCGAGCGTTCTTCCAGGCCCAGGCGGGTCAAGATTTCGACGACCTGCTTGCGGGTCTCCGCGCCGGGCATGCCGTACAACCGGGCGCCGTAGAGCAAGTTCTCCATCGGGGAGAGCTTCTTGAAGAACGAAGCCT
This sequence comes from uncultured Anaerolineales bacterium, assembly GCA_964644835.1. Classification (GTDB taxonomy): domain Bacteria; phylum Chloroflexota; class Anaerolineae; order Anaerolineales; family UBA11858; genus JAYELX01. Next base: position 20,257 of record CAZXXW010000019.1, read on the forward strand.
CCACCGAGACACGGTTGATCAGGCTCTGGACCTTGAGCGGCTCGCCAACGACATCGTGGCCGAAGATGGTCAAGGTGCCGTCATCGGGGAGCAGCAGCGTGGCCATCAAACGGATCAGCGTGGATTTGCCCGATCCGTTCGGCCCCAGCACGCCAAAGATTTCGCCTTCGTCCACGGTGAACGATACCTTGTCCACGGCGACAACTTTGCCGTTGCCATTGCCGTTCTTGGAGCCGTTGCCGTTGTGGTGAAAGACGCGCTTCCACAGGGGTGCGCTCGATTTACCAAATGTCTTGTATGCGTTTTGTACGATAATTGCTTGCGTCATGATGTTTCTCCTTCTGAAATAACAAAAAACCGACCAGGGTTGGGCACCCGTGGTCGGTCCACGCAAGAGGCGATTCTCTCAAATGAAAACAGCCACGGGGTTCGAAGTGCACCCGTGGCTGTGGAAAATTTAGTCTCGGCTAAATCCTTCAGTCAATAGACGCACCTCGCCAACGTTCAACGACTCCACCGATATCGGCGGATCGGAACATCAGTACTTGGTTAAAGGTGGTGTATAGCATCAAACAATCTCCTTCGCTGAAAAATTTAGCGTCTGTGAGTCTATCATGGGGAATTCCAATGTGTCAAGAGTGAATTTGCCGAATTGAGCCGTCAGGGCGAGACATGTCTCGCCCTGACATCCAGGCTATGCTAGAATCAAAGACGTGCAAAGCTCGTAATTTGCTATCAATCAACAGGAGACGACCAATGGATAAGAATACCGATTATCGTCCTTCCCCCATCGCCGGGCAATGGTATCCCGGCAACGCCCAACGCCTGCGCGAAAGTTTGGAAAACTACATGGATGTGGATGTCCCTTCGATCGAAGGAGAGATCGTCGCCGTCGTCGCGCCCCATGCCGGGCATGTTTATTCCGGCCCGGTGGCGGGGTACGCCTACGCGGCGGTGCGCGGCCGCAGCCCCGACCTGGTCGCCGTCATCGCGCCGATGCATCATCCTCACACGGCTCCACTGGTCACTTGCGGGCATCAGGCTTACAAAACCCCGCTGGGACCGATTCCCATCGACCGGAAAGCGGTCGACGATCTCGATGAGCGCCTGGAATCCGTTTTGGGCTTTGGCCTCACCCCTGTGCGCAACGATTCCGAGCACGCGCTGGAAATCCAACTTCCCTTTTTGCAACATGCGCTCGACTCCGAGTTCACCCTTCTGCCAGTGATGCTGCGGGATCAAAGCGAAGAGACCACCGCCGCCCTCGGCCAGGCTTTGGCCCAAACCCTGGAGGGGCACAACGCCCTGCTGGTCGCCAGCACCGATTTGTCCCACTTCCATTCCCAGGAAACTGCCCGCGAGCTGGATGGAGAGTTCCTTCGCCGCCTGGAGAGTTACGACCCCGCCGGTTTGCTTCGCGGTGAAAAAGAAGGCAAGACAGCCGCCTGCGGGCGCGGCGCGGTGGCAACGGTACTCTGGGCCGGCAAATATCTGGGAGCGGATTCCGTCAACGTACTCGAATATGCCACCTCCGGCGATGTCACCGGCGATTACGCCCGGGTGGTCGGCTATGGTTCCGCGGTGGTAACTCGTTCTTGATCCAGTTGCCGCTTGAAAATAAATAGCCACAGATGAATAGGATCAACACAGATAGCTAAAAATCATCTGCGTTCCTCTGTGGCCGATACAATTTTCGTCACCTTTCGATCAGCAGCCTGACTCCATGACCGTTTTTGTCGAAATCAGCGTCAACGTCCCCCACGTCTCGGGGGTTTTTCATTATCACCTTCCCGACCATCTCGAGGGCAAGGTCGACCGCGGCCACCTGGTCACGGTGCCGTTTGGCAAGCAAACCGTCCAGGGTGTCGTGCTCCAAACCGTGGATGACCCCAGCGTGCCCCAAACGCGCCCGGTGGACTCGTTGCTCGATCCCAAGCCGGTGGTGACGGCAGCGCAAATCGAACTGGCTCAATACCTGGCCGATTACACCCTGTCACCGCTGAGCACCTGTCTGACCCTGATGCTGCCCCCCGGCTTAAGTCAGATGGCCGATACGCTCTATCAACTCACGCCTGCGGGAGAGCGCCGCGATCAAAATGAATCCGATGATGGAGGGGACGAGCTTTCCCGCGCTCAATGGCGGCTGCTGACCCTGTTACAAGAGCGCGGCCCATTGCGGGGCCGCCAGATCGCCCACGCCCTGCCGCGCAAACGCTGGAAAGCGACAGCGCGGGCCCTGGAGCGGCGCGGCCTGCTCGTCTCCGAGCCGATCTTGCAATCGCCGGACGTGAGCCCCAAAACCGTGCGCACCGCCCGGCTGGCCTGCTCGCCCGAAGAAGCCGAAGCCCAAATGGATCAGCTTGGCCGCAAGGGGTTCGACGCGATCAAGCGGCGGCAGGCGATGGTTCGCTATCTCATCGACGGGCCGGATGCGGCGGTCAACGTCAGCCAACTTTATCAAGTCAGCGACGGCAATGCCAACGACATCCGCGTGCTGGAGGAGAAAGGCGTCATCACCCTGGGAGAACGCCAGATCTTACGCGACCCACTCGATGATCTCGATTTCGTCCTCGCCGAGGCGCCGCCGCTGACCGAGGCCCAGCAGAACGTTTGGGAGCAGGTCCAGGCCGGGATTCAGGCGGCCTCTTCGGGCGCGTATGTGCCGCCCTTTTTGTTGTACGGGGTGACCGGCTCGGGCAAGACCGAGATCTATCTGCGCACCGTCGAGGCCGTGCTCCAACAAGGTAGGAGCGTGATCGTGCTTGTGCCCGAAATCGCCCTGACACCTCAGACGATCGAGCGCTTCGTCTCTCGCTTCCCCGATCAGGTCGGCCTGATTCATTCCAAACTCTCCCGCGGCGAACGCTACGATACCTGGCGGCGAGCCCGGGCAGGCGAAATTTCCGTCGTGGTGGGGCCGCGTAGCGCCCTGTTCACCCCCTTTGAAGACATCGGCTTGATCGTACTCGATGAGTGTCACGACGATTCCTACTATCAAGCCGAGCCTGCGCCCAGCTACCACGCCCGCACCACCGCGGCGGCTTACGCCCACCAGCTTGGAGCTGTCTGTCTGATGGGGTCGGCCACACCCGACGTGATCAGCACCTACCGGGCTGCCAAAGGCGAATGGACCCCCTTGAGCCTGCCCGACCGGATTCTGGCCCACAAAAAGGCCGTGCAGGCTCAAATGAAGCGGATCCAATTGGACGCCAAATCACATTACCGTCCCCTTGAAAAAGATGCTCAGACCGCCGATTTGCCCCCCGTCGAGATCGTGGATATGCGCGCCGAGCTACAGGCGGGCAACCGCTCCATTTTCAGCCGGGCCCTGCAAGAGAGTCTCGAAGAAGTTTTTTCACATGGTCAGCAGGCGATTCTGTTTCTCAACCGGCGGGGCACGGCTACCTACGTGTTTTGCCGCGATTGCGGCTATTCCCTGGAATGCCCCCGCTGTGACATCCCGCTGACCTATCATCTGCACGGCGAACGCAGGGGCCAGTTGATCTGCCACCGCTGCGGCTACAAACGCCTGATGCCGAAGAAGTGCCCCGATTGCGGCGGGACGCGGATCAAGCATTACGGCACCGGCACCGAGCGGGTCGAGACCGAAATCCAAACGCTGTTTCCCCAGGTCAGAACCCTGCGCTGGGATTGGGAGACCACCCGCAAGAAGGGCTCCCACGAGCAGATTCTGCGCCAGTTTTCCCGGCATCAAGCGGATGTGTTGATCGGCACGCAAATGCTGGCCAAAGGCCTGGACTTGCCCCTGGTCACGTTGGTGGGCGCGGTGCTGGCCGACGTCGGTCTGAACCTGCCCGATTACCGCGCCGACGAACGCGTCTTCCAGGTGCTCACCCAGGTGGCCGGGCGAGCCGGGCGCAGCCCCCTCGGGGGCAAGGTGATTTTGCAAACCTTCAAACCCGACCACTACGTCGTTCAGGCGGCGGCAGAACACAATTATCGTGACTTCTATCGCCAGGCTATTCAATTCCGGCGCAATTTGGGCTACCCGCCCTTCGCCCGCTTGGTGCGCCTGGAGCTGCGGGGGCAGAATTCCGAGCAAGTGGAGAACGCGGCGGAAAACCTGGCGGAAACGATCCGAGGCTGGATCAATGACAACGATGCTCCCCACACCGAGATGATCGGCCCGGTGCCCTGTTTCTTTGCCCGAGTGGGCGGCATCTATCGCTGGCAGATCGTCTTGCGCGGGCCTGATCCGGCCAATTTATTAAGACCGGAGATGTTGAAAAGCTGCCGTATCGAAATCGATCCCCCATCCCTGCTTTAACTGCTATAATTATGCCAAGCAATTTAAGCAACCCCAGAGACCCCTATGCAAATGCGTTACGAAGTTCTTAGCTGGCAAGATGTCGATCAGATTATCGAGCACCTGATTCCCCAATTCGAGGTGGCGTTCGAGGGGATGGTCATCGTCACTCGGGGAGGGATGATTCCCGGCGGCATGTTGGCCGAGACCCTAAACTTGAAGCACATCCTCACCGCGGCGGTGGATTTCCCTGCCGAGATCGAAAAAGACAAATCGAGGCTATATGCCTGGCCACAATTCATCCAATTCCCAGATGATGAGATCGTGGCCGGTCGGCGCTTGCTGATCGTTGATGATGTCTGGGGGTCGGGCCGGACGATCACGGCGGTGGGCAACCGGATTGATGCGGCTGGCGGGATTCCCTATACTTGTGTGCTCCACTTCAACCCCTACCGCAACCTGTTTGGCAACGCCAAGCCGGATTATTATGGCGCCGTTACCGATGCGTATATCGTCTACCCCTGGGAGATCGACCGCGGCCCCGACAAGATGCTCAGTTCACCGTTGGGAGCAGGGTGAGGGGAATGTCATAGGTACCAGGCGAGGACAGCTGTTCACCAACGGGATCAGCCAAAAAAACCAGCCCGCCAAGCCAGCTACACCAACGAATCACCGCTTCCAAGCTCAAGTTCTTCCTTAGGATCAAGAAATCCTCTCAATGGTGGATCAAAATGTTGACGATTCTACCGTCATCATGGTAAGATGCAACCCACCTAAGGAGTATTCGTTCTAATACGCAAGAAAAGGAGAGAAAAATAAGCACAAAACGCTACAATGTTAATGATCGTATTCGTGCTCGTGAAGTTCGTTTAATCGATGACGAAGGTGAGAACCAAGGCGTTGTCCCTCTTCAAAATGCTTTAAGGTTAGCAGAAGAAGCCGATTTAGACCTTGTCGAAGTTGCTCCTAACGCCAACCCCCCGGTTTGCCGGGTGATGGACTTTGGCAAGTTTCTCTACCAACAAGAGAAAAAAGAGCAAGAAGCTCGCAAGGCTCAAAAAAAGGTAGAGGTCAAAGAAATTCGCCTGCGCCCGAAGACAAGCGATCATCACAAAGCTTTCAAAGTACGCGATGCTCGCCGCTGGTTGAAGAAAGGCAACAAGGTCAAAGTGCGAATCTGGTTCCGGGGACGCGAGGCTCATTATCCTGAAATCGCGATCGAAATTCTCGACGAAATCGCCGAAGAGCTAAGCGACGTCGGCATGGTGGAGCAAAAACCATCTCACGAAGGGCGATCAATGCTCATGGTCCTGGCCCCAGGGGCAGGCGATAAGTAAGTTCGCCAGCGACAAGAACGACCGAAGGATTATCAAACATTCGTATTGTATCCGCGCACAAGGCTGGGCGGCTCATCGCCGCCTGTTTGTCGCGGTATTTTTGTGAAGGAGTAAAACAAAATTATGGGAAAAAAATATAAGCTAAAGACTCATAAAGCAACTGCAAAGCGCTTTCGTGTCACCGGGTCTGGAAAGGTGGTGCGCACGAAGGGTGGCAAAAGTCACTTGCGCCGCCGCAAGTCGAAACGTTCGAAACGACAATTCGACAGAATGCAACCTGTCGGCAATAAAGCGATCGCCAAAAAAGTGAAACGTTTAGCACCCTACTTGGACAAACACAAGGCAAACCCGAACGCCCGAACTGGTCAATCCGATTAAATTCCATTTTGTTCGTGGGCTGTTGAGTGTTCATCAACAAGCGGCGCTATCAGGCCGCTGACGCTCAGGGGCTCACAGGAGAGTAACACATGGCTCGTGTAAAAACTGGTTATACCCGTCGTAGACGGCACAAGAAAGTTCTCAAATCCACCAAAGGGCAGTTTGGCACCAAACACCGTCTTTTCCGGCGCGCCAACGAAGCGCGGATGAAAAGCCTTTGGTACGCATACCGCGACCGGCGCAATCGCAAGCGCGACCTGCGTCGCTTGTGGATCGCCCGGATCAACGCAGCATCTCGCCAACATGGCATTCCCTATAGCCGTTTCATCTATGGCTTGAAACAGGCGGACATCACCCTTAACCGCAAGATGCTGGCCGACATGGCTGTGCGTGATCCCGATGCCTTTGAGACTGTCGTCGAGAAAGCAAAAGCGGCGATATAACCCCCAACGTTTTACGAAAAAAGAGCAGGCGGTGCCTGCTCTTTTTTGTTTTCCGCGTTGACTCCGTTTTTCGAGAATGCTACAATCATTTTGCTATGACTGAAATCGTTCGTGAACACACTTTTTCTGACGACAACAAGCTTCAAATCGTCCAAGGGGATTTAACCCAGCAAAACGTCGACGCGATTGTCAACCCGGCCAATGCCCGGTTGCAGCACGGCGGCGGCGTGGCCGGATTGATCGTCCGCCGCGGCGGAAGCGAGATTCAGAAGGAATCCAACCAGTGGGTTCAAAAACATGGCCCGGTCAGCCATGCCGAGCCGGCCCACACAACCGCCGGAAGCCTGCCCTGTGAACGCGTCCTTCACGCTGTCGGCCCTGTTTGGGGCAGCAGCGATGAAGATGCCAAGCTGGCCGCGGCAGTAACCGGATCGTTGCAATTGGCCGACCAGCTTGAATTAGAATCGATCGCCTTTCCGGCCATCTCCACAGGCATTTTCGGTTTCCCCAAAGAACGGGCTGCCAACGTGATCTTTGAAGCCATTGAAACCTATTTCCAAGAGAATCCATCATCGCAGGTCAAGCTGACTCGCCTGGTGCTCTACGACGATGCCAGCTTAGAGACGTTTGTCCGGGTTTGGGATTCGCTGCATGGCTGATTCTGCGTCCCTGCTCACATCGCCCCAAAACGACAAAATCAAACTGATTCGCCGCTTGCAAGCGCGCTCTCGCAACCGTCGCAAAGAAAACAAATATGTGATCGAGGGTGTGCGTCTGTGTGAGGAGGCCCTCGCCGCGGGATGCAAACCCGAACTGGTCATTTTTACCGAGGGACTCAACCAGCGCGGCGAACAAGTCATCGACGGCTTCGAGACGATCGGGGCTGAGGCGATTCAGGTCGCTCCCGAGGTAATGGAGGCAGCCAGCGATACCGAAACGCCCCAAGGGGTTCTGGCCATGTTGCCTCTGGAGGGGAATCCGATCCCCTCCGAAGTAGACTTTGTCCTGATCCCCGACTTAATCCGTGATCCCGGCAACATGGGCACCTTGCTGCGCACCGCCCAGGCCGCCGCCGTCGACGCAGTCCTGATTCCGCCGGGCAGCGTCGATCCTTTTTCTCCCAAGGTGGTGCGCGCCGCTATGGGTGCTCACTTTTATTTGCCGGTTCACAAAATCGCCTGGAAACAGATCAACGAGATCATCAAAACGCTGCGCTTGCCTGTCTTTTTGGCCGATGCCGCGGGAGGGCAATTCTGCTACGAGACCGATTTTGAATCTCCCCTGGCGTTGATCATCGGTGGGGAAGCGTCCGGAGCCAGCGATCACGCTCGCAAGCTGTCTCCGTCGATGGTGCATATCCCCATGCCCGGCCGAGCAGAGTCGCTCAACGCCGCCGTCGCCGGGGCAGTTTTGTTATTCGAGGTAGTCCGGCAGAGATCGGTGGAGTAGTGAACAACACACCATAGACAGTAAACAGTCACTATGAAGATTCGTTCGATCACGTATTTTTGCAACCCTCGTTGGCCGCTGGACAGATCCGTTCTGGAACAAGCCGGCGATTTTCTCGCTGAAGCTAAACCGGCTTACGAAGAAGCGGGCTACGAGGTTCAAACCGTTCGCTTGGCAACGATTCCTTTTCCGTTGTTGTTACCAAAGGGTTTTGAGACCGACGAAGCGGTCGCGTTCGCGCAAGCAGTGGAAACCGAAGGGGAAACCCGCGGCTTCGATTACATCTCGATTGGCCCGGCCCTGCCTGACAAACCGAGCAGTTACGCCGTCATCCCCGAGATGTTGGCTGCGACGGAGAACATCTTCGCAACGGGCGTGATCAGTTCATCTCAAGCGGGCATCTCCCTACCGGCGGCGCGCGCCTGCGCGGGGATCATCACCCAATTGAGTCCTCTGGACCAGAACGGATTCGCCAATCTCTACTTTGCTGCCCTGGCCAACGTGCCTGCCGGGGCGCCCTTCTTTCCCGCGGCTTATCATCGCGGTGACACGCCCGCCTTCGCCCTGGCGATCGAATCCGCCGATCTGGCCGTGGAGAGTTTCACCAAGACCGGGAGTCTCGCCGAGGCGCGCCGAAATCTGACCACTGCACTGGAAGAACATGGCCGCCGCCTCACCAAGATCGCTAAAAAACTGAAACCAACGTTTGGCGGGATCGACTTTTCGCTGGCTCCTTTCCCGCAAGAATCTCTCTCCCTGGGGACGGCGTTTGAGCGTCTGGGTGTTCCCGCAGTGGGTTTACACGGCTCGCTGGCTGCCGCCGCCTTGATCACCGAGATCATCGACCGGGCCGACTTCCCCCGCACCGGATTCAGCGGCTTGATGCTCCCCGTTTTGGAAGATGCCACCCTGGCTGCCCGCGCCGCTCAGGGGACGCTGACGGTCAAAGACTTGCTGCTCTATTCCGCCGTCTGCGGCACCGGGCTGGACACCCTGCCCCTGCCCGGCGACACCACCAGCGAGCAAATCGCGCCGCTGCTGCTCGATCTGGCCGCTCTGGCCCAACGGCTGGACAAATCCCTCACCGCCCGGCTGATGCCCATCCCCGGCAAAGATGCGGGAGAAGCGACCGATTTCGATTTCGCCTTCTTCGCCAACAGCCGCGTCTTGGCGCTGGATTCACAACCCTTGCGAGGCGCTTTGGCCGGAGATGAAACCCTGATGTTGGAAACGATCAAGAGGTGATGGATGTACGACCAGATTGTCGATATTTACGACCAAATTTTCTCTCTCAACCAAGCGTTTCTGGATTTCATCCCCGCCTACTTGGGTGAGCCTGGCGCCAATGTCCTGGACTTGGCTTGTGGCCCCGGAGATTACGCTAATGTTTTGTCCCAAGCCGGGTACCAGGTCACGGGCATCGACAGCAGCTTGGAGATGATTCGTTGGGCCCAGTCGCGGAATCAGGGGGATTTCCGCCACCTCGGCTTCACCGAGATCGATCAACTGGATGATGTCTTTCAGTGTGCCTATTGCATTGGCAACAGTCTCTCTTATCTGCCCAACGAAGACTTGCCATCTTTTCTCGACGAATTATCCCAACGCTTGCAGCCGCAGGGTTATATCGTGCTTCAGGTGGTCAACTGGGACAAATTTCGGATCAAAGGGTCGATTGATTTCCCCGTCAAGACGCTCGACGATGGCAGCACCTTCCACCGTCGCTACCAGCGGGTGGATCACACCACGGTGATTTTCCACACGGAAATCAGACGAGAAGACGACGTACTCGCTTCCTGGTCGGATACGCTGACGCCTAAATATCAGGCCGCGACCGTCTCAGCACTGGAAGCCGCCGGATTGAAAGTGATCGGCCAATACGGCAATTATCATCGGGCGCCTTTCTCTCCCGAAACGAGCCCGGCAATCATCCTTGTGGCACAGAAACCGGCTTGACCTTTAGCGCAATTTTTTGCCAATCGAATTTGATAAATTTTCGAGAATACGGTAAAATCATGCACAGTAATGCCCTCGTAGCTCAGTGGATAGAGCACTTGGTTGCGGACTAAGGGGTCGCGTGTTCGAATCACGCCGAGGGTGCAGTTACAACTCCCCCCTGAAAAGCGAAAATGCAACTATAAGCGTGTCGCCTTATAAAGAAAAGGCTCTTTCGAATGATATTCGAAAGAGCCCTTTCTTTTTAATCCTTGGTGCCCCTACTACCATCGGATAATGAATTTCAGCATATCGATGCTTGAATTATTCCTCCAGGTCTAGAAGAGCCCTTGCTCCCGACAGGGCCTTGAGTAAATCGCGCCGCTTTACTGCTCGTTTGGCGTCAATCTCGACCATGCCAGCTCTATCATTGGCTATCTCGGTCAAAATCTCGTTCCACGCCCCGCTTTGAACCGGATGATGGCGCACCCGCCACCGTTCAACCCAGATGGGTAATTCCTCTCGGTTGGTGATCCGATGGTGCGTGACCGTCTTGGTGACACCATACGACTCGACGCGAACATCGTGCTCTTCGTACTCCGGTTTGATCGGGCAGATTTCCATGCAGGCGCCGCATTTAATACAATAGTAATCAGCCAAAACCAACTCATCGGTCTCTTCGTCGATATGCAGAGCTCGAGTAGGACATATGTCGGCACAAGCGAAACATCCCTCGACGCAGCGATCGCGATGCAGCTCTACTTTACCCTGCCAAGGCATTATGACCTTGAAAGCTCCATCGCTGGCGACCTCGCACTGTC
>CAZXXW010000020.1:0-30522 GCA_964644835.1 uncultured Anaerolineales bacterium
AAGAATGTTTGATCGAAAAATTCACCAGTTTTGCCTGCCAAGAATATCTTGCAAACTTCCGAAGTCTCTTTTTGCTATTTCTGGGTAAATGCTTTAACGTCTTCCAGTTGGTTGAAAGCGATGCTGTCCGTACTAGTGAAAATCATTTCGTATTGGAGTTTGTCGGGGTTAAGATCTTCCCAACGGCGCACGGCCATGGCTTTTCTCCCTTTCTCGCCGTCAATCAAGTCGTCCCGCTCGCGCTCGGCCTTGATCTCGACGATGTAGCAGCGCCCATCCCGGCGGCGGACGACAAAGTCCGGGCTGTAGCGGTGCCACTTGCTGTCTTTGCCCTTGTACTCTACGTAGAAGTCGGTCTTGTTGGGGTCAGTCACCCCGCCAGTAAAATAAATGTCCTCGACCTGGTTCGGCTCTACGTTGATCGCTCGCAGCATTTGGATGAAGAAATCCTTTTCAGGATTTGAGTCGAAGTTATAGGGGTCATAGTGGAAGCCAAATTCTTCGTCATTTTGCGCCTTCATCTCTTGCCAACTGAGCAATAAATGCTCTTTGCTCTTCTGGTAGGTGATTTCGGTGGTGTAAACCACATTGCCGTTATCGTCCTGCTCCTGGTCGAAGCCGTCGGGCTTGACCAAAGCCAGGGCAACCTCGATTTCTTCTTCCTCGATCTTGTAGCGCCGGGTCTGCGCTTCGATTTGTTCGGCCAGGGCGGGTAAATGGGCTTCTGGCACAACCTTGCCAGCACCGTAAAGCCGCTTCAGTTCAGCGTAAATCATCCAGGCATCCAGACGGTAAACGGCGGCCAACTTCGTCGCCGCGCTGTAAACATCGGGGCCAACGGTTTCATACCTGGCTTGCTCTTCGGCCACCTGTTGAAGAACCGATTGCTCCCCTGCTTGAATCTGGGGCGTGAACACTTTCTTGACCAAGACGGTTTCCGCTTTGATCTCGGGCTGTTTCAAGGAGACTTCGGAAGTCTCGAAGACTTCCGAAGTCTGGCTGACAGGCACAACCGTTTTGATGATCTTCTTGATCACCAGGGGCGGGATCTCCATCTTGCGCACCACCAGTTTGGTCGTGCGTGTCTGCTGCCCGGTGCTATTAAGCTCACTGACGGTTTCACCGTAGGTCTCTTGAAGCTGGCGATCCAGCGTTCCCCGGTTGTCCATGGAAAGATAAATGCGAGCCTTATGGTCGTTGCCCGGAACCTGACGCAAACAACGGCTGGAGGCTTGCAAGACAAAATTCTTGCTTCGTTTTAGCTTGCGGGCCAGCGCGCAGGCAAATAAACTGGGGCAGTCCCAGCCCTCGGTGCCCTTGTTGACCAATAAGATGACGCGGTGGGGTGAATCAGGATGATTGAGACGCTTAAAAGCATTTAATTCCGCTTGTGTGGAATTAGATGTATTGCGTAAGACAATATCGAGGGGATAGTTCAATTCCATCAGCGTGGCTTCTACAATCGGGCGCATCTCCCGCAGGTCTTTGGTCTGGGGAAAATACATCGCTAATTTGGCCGCGGCACCATTGGGGAGTTGGACATCGCCATAGGACTCGAAAAAGTCGCGTACCACTTCAGCCACAAATTGATCGCTGTGCTGCTGCTCGAAGTCGTAAGCGTAAATATTGCCTTGGACCGATTTGAGAATCCCATCGCGGATACCCTCGGAAAGCCCATACCAGATAACCACATCCCGCAGCGGTTGGCGTTCGTAGTAGGGCGTGCCCGTGGTGTTGATCACAGCGATGAGATTGGTTTTTTCGTGAAGATAATCGACGGTCTGGCGGACACGCTTGAGCCGTTCGCCCATATCCTGGCCGTAGGTGTGATGGGCCTCATCTGAGAAGAGACCTAAATTAGGCAAAGAAGCGACAGCGCGTAAGCGCAAGTTAGCCTCAGCCTCATACTGGTCTAGCATATGTTCGGCGTACATATCCGTCCAGGTGTAATGACGGTAGCTGCGTTTCTGGATGCGTATCTTCTCGGTATTGGTGACCACCAGATTGTAGCGGCTGCCGCGAATGACGGGGATGTCTTTTTCCCCCTCGCGAGTGAAGATCAATTTGTAGGTTGCCTCAAAGGGTTTGTAAAGGCGTGGGGGTAGTATCTTGCTGTAATCGACCTCGGCCAGTTCTCGCAAACTTTCTAAAATCGTCAAGCCAGGGGCAAAGACGAGTGCATTCTGGATGAAAGGCCCTTCGCCATCGGGATGATATTCCAGCGCCATGGCAAACTCGCTGGCGACAATTGCGCCGATCAACATGGTTTTCCCCGCGCCCATCGCCAGGGCCAAAATATAGCTGGGGTAGTCAAGCGTCAAGGTCTCATGGACGCTTTCCAGGTTGTGATCTTTGACAAAGTCCTGGTTGTCTCGAATATTTTTCCAAAGTTTGTTTGCCCCCTCGTTAATCACAAAGTCCTTGATCTCATCTTGATCGATGCCCAACGCTGCTAAGAGTTCCAAGGTCTTGGAATAATATTTTTGGTAGAGATCGAAAATGTGAGGCGTGTCCTCTACCAGGCGTAGATACCAATACGTCTCCAGAGCTTGTAATTGGGCCTTGCGTAAAAAGCGGCGCACATCACTTTCGGGCAATGTGGCATAGTCGAGAATTTCAGCAATGGCGGGATACTTGTCAGTGGCGTAGTCATCCTCGCGCCAATCGGCGACATTTTTCTGTATCTTCTGATAGAGAAATTCCATGTGAGACCTGTACGTTTGTTTGTGGTATTTGAGAATAGAATTGTTCTCTCGAAAGTATATCACAAGCGGAGAGCAAACCATCCGCTTTCCTGAACAAATGAGGCGAGAATAACCTGACGCACCCCCAAGCAATCCTTGCCTTTACGAGCAGCCAATCTCCCCAGAGGGTGGAGATGCCTCTCTCCAGGAACCCGGTCACCTTTTTGCCCGCGAATAAATTGCGGGCGTTTTAACACTCGGCGTGCCTCGTTGCGGGCGCCTGGACAACCCTGCACCGTGTTTTCAGAAAAATAACACGATAGGCTAAAAAGATATGCCCTATCCATTTGGAAGGTATGCACCATGCTAGAAGCATGTATGCATGATGCCTCAAGCATGTATGCACTATGTTTGGAGTAAGTATGCCCCATACATGGAGTAGGTATGCCCCATACATGGTGCCGGGCTGCGTTATACATTCGAAACGTATGCCTTATACATTTTGAATGGTTGCACGATACTTTCCGAAACTATGCACCATATTTTTTCGTTCCATCGCTGCCGCGGTGGGAAGCGGGCTTTTACACCCTAACTTGTGTCACTGGCTTTGCCCGCCTCGGCGCGAGCGCAAGCGAAGAGTCTCCCAGCTGGCAGTGCCAGCGCGGCCAAAGCCATTCAGGCGCTGGGCCCAACCTATGTTATCATTTCGTTACCGAGACAATCTCATCGAAGAAGCCTTGCGTTGGGGCGTTGCCTGCGGCGCCGCGGCGGCCAGTTGCCGCAAGAAGCAGTTTCAAACCAATGGAAAAAATCATGAACGAAAAAATCATCACCATCGAACGTTTCTTGCTCGAATCGCAACCCGATTATGCCCGCGGCGATCTAACCGCCCTGCTCTACGATTTAGCCCTGGCGGCCAAGATCATCTCGGCGCAAACCCGGCGGGCCGGTCTCCTCGATATTTTGGGTTTTGCCGACAATGTCAACGTCCAGGGCGAAGAGCAGCGCAAGCTGGATGTGTTTGCCGATGATGTCATTGTCCAACTGAACCAACATACCGGGCGTTTGTGCGCCCTGGTCTCCGAAGAGCGGGAAACCTGGCTGCCCATTCCGGCGCAGTATCGCAAAGGGCGCTATGTGCTCGTCTATGATCCCCTGGATGGTTCCACCAATATTGATACGAACATCAGCGTGGGGACTATTTTTGGCATTTACCGCACCCTGGACGAGACGAACTCCGGCTGTCTGGCCGATTGTCTCCAACCGGGGCGGGATTTGGTCGCGGCCGGGTATATGCTCTACGGCACCAGCACCATGTTGGTCTACAGCGTGGGGCAAGGGGTGCACGGTTTCACACTGGACCCGTCCTGGGGAGAATTCATTCTCTCTCACGAAGGAATCCGTTTCCCGGAACCGCCTGCCTATTACAGCTTTAATCACGCCGCTTCCAGCCTTTGGTCCGAGAGCATGAGCCAATACGTGCGCAGCTTTTACACATCCAAAGACCCCGTTTTGACCCAGCGTTACATTGGCTCGATGGTGGCAGATTTTCACCGCAACCTGATTCACGGGGGTGTGTTTGGCTACCCCGCCGAACCGGGGAAGCCAGACGGCAAAATTCGTCTGTTGTACGAGGCCGCTCCCTTGGCCTATTTAGCCGAGCAGGCGGGCGGCTACGGCTCAGACGGCAAGCAATCGCTCTTGGACATCCAGCCGACCGACTTGCACCAACGCACCCAGGTCTTTATCGGCAACAGCAGTTTGGTAGAGAAAGCAGAAGCTTTCCTCGCTTCGTAAAAATAGGATGCAGATCTCCGCAGATTTTCGCTGATCATGGACAAACAGGATGGCGTCATGATCAGCTACCCTGGCGAACCGTGTTTGAGTTTCCAGCAGACAAAATAATGGATTATCAAAATTACATGCAATTTGATCCAGAAACGCATTCTAATCCTGCTGAAGTGGTGATTAAATGTATAGAAAGTGGAACAGAGTCCATTCTGCTTGATGAATCATCTGTTTCAACGGAGTTTTTTGATCTAAGCAGTGGGTTGTTAGGAGAATTGCTTCACAAAATGTCAATTTACCGGATGAAATTGGCTATCGTCGTTTCGGAGCCAGGAAAATATTCTCAAAGTTTCCAGTCCTTCTTATGTGAAGCGAACAGGGGAAATTCAATTCGTTCCTTTTCTTCTCGTCAAGAAGCAATCAACTGGCTAAAGGAAATCTAACATTTGTCGTGCTTACTTTTGAATGAAATCACACCCAACCATCGCTGCTTCCCGTAGTTTATTGACGTGAGAATGCGAACACAAGATGAAATTTACGTCCTTCGAATTTAATCTAAGAGAACTCGCTGGGTCAATGGGAGATTTCGGAACACTCTTTCCCTTAGCCATTGGCTATATTGTCGTCAATGGTCTCAACCCAAAGAGACGAACTTCGATGCGTTTTACCAGCAGCACCAGCCTTTTTACCAGGATGAAATTCAGCGCTACCGGGATACAGTCCCCGTGCAAAGCATCTGGGATTTCATGGAGGAAAACTTCTCCACCAGGGTGGACAGCTATCACATCGTCCTTTCTCCATTGATGGTGGGCACCAATAACGTGATCAAATTTGTCGATAGGGAAAATGACTTTACAGAAAATGTGTTGTTTGTGCCCAGCCCGGTGGTGATGCGCAACCATCCGCTCATCCCGGAAGAAGCAGCCTCTCAGGTGCTTACCCGCTCGGTGTTCACCGAGATCGACCACAGTTATGTCAATCCGGCTACCGACCGCCACCTGGAAGAGATTGACCGGGCCATGCGGCGTCTCTCCGATTGGCACACCGGCAGCGGGTATCCCACCGCGGCGCTAAAGTTCAATGAATATTTCACCTGGGCGATATTTTTCCCCTGGGCCGAGCAGTATTATTCTGGTGAGCAGTACGAAGCCATTTTCGAGATCACCGTGGAGCATATGAATATGCGCGGCTTCGTCCAATTCGAGGCCTTTGCCGAGCAATTGATGCAGCTTTATCGCTCCAACCCTGAGAAGCCTCTGGAAGAACAGATCCCGGCGATGGCTGCTTGGATGGCAGAGCAAAACTAGAGCAAGGCTGTTGAACGAGAGTTTTTGACCCTGTCCTTATTTGCGTCTATAATCAACATAGGAACATTTTTTGGGGAAGCTCATCCCGGTAGGTGCGCTCTACGCTGCCCATCCTTGTCTCCCTTGAACCAGCATGACCGCTCGCGCATAGGCGAGCGGTTTTTTTGTTCCGTGGAGCAAGGCCCAATCAAAAACGTCCTTGTCACCATCCATGCTCCTATCCGATGGGCAAAATGACGAGGCTCGTCACCGGATTGAAAAAGGAGAAGAAATGCCATGAAAGATGATAACCATTCGGGTGATGGGGGGACAAAATGGATCCGCTGGATTGCGCGTCTCTGGTCGCTGCCGATGATTGTCTATGCTCTGGTGATGTTGATCGGCTATGCTTGGAATTGGCTGACAACGGGGGTTGCAGACCCGTATGCGGTAGACGATTATCCACCGATCGAAAACTTGCCCCCCTTATTCGACTTTCTAAGTATCCTGGGGTTGGGAATGGCCTGGCGTTGGGAGGGACTGGGAGCAGCAATTGCGCTTGTATTTCAGCTGGCGGCGCTTTTAGCCCTGCTGCTTCATAGACCGATCGGATCTGATTTCCCCCGCTCGGCAATCCCTTATTTCATCTCGGCCGTGATCGTCATTCCGGCCATTTTGTTTTTAGCAGCTTGGTTTCGAGCGAGAAGAGAATCCCCCATATAGAACGCTGCTCAACCCCCGGCAGGGCTAGAATTTTCGTTGGAAGAATAGATCTATATAACCTGGAGGCGGCAGATGGCTCATTATCTTTTCTATGGTTCCTATACGGCAGAAGGGTATCAAGGCCTCATTGAGGAGGGAGGTTCCAAAAGGATCGAGGCGGCCAAAACGTCCCTGGCAAGTGCTGGTGGGACTCTGGAAGCTTTTTACTTCTCTTTCGGTGAGAACGATTTTTACATCCTTGTAGATTTGCCCGACGATGTAACCGCGACGTCTGTCTTGTTAGCGGGCAAGCAAAGTGGAACGTTCAATATCCATGGCGTTTCGCTGCTTACCGCCGAGGAGCTCGATGAAGCCGTAAGAAAGCAGGTTGATTTTCGTCCCCCTGGGCATTAGATTCTGGCTGCACCGTTCACCGCCCCTGCATCCCATAAGCTATGTCACTCTCGCCAACGGCGTGCCTTGCCCACGTGACAGCAAGAATGACACGTTGTAGCATTTCCTTTTTCTCTATGTCACTGGCTTTGCCCGCCTTCGGCGTGAGCGAAAGCGAAGAGTCTCCTCCATCTCGGAAGTTGGGGATTCTTCGCCTAACGGCTCAGAATGACAGCGTGTGGCGTTTGCCTTGGCCCTCTCTCGCCGAGCGTTGAAACGCGAGAAGCAAAGCGGCAGCATCAGCAGCCAACTTTCCCGCTGGGGCGTTTAGAAAGCATGCACACTGAGCGTGTTGGGCGGTCATGGGTATGCACAATGAGCTGCGATTTCTAGCCCGTAGAGTTGGTGCTTTTGACCTGTCCGGTTGTCAACATTTAACCTTGACGACTTTCTTCCTCTTGTAGTCTACGATCACTTTCTGGTATCCGCTAAGCTGGTGATCGAGTTCGGGATCGCCCGTATCCACCCGCAGGCAATCCAACGATTGCACTTTCTGTTGGGTGCCTACGACTGTAATATTCTCTCTTCCCACTTGCTTAAGCACCTGCGGGGTAAATTGTTTGCTGCCGCGGCCAAAGATGAAGCCGTTTCCGCCAATGGGCGTGACGATGATGCTTCTTTTCGCGTACTTATCGAATAGTTCCAGAATGCCTTGCTCGTTTAAGTCTTCTCCCACGATCTTTCCGCCCCGGACAGCATCGATCCCGAGCAGCGTTTTGGGTAGATTCATTTCATCGGTTATCGCTTTTACGGTCGTGCCGGGGCCAAGCAGGTACAGCGTTTCGGGGTCCATCTCCTCGATGACATATAAGGCGATCTCTCGCTTGACCATTTGGGCAGATGCGCCAACGCTGGAAGCTATCTTTCCGGGCTGCAGATACCGTTGAACTTTGGGCACGGTCAGGTACCCATACAATCTGGATGCTAACGTGTCTTGGCGATAGGCGTCTTCATCGATGTCGAGAACCTCTTCTTCGGTCCCTTCAGCGCCTTCTACAAATGCATCGACCAATTCGGCTGCTGCTCGGGGGTTGGTTGCGAATGCAGAACTGTACATCTTAACACCTGCAGGCACGGCCACCACCGGAATGCTCGACCCGACGACGTCGTAAATATCTCTGGCAGTGCCATCGCCGCCCACAAAGATCAGCAGCTCTGCGCCACGTTCTACCATTTTGCCGGCGATTCGTTTTGTGTCCTCCGCCGAGGTTTCTTCGTCAAGTTGACCCACCACCTCAAAAGGAATATCGAGCGGTTTGACAAAACGCTCTCCCATCTGGTCAGGAGCGACGAGAAAGTTGACCTGGTCGAGATGTTCAATGTGATTCAAAAACTCTTTGGTTCTCGTTGGTGTAACCGGTTCGGCGCCTAAGTCGAGTGCCTTCTTGAACAAATCTTTTCCATCGGTGCCTTTGAGACCAACGCTGCCTCCCATACCGGCCACGGGGTTGACGATTAAGCCTAATGTTTTTTGCATTTCTTCTCTTTTCTGTGGTGATCATGTCGTGATGGATCTTCTTTTCTTTCCGGAAGGGATTGTACTGCATTATCCTCGGTTCGAGGACAAATTTGTCGGCATGCGTTGCAATGCTTTCTTTTTAATATCTCTGTTTTCGGGAATCGTTGACAGCGGTTAGAAAAGGGGGTATTGTAACGTTGTGGATGTTCTTGTTTCAGGTTGGAAAAGCAAATTGACGTTCGAGAGGGTGTGACCCATGCAAGCGCTTTTATTTTCCCCCTATGCAGATGAAGCTGCTGTCCTGACCGTGATGCTCCAGCAGGCGGGCTTCACGGTACGATCGATACGCGATCTCTCCCAGGCGGTCGAGGCCTGGCCCAAGCAGCCCTCGGAGTTGATCCTGATCAGCCTGACGGAGGATCAAGCCCCGGCTATACGGCAGATCCAGCAGATGCGTGCTCATACCGTCGTGCCGATTATCGTCGTCGCCGATTTGATCTCTGACGATTTCAAAGTAGAGCTGCTGGAAGCGGGCGCCGACCTGGTCGTCACCAAGCCGTACAGTGTTCGTTTCTTCATCGCCCAGATACGGGCCTTCTTGAGGCGCAGTGCCGGTTTGCCTTTCTTCAGCCTTCCCACCATGACCCAGGGGAATCTGGTGCTCAACCCGGCGGACCACACGGTGATGGTCGCCGATGGCGAGGCCAAACACTTGACGCAGCTTGAATTCCGCTTGCTCTACATGCTGATGACTCATGTCGGCCAGATTGTGCCCTCGGAACGGATCGTCGAGCATGTTTGGGGGTACAGCGGTGATGGGAACCGCGAGTTGGTGCGCGGTTTGGTGCAGCGCCTGCGCTCTAAGGTAGAGCCAAATCCCCGTTCGCCGCGCTACATTCTCACCGAGCCGGGCATTGGCTATTACTTCAATCGCTTCGACGAGTAGCAGTAGCGCCGCGCTTTGTTGTGGGTCGGGTTTCGGTGTCCAGACATGGAACTCTGCTCTGCTGCAGGGCGCCGACAGCCTATCGAGCCGGTAGGCTGTTTTTTCGCGGTGCCCTGTTGACCTTGCGGCTGTTCTTCTGGTGGGGGAGAAGGGCTGTCTCAAATCTGGCAGATTCCCCCTTTGTTGGGACAAGGTTTATACATCCGACTGATGGCTTTTGTATAGCGATCGGCTATAAGGGGGATATCATCTTATGTAGAAGAAAAGGTTCTTGTATATGCCTACCGTTAAGTGCCCGACTTGTTTGGCGGTTTTCGCCATAGCCCCGGATCCCGAAATAGGACAGCTTGTTGTTTGCCCTCAATGTGATACTCAGTTGATCATTGTCTGGTTGTACCCGCTGGAAGTCGATTTCGTCGATGAGATACTCGAATCGAAATCCGATTTGGATGGGAAGACGATCAAAAAGAAGGATCTATTTCACCAGTTAAAGAAGGACTAAAGGGGGTAGGGTTGCTTTGCCCCCTTGGTTCTTGTCATTCTGTTTTAGCCAGTCTTATCGAGGGGAGTGGTTCGTTCCGGGCAAGCTGAAATAAAAAATGCACCCCTCTCCAGGTTGCCCTTCACTTTCTACCCATGCATCTCCTGCCAATTTATTGGTGATTCGCTTGACGATCCACAATCCCAGGCCGTGCCCACTAAGGCGTACGTTATCAAGTTGGGTGAACTGGTGGAATAGACGTGCTTGCTGGACTTTTGTCAGGCCGTCGCCGTTATCTCGAACCCAGAACCCGACCATGTTATCCGCCAACCGGGTAGAACCGAGCTGTATGTCTGGCGGTTGACCGCCGTACTTGATGGCGTTGGTGATGTAGTTGGTCCAGACTTCCTCGATCCAGGGGGCGTGTCCCAGGGCTGGGTGCCAGGTTTGGGGGAACGAAACGTTGCCGCGATAGCGCTCGATCATTGGCTCTAAACTTTTGAGGATCCCTGCTACCAGTTTGCCCATATCGATTGGTTTTGGCTTGACGCGTCGTTGCTGGATTTCTGAGAGCAGTAAAATCTCATTGATGATTCTCTTCATCCGTAAGCTGTTCTCGGCAATACCATCGATATATGAGGTAGTCGCTTCGTCCCTCAATCCCTCCAAATTATCTTTTAGCAGGGCGCAATACACCATGATCGAACTCAAAGGAGACTTGAGATCATGGGTTACGATGCGTGCAAAGGATTCCAGCTCTTGATTTCTCCGTTCTAGCTCTTTGCACTTGCTTTGGATTTGATCGAGCGTATTTTCTTTCGGAGAATGGGACTTGTCTTTAACCATATTTTCTACTTGACACGATCGATTCAGGGACTTTGCTTGATACTTGGTTGGGATGCGCTTGGCTATTGGATTGACAGCAAGTGTCGGGCTAGAGAAACAAGCCATCATGTATACTTTACCTAAATCCTAACGAATATGCAAGGTTTAAATGTTAACAAGGGCAAAATTTTCAGCGCAACGAAAACTGAAGTGGTTTTCCGGTGCAAGTTGCGCCAGAGAATTGGAAAAAAGAAACTCGCCGATGACACGTGCATCCAGCGAGTTCGATAAGTGTTGAGACTTGTACTTCTTCAGTGAAGCATAGGGCTACTGGTTTGTTTAGTAGTCGTAGTAATCGTCCATCATCTGGCCTGAGGCTTTATTTTTCTCAGGTCGGTTGGTGATCAAAGCATCTGTGGTTAGGATCATTGCGGCGATAGATACTGCGTTTTCCAGGGCGCCGCGTGTTACCTTGACAGGGTCGATGATTCCGGCCTCGATCATGTCGACATACTGCTCCTTGAGCACATCGAAACCGATGTTTTTATTCCCGCGAGCGGCTTGTTCCCGCTGGACATTGGCCAGAATCACGGCGCCATCGTGACCGCCGTTGTTAGCGATCATCTTCAGGGGTGCTTTCAACGCTGCGCGCAGAATGGACACGCCGATTTGGACGTCGCCATGCTCTGAAAAGGAAGCCGGTGTATCCAGAACGGGGAGGGCATTCAGAAAAGCGACGCCTCCCCCGGGTACGATTCCTTCCTCCACGGCAGCCCGGGTGGCCGAGAGAGCATCCTCGATACGGTGTTTCTTCTCCTTCAACTCCACTTCGGTGGCGGCACCGACTCGAAGGATCGCAACCCCACCGAAGAGCTTGGCCAGGCGCTCCTGCAGCTTTTCGCGATCGTAATTGCTGGTGCTTTTTTCGATCTCTGCTTTGATCTGCTCGAGGCGCGCCTTGATCCCACCGGGATCGCCTTTCCCGTTGACGATGGTGGTGTCATCTTTTGTGACGATGACTTTGTCCGCTTGCCCGAGGTCTTTGAGCTCCGCGCTTTCCAGCTTTCGGCCTGTCTCTTCCGAGATGATCGTTGCCCCGGTCAAAATGGCGATGTCTTGCAGCATGGCCTTGCGGCGGTCGCCAAACCCTGGCGCTTTGACGGCGACCACATTGAACATGCCGCGCAGTTTGTTGAGCACCAGGGTCGCCAGGGCTTCGCTGCTGACATCTTCGGCGATGATGACCAGGTCGCGCTTGCCGGTCTGAATCAATTTTTCCAGCAGAGGGATCAGGTCTGAGACCGTCGAGATTTTTTTGTCGTAAAGCAAGATCTTTGGCTCTTCGATAACCGCTTCCATCGTTTCGGCGTGGGTGACGAAGTAAGGCGAAATATAGCCGCGGTCGAACTGCATTCCTTCGACGTATTCGGTTTCGAAGGCGATGCCTTTGGATTCTTCCACCGTGATGGCGCCGTCCTTGCCGACTTTGTCCATCACCTCGGCGATCAAGGCGCCGATTTCCTCGTTGGCTGCCGAGATGGCCGCTACGGAAGCGATCTCTTCTTTGGTAGAAATCGGATGCGCTTGTTCTTTGATGGCCTCGATGATCGCATTCGCAGCCGATTCGATGCCACGCTTGATCAGCATGGGGTTTGCACCGGCTGTTACCATCTTCAACCCTTCATTGACGATCGTTTGAGCCAAGAGGGTCGAGGTAGTGGTGCCGTCCCCGGCGATATCGTTCGTCTTGGTGGCTGCTTCGAGCAACAGACGGGCGCCCATGTTCTCAAAGGAATCTTTGAGCGAAATTTCTTTGGCGACGGTGACACCGTCGTGGGTCACCGTTGGCAATCCCCATTTCTTGGCGATGGCCACATTACGACCTTTCGGCCCCAGCGTCGTCGTTACGGCTGAGGCAAGGATATTGACGCCGTTTTTCAAGCTGGTGCGCGCCTGTTGATCAAAGACCAATTGTTTTGCTGTCATGTTTCGATCCTTTCTCTAATTGTCTATGGAATAGTTACGCCACGATCAAGGCGAGGATGTCTGCCTGGTTGAGAATCAAGAGTTCCTCACCATTGAGTTTCACCTTGGAACCGGCATATCGATCAAATAAGACAACGTCGTTTTCTTTTAAGGCGATGGGACAACAATTGCCATCTTCATCGGGGATTCCCGGTCCCACGGCCAGAACGCTGCCCCGTTGGGGCTTTTCTTTGACCGTGTCAGGTATGACAATGCCGGTCTTGGTGGTTGTTTCTTGCTCGATTGGGCGCACAAGCACCCGATCACCCAGGGGTTTCAGTTTTTGAACCATATCTTTGTTCTCCTTGTAACAGAATAGAAGCAACGTGAGTCCGATTCACCTTGCTTCGGCCAATCGTTTCATCACTATTTATACAACTGTTGTGTAAAAAGAGCGGGGATTGGATGTATAAAAATTGTACGAAGATGGCAGGTTAGCTATTAAATTTGTGATCAGAATTGTTGAAAAAATGGCACAAAGCGGTTTGAATTGGGACGTTTTTTGTACTGGATGCCGATACCTTTGTGACTTCCCGGTGCTAAAATTTTCCCGTATCATCGCCAATGCCCTTTCAAGTTTTGCATTTTGGCGCAGAATAAATTGACAAAATGGAGATTAGCGAATGAATCAAAGAGTGGAATGTCCTTTGTGCGGCATCTCGATCAAAATCGAAGACAATCTCGGCATGGGACAAGTCATCGAATGCAGCGCTTGCAGAGCACAGTTGGAAGTTGTCTGGCTTGATCCCCTCGAGTTGGATGTGCTCGATGAAGTCGATGATGACGAAGAAGACGGTTATGAAGATTACGACTACGATTACGAACCGGATTACGATCAGGAACCTGATTACGATTACGGCGATTCATACTACGACGATGATTATTAAAACTGGCGTTGATACTTTGTTCAATAACCATTGATAATCTACCGATTTATAAGCGTTCAAGTATCTCACTCTGAGTGGGCGTGGCTCAGCTCCGCTGGGCTAGAGCGACCGAAGAGGCTCCCAAGTCAATGATGGGGATTCTTCGCCGCTAAACATCCGTCAGCGGCTTGCGAAGCATGCCCCTGGCAAGAATGACCCCACATGAACGTTTATTGATATGTTTGTGGATCATTGTTTAAGCCGTGTAGACAGTGACCTAACATCTGATTGATTGTAGCGTTGAAATGCTCCCGATGTAGTCATAATGCTTTGGGAGTATTTTTTTCTGTTTCGATAAGGAGATCATATGATGAGAAAAATACGCATATATATCTTTTTTCCAGCCCTGGCCCTCTTGTTTGCCGGTTGTCAGCGCGACGCCGGGGTTGAGGAAACCATCATGGCTGATCAGGTTTTGACCGCTGTTGCCCAAACGGTTGATGCCAGATTTTCGTTGACGCCGCCAGCTACGGCCACGTACACGCCGACCCTTACGCAGACACCAACCTCTACGGGAACACCTACCCTTACGGCGACAAATAGCCCAACGGTTGTGGCCGGGGACGGCCCCCGGGTGACGCAAGCCAACCTTTGTAATAGTGCCAGTTTCGTCAGCGATGTAACCATTCCCGATGGGACCCAATTTGCTCCTGGAGCAGTGTTCACGAAGACATGGCGTTTGCGCAATACCGGCACATGCACATGGTCAACGGCGTATGCTGTTGCCTACGTCAGCGGTGCAGCCATGAGCGGAGATAGTCCTCAGGATCTGATCGAAGAGGTTGAACCTGGTGACACGGTTGATGTCTCTGTTGAGATGGTCGCCCCAACGCAGACGGGAAGTCACACTGGCTATTGGCGGCTGCAAAACGCGTCCGGAACTGTATTTGGTGACACTTTTTATGTCGAAATTGCGGTTTCTGGCAGTGCCAGAACGCTTACCCCCACACAGACGGTCACCACCGGCCCATCTGCAACTAAAACCAGCACGCCGACAAGTATATCCACATCAACGTCGACGGCTACAAGTACAGAAACTCCCACTGAAACCGCGGCTACACCGTGATGAACTTGTCCATGCTTAACTGTATCAATCAAGGAGAAATGACTATGAAGGCCGTAAAATGGATAGTCTATTTCACCATCGCTGTCATGCTGGTGGGATGTGTTTCTTCTAGCGATGTCACCGGCACAAGCGAGCCCACACCGGCTGCCGAGATGAACTTGCCCAACCCGGCTTCGGCCTATTGTGAAGATCAGGGCTATGCGCTGGAGATTGTCACCACCGCGGATGGCAGCCAGGGCGGCTTGTGCATTTTCCCGGATGGCAGCCAGTGCGATGAGTGGGCCTACTTCCGGGGGGAGTGCCAACCCGGCGATTCGCTGCCGTCAGCGGTGGTAGCCGCCACCCCAGAATCTGATCTTCCCCAGCCGGAAGAGCCGACTCCCTCGCAGGGTGATGCCGTTTCCCCAACCGAGTTTCCCACCCCGGTGCCGATCGCTCCCGCCGATTACCAGGGCTGGTGGCAGTATACTCACACCGAGTATGGTTTCTCGATCCAGTTACCCCCTGATTGGGCCGTGGAGGAGATCACCACGGCAGACCCCCTGATGGATGGGCATCTGCTCATGCTGCATCCCCAGCCGAAAAAGCCCCAGGGCGCGCAAATCCGGATGACCTTCCGCCGTGTTGGCGAGGATGTTCTGCTCTGGCCTACAGGCGTGGGGCAGGGCGAATTCATCCATCAGGGCACGCTCGATGTCGCTGGCCAACCGGCGCTGCGTCTGCTGCTGGTCTGCCCGACCGGTGAGATCACGGCCATCTGGTATCACGGCGCAGAAGAAGGGCAGCCCAACATCGCCCGGGGTGATATGGAATTCGGCTTCATCTATACTGCAGGCGAACATTGCCAACCCGGACTCAATCTGGATGGCAAAAGCCAACACATTGGCGAGATGATTGTTGCTTCGCTAGCTGTACCGTAGTAATTTCTAGAAAACCACAAGGGGAAATAAGTTTAGGCATCATAACAAAGCAAACACGCAATTGTTGCGAATCCGCAAGCAACCCTTCTTGACAAGCTCGTCCGCTTATGATATTTTTGTATACGTATACATGAATACGTATACAAACCGATTCTTTTCCTTTCGCCCTCCCATTGTTAATCTTGCTAGAAGCGGCTCGGTAAAGACCGAGCTACCATAAAAGCGAAGAGATTTGTATATTCAAGCCTTTGTTTTTCCCCTACCAACGTTGAGGAGTTCCCATGTTTGCATACCGAAGTCGGTTCTTACGGGGGGATTTGACCGACAGACGCGTCGAAATGCTTCCGACGGGTCCTGATGGGCTCCGAGAGTATCTTGGGGGTGGTGTAAGGGCGAAAATTGATTATGCTCAAACGACACCCGATACCAATCCTTTGGGGCAGTTGTTGGGCGACTATTGCGCCTTGGGCCAGTGGAGCGAGACGGGCATTCCCGGCGCTGAGAAACTGGCCGAATTAGATTTGGAAATCTTATAGAAGGGAGATTTGATGGCGGATCAGAACCAACCTTTTGCAAGCAAAACGAAAAGAAAACATCGCGTTTCACAGAAAGATATCGCTCGTCGGGCAGGGGTTTCCCAGGCAACCGTCTCGCGCGTTTTCTCGGACGGTGACAGCGTGTCGGAGCAAAAACGGGAGCGGGTTTTGACCATTGCCGAAGAGTTGGGCTACCGCCCCGATGCGATTGCCCGCAGCCTGGTGCAGCGCGATACCAAGATCATCGGCTTGGTGATTGTCCGTTTTACGAACCCTTTCTACGCCCGGATGATCAAGGATTTCACCCGCCAGTTGCAAAACCGTGGTTATTCGACCCTGTTGTTCAATGTCGAGGATAGCCAAGAGATGGAAGAACGGCTGCCTACGGCGCTCCAGTACCGGGTCGATGGCGTCATCATTACCTCGGCGATGTTGTCATCGAAGATGGCTGCAGAATACGCCAAGACGGGCACCCCAATTGTCTTGTTCAATCGCTACACGTTGGAGGGGAATGTCAACGCCGTTTGCTGCGACAACACCGAGGGGGGGCGTTTGGCAGCCCAAACTCTTTTGGAAGATGGCCACAAGCGTTTGGCCTATATTGCCGGTGAGGAGGGCAGCTCCACCAACCGAGACCGGAAACAGGGTTTTGAGCAGGTCTTGGAGCAGCACGGTCATGTGCTCCAATTGTGCGAACAAGGGGATTATTCCTACGAATCGGGCTATGCCGCCGCCCAGCGCCTGCTGCAAAACGATAAGCGACCGGACGCAATTTTCTGCGCCAACGATTTGATGGCCATGGGCGCTATGGATGTAGCCCGCCAGGAATTCAACCTCAGAATCCCGCAAGATCTCGCTGTGATCGGCTTTGACGATATCCCGATGACCCAATGGCCCTGCTATTCGCTGACCACCATCCGGCAGCCGTTCAAGCCGATGGTTGATACCACTATTGAGGTGCTTATGAATGCGATTCAATCCCCAGATGCTGAAGCTGATATGCGCTGGGTGACACCCGAGTTGATCCGGCGGCGCACCACACGAGATGGCAAGTTGTAGAAGAACGAGAAAGCAAACAAATATTTTTACGAGGAGATGAACTGATGAAGTTGATCAAAAGAGAAGATGTCACCAAGAAGAAACTGCCCGGCCGTGTGATCCAATTGCTCGTCAGCCGGTCCGGAGCGGTCTCGCAAAGCGACATCATGACAATGGGCTTTGCGCATTATTCCGCCGAGAGCGGCCCGATGGAGCCTCACCGCCACGCCGAAGAGATCGTTTACATTTTGGGCGCCGACGATGGCTGGACCCGCTACGGCGGCAGCGGGGACGAACCGGATCAGTTGGGTGAAAAGGTCCCCCTGGAGGCCGACATGACCCTCCATTACCCCAAGGGCGAGTGGCACGTCTTCGGCTTTGGCGAAGGGGGTTTTGTCGACATTATTTTCTTCTACAGCCAGTCTGACGTTTACTCGAAGAAATAGCACCTTATATTTTTACCACAAAGAGCACAAAGAACACCAAGGGTCTTTTTTGGTCACAAAGGAAAATAACCTGGCCGGTGTTTATCGCAGAAGAAAATCCTCTTTTTTCCTTGTGTGTCCGTGACATCCGTGTGCCTCATGTTTTGAAGGTAGGAAAAAACTTGTGAACCTCGATATTCGCGATGATCGCATCACAAAATTACTTGAAAAAGACTGCCACGTTGAGCAGATCGCTGCCGGATTCGAATTTGTCGAGGAACTGGACTGGCATCCTGACGAGCATTTCCTGCCCTTCAGCGACATCACAGGCGATTGCATCTACCATTGGAGCACCGAAGAAGGCGTTAGCGTCTTCCGCAAGCCCGTCCAAGTGGCCAAGGGCAATACCTATGACTCGCGAGGGAAACTTGCTCACCTGCGAGTATGCTACCAGCCAGGTTACGCGCATCAGCCCAACCAGATAGATCGATGCAGCGATATTGCTTTACCGGTTGCGCACAAAAACGACGAGTATAGTCGTTTTCTGATGCCATCACATGCGAAGCGCGCTTCTGGCGAGTCACGAAGAGCAAGAAGTATCTCTTTGTGAACCTAAGAAAAACCTTTGTGAACTTTGTGACTCTGTGGTGAAAAACTTTTCAAGTGCTTAGGAAGACTAATCAAATCGATCAAAAAATTTTTTCGATCAGGAAAGGAGGTGGTGTCTAAAAATACTTGAAGTAGCAACATCCGCATCAGGAACAAGTAAGTCAAATCAAGTTCAAACAATCCATTTTTGGAGGAGTGTGAAATGCGTAAACATAAATTTTGGCTCTTGGTAGGACTAGTTGCAGCCCTTTCCTTGGCGCTGGCTGCTTGCCAACCCGAGACAGTTACAGTTGTTGAGACCGTCGTGGTTGAAAAAGAGGGCGAGACTGTCGTTGAGACCGTCGAGGTGGAGGTCGAAAAAGAAGTTATCGTCACCGAGGTGGTTGAGAAAGAAGTCATTGTTGACCCCACTGAATGCAATTTGGATGCCCCGGCTGAAGAAGTTGAACTCAATATGATCGGCTGGTCCTTTCCGATCACCGACTTCTATGCCGAAGAGTTGAGAAAATGCGACAAGGTTGAGAACCTCAACGTCAACACCAACCTGCTCGCCTCGGCTGACGCCCAGGAACAGGTCCGCCTGGCGCTTTCTGCGGGTGGCGATTCACCATATGACATCGTTCACGGTGCCAACGCTCAGGTTGGTGAATGGGCTGGCGCTGGTTGGATGATGCCGCTCAACGATCTGGTGGACAAATATTGGGATGAATACAACCTTGGCGACATTCCCGAGAAAGCCTGGGAAGGTGTGACCATTGATGGCAACATTTATGGCGTCCCCATTGTGGGCAACACACTACACTTTATCTATAACCAGGATGTTTATGATCAATATGGCCTTGATGTCCCCGAGACCTACGATGATGTCATCGAAGATTGTGGTGTGATTGGCCTGGACAACCCCGACTTTGATATGCCCTTCACCATCAACCTGTCTGCGGGTTGGGCCTGGGAAATCGAGTTCTTCCAATTCCTGCGCGCCTATGGTGGCGATTTCTTGGATGAGAACAACATGCCAACCTTCCAGGAGGAAGAAGGTGTCAAAGCGGTCGAAAAATTGGTTGAAGTGGCCGATGCCTGTATGGGTGTGGATGGCTACTCATTTGGACTCAACGATCAGGAAATCGCTGTACAGATTGGCACCCTGCCAGCTACGAATAACTGGGCCAGCCGTGCGGCTAATATGAGTGATCCCGAACGTACAGATTTGTATGAAGTGATTGCTTATGCACCCGCTCCGCGTCTTGAGCCAGACGGCCCTCGCGCCGGTTCAGCATGGAACGATTACTACATGATTCCGGCAAATACCACCAACGATCCTGACTTGATCTTCCGCATCATCATGCAAGCTGCTGACGAACGCAGCCAACGAGATGGCGCCGAGATCGGCATGGTTACCCGCTTGTCTGTAGCTGAATACGGTGGCCCCTATCTAGAAGCCGCCGGTCAAACGATTGCAGAAGGTATTGGCATCTATGACAAAGACCAGGCTGTTGGTATCGTTCGCGCCAAACTGGGTGAATTCCTGCCCCTGGTAGGGACAGGTGAAATGACAGCCGAAGAAGCACTGAACGCTGCCGCTGACGCTTATACCGAAGAAGCGACTGCTCAAGGCTTTATTGACGGTTAGTTTCTTTGACTTTGCGATGAAGTATGGAGTATGAGTTCTCATGCTCCATACTTCTCTCTGATAGATAGTTTTGTCGCAGATAAAGGAGAATTGAAATATGAAACGGCGTACTTTTTTTCAATTTGCTGCCCCTAGCATCTTTATGATGATGGTTTTGATGGTCATCCCCTTGTTCATGGCGATCTGGTTGGGAATGAATTATGTAACCTATAACAACATTACCGATCCTCAATTTGTTGGTTTGCGAAATTTCATTGAAATCTTGAAAGATCCTCGTTTTTGGCAATCCTTTCGCTTTACCTTGCTCTATATGGTCATCATTGTGCCTGGACAGATCGTTATTGGTTTTACAGTAGCGTTGATTCTGGATCAAGTTTCAACGTTTACACGGGGTATTTATCTGTCTATCTTTTTGCTCCCTTTCATCATTGTGCCCATCATTGGAACGATGATGTTTAAGCAACTTTTTGAGGCCTCCGGTCTGTTTACCTGGTTGTATCAGGTCATTTTGGGGACAAAATTCCGCTACACGGAACTGTCCGTCAAAATCCTGATCCTCCTCCACGGGCTTTGGTATGTCTCCCCCTATGCTCTGGTGACGTATTTTGCCGGTATCCAGACCTTACCAATCGAGCAGATGGAAGCTGCTTCCATGGATGGCGCCTCAGGATGGCAAAAAATTCGCCATATCATCATCCCGCATGTTAGTTCATTGAGCATTATGGTCCTCTTGATCTCAACCATGGACGCTTACCGTGTCTTTGATAACGTTTTTGTTTTATCGGAGATGAACCCAATTTACAATGCAGATACGATCATGACCTACACCTTCCAAACGGCGGTGACGGTGCAGCGTCTGGGCAAGGCCAATGCCATGGCTGTCTTAACCGTTATAGGCATCATGATCATTTTGATCCCCAATCTGATCCAATCCTATCGAGAGCAAGTTGAGGAGCGTTAATCATGAAGAAGATAAAGAATCCCATCGCTCGTGTGTTTATCCATCTATTTCTGATCCTGTTTTCAATTTACAGTCTGGTGCCTTTTTTGTGGACATTTTTACAATCGTTCAAGTCATTCAAAGATGCCTTTTCACGCACGCCTAAGTTTTTCTTCACCCCCACCTGGGAAAACTATCAGGAATTGTGGCTTCGTTCGGTGCCTGAAAATGGGACCACGATCATTTACTTTTTGCTTGTCGCTGTGGTTTTGTTGGTCTGTTTGTTGCTCTTTGCCGATCAAATCCCTCTCCGCAACGGATATGTATATGCCATTTCCGCTGCCGGTTTTGCCGCCTTGCTTTGGGCTATCCCTCAATTGGTCGATACCGCCAAGTTCTACGATTATTTTATCAACACGATCATTGTAACCGTCGGCACGGTCGTTGTCTCGATCAGCATCGGCAGTTTGGCCGGCTATTCCTTGGCGCGTTATGCAGGAATGGCCGGTGTTATCGTTTTGGTCGCTGCACTCGGCTTCCGTGCGTTGCCCCGTCTGGCCTTTGTGCTGCCCTACTACTGGATTGGCTCGGCCTTGAACCTGCTGGACACGCGCATCCTGGTCATCCTGACCATGGTGGCGGTCAACCAGCCTTTCACCATCTGGATGCTGCGCAGCTTCTTCATGGAAGTTCCCAGCGAGCTGGAAGAGTCGGCCATGATCGACGGCGCCAGCCGTTTGACCGCTTTTCGCAAGGTGATCGTTCCGATCGTCTGGCCCGGGATCATCTCCACGGCCTTGTTCTCGCTCCTGTTGGCCTACAACGAGTTCTTGCTCGTCCGGCTGCTCACCCAAACCAAGTGGACCCTGCCGGTTGCGATTTCTCGCTTCACCGGCGGCGAAGATCCCCGTCACCTCACCCTGGCGGCGGCATCCGCGGTATCAGCTACCATCCCCATCGTGCTGGTCATCCTTTTCTTCCAGAAGAATCTGGTCAAGGGTTTGGCAGCGGGTGCGGTCAAAGGATAACGATTCATGGACATCCATCAAAGCAACAAGCAACGCATCGGGGCCTTTCGCTCTGCCCTGTACGACTGTGATCCGGCGAGCTTGAAAGATCAACTCAGCGATGTTTTCGCACCCGATTGTGACATTCATCTCGCTTTTCCCTTTGAAGATTTAGACGGGCCGGACGCGCTTTTCGAGCAGGTCTACCAACCCTTGCTCGCCGCGGTGCCTGATTTGGAACGGCGTGACTTGATCCTCGTGGCCGGAGAGGCCGATGGAGAGGATTGGGTCGGATGTTGCGGGTATTACCTGGGCGTTTTCGAGCAGCCCTGGTTGGAGATTCCTCCGACTCAACACATGGTGGCGATGCGTTATCATGAGTTTTTTCGGCTTGAAGGCGATACCGTTGTTGAGATGCAGGCGATTTGGGACATCCCCGAATTGATGATGCAGGCCGATGCCTGGCCGCTGGCTCCCAGCCTGGGCGTGGAGTGGGTTGTTCCCGCACCCGCCACTCAGGACGGCATCAAGCTGGGTTCCTACGATCAGGCCACATCACAGGCCAGCCTGGAGCATGTCCAGGCCATGTTAGCCGATATGGGAAAACATCCCCGCCAAGGCGGTCCTGAGGTGATGAACCTGGAACGGTACTGGCATCCCAAAATGAACTGGTACGGCCCGGCGGGGATCGGCTCGATGCGCCGAATTGCCGGTTTCCGCAACTGGCACCAGATTCCCTTTTTGAAGGCGATGCCCAATCGCGGCGCCAAATCCTATGGCGAAGCTACCCTGACCAGTGCTATGTTTGCCGATGGCAATTATGTCGGCGTTACCGGCTGGCCTAACATGAAAATGGCCATCAGCAGCGACGGCTGGTTAGGCATTGCCCCGGCGGGTCAAGAGATCACCATGCGCAGCCTGGACTTTTGGCGTGTTGAGAACGGCCTGATTCGGGAGAATTGGGTCCTGGTCGATCTGCTCAGCGTCTATGATCAGCTTGGCGTGGATGTCTTCGCCCGGATGCGTGAGACAACCTACGCGCGCCAACCGCGTTAATCAACGGAACGCGAATGACGCGGATACGACGGATTTACGCAGATTTTTAAGAAGTATCCGTGCAAATCTGCCTACTCTGTGTCATCCGTGTTCTATTCCTTGCTTATGAAAAACTCGCCACATAACCACAACAAAAAAGTCGTTTGGAATTATTGGCAGGGAATGAATGGCAAAGGAGATGCACAAAAGCTCGCCCAAAATCTGCATCCCGATGTCGTCTGGCACGGCTTCCAGCCCTTGCGAAATCTTCACGGCGCCGCCGAAGTCCAGTCCCAATTTTGGGAGCCGCTGCTCGCTGCCATCCCAGATCTAACTCGCCGACCCTATGTGTTCATCGGTGGTCACTTCGAAGGCGACGATTGGGTCGCCGGGACGGGTGATTTTGTCGGTACCTTTGCAAAAGCATGGCAGTTCGGCGATCTTTGCATCCCCGCCAGCGGCAGCAGTGTCCATTTTCGCTTCGGTGAATTCTGCCGGGTCAAGGATGACAAGATCGTCGAGATTCGCTGCATCGTTGACCTGCCAGACCTGATCCGCCAGGCGGGCATCGACTTGATGCCGCCCAACTGTGGACGTGACCTCTGGATCCCCGGCCCGCTCGCCGGGGATGGCCTTCTCTTGGAGCAGGGTGACCCGGCTGAATCCGAAAGGACGCTCAATCTGGTGGAAACGATGATCTTTGGCGGCCTGAACAAGTACGATGGCGAGAATCAGGCCAGCCAAGGCCTGGAGCGCTTTTGGCACCATCACATGGTCTGGCATGGCCCCGTCGGCATTGGCTCGGCCTACGGGCTGGACGAGTTCAAGAAGAATGCCCAAGGACCGATTGTCAACGCCTTTCCCGACCGCAAAGGGGTTGGCCATCAGGCCCGCATCTCCGAGGGACATTTTGCCGCCTCCACCGGTTGGCCCAGCCTGGCAGGCACGCATCTGAACGACTATATGGATTGGCCTGCCACGGGCAAAAAAATCGGCTGGAACATCATGGACTTCTGGAAGCGAGACGGCGATTTGTTGCTCGAAAATTGGGTTATGATTGATCTGATTGGTGCCGCCCTAGAATCGGGCGTTGATCTTCTGTCCACCCTATTGGAAGATGAAGGAGTTCCTTAGGCCAAACGAGTTTTACATGAATTCCAGGCATGGATCATTACGAATGTAATCCACCTGTATGCCAAGATATGGCAATGGCTCCAGATCATGCCACTCGCGCAATAAATGATAAGAGTGTGAGGTTAGAAATCGGCAGTCATCCACAGCTTGTCGCCAGTGCGAACGTCGGACCTCTGTAATTGTAGAAAGGTATGGCAAAATACCAAAATCCCAGGCCGCACAAAGGCGATGGATGAAATCAACTTTGTCGGAAAGATCTTCAAAGTGATCTGGCGGCTCACGGTCAGGATATAGTGTGCCGTCAAACCAATTTTCAAGAACCTTCAAATTTTGAGACATGGGCGAATACCTCTTTATACCAACTGCGGATACGCACGGCAGACACTTTTTGATCTTCGTCTGTAATGGTATTGAGCGGACGGTGTTGTTCAATTCGGGCTAGATGAGTGCGAATAGCAAGCTTCGCTGTATCGATATCTGCATCTTCGTTATTTAGTTGCTGCCTCTTCACCCACAATTGCCAACATCTTTCCGGTGATACGAATTTCCTCTCGCAAAACGTAAAAATATCCACGAAATCGCGTGGCGCACCACGGTTGACCAAAGCACTCATTTTGCTGGCGATCAAGTCATCAAAGCTATCGAGCGGAATATTTGCCCATTTGGCGAGCGTTGGTTCTTTCAGCAAAGCCAGTCTTTGGGCAATCTGAAAGCTAAATTGTTTTTTGCGTTCTTCGAGTAACTCGACACTGACAACATCACCCCAACGACGGGTACGCACAGCGCCAAATTGGGTTAAAACTTTTTCAAGTGTTTGAACGACGAATTTCTTTTCAGATGAACTGGTATCTAATTGCCACCATGCATCAACATCAAATGTGGAACGATATTCATAATAATGCATTAGACCAAATGCCCCGCCAATGATAATTGTATTTCCCAAGCCGGATTCGTGCAAAGCTCGCAAGCAGATCTCGGCAAAAATGGGAATTTTCTGGGGACGTTTGGGAGTGATAGACATAAAAATAATGTGATGCGTATTTGGATCGAAGTAGCCGCTAAGGACATTATAGCATTTTTCTGCACAGACAAGTAAACGAGAGAATCATAAATTGAGCAAATACCAAGCCGCAAAAAGAATAATTCAAGAATATTTCGGCGATCTGGAGAAAGCCACGCCTGAAACCGTGGCCGATGTGTTCGCGGCCTACACCGCCGAAGAGTACTTCTGGCGAGGCGTGTATCCCTTTCGCCAGTTACACGGCGCAGCTACCGTAGCCGAGACCTTCTGGGCCCCGTTGATGACTGCTTTGACCCACATGCAGCGCCGCCAGGATATTTTCATCGCCGGGACCAATGAACTCGGCGGCGAGCAGTGGGTCATGAGCATGGGCAAGTTTATGGGCCTGTTCGATGTCGATTGGCTCGGTATCCCCCACACTCGCAAGATCGCCAACTTACGCTATGCTGAGTTCAACTGCATCGAAGACGGAAAGATTACCCAGACTGGCCTGTTCATCGACATCATCGGCTTGATGGTTCAGGCCGGGACGTACCCCTTGCCACCATCCACGGGCGTTTACTTCAATTATCCCGGGCCGCGCACTCATGACGGCCTGCTCTTTGACGATGCCCCCGAAGAACAAGGCGCGGCCACCTTGGCCCTGGTCAATGAAATGATCGCTGACCTGGATGAGCTCAACAAGAGCGGCTCGATGGGCTGCCCTCCCGAAGTGCTGGAACGAACCTGGTCTGACGAGATGATCTGGTACGGCCCCGCCGGGGTGGGGGCAACCTACACGATCCCGCGCTACCAGGAGCAGCACCAACTTCCCTTTCGCAACAATTTGGATGACAAGAAATTTCACGGCCACGTATGTCGTATTGCCGAGGGCAACTACGCCTGTTTCTTTGGCTGGCCCAATCTGTCCAACACGCCGATTGGTGGGTGGCTGGGCTTGCCGGGTGGCAAGGTCAACGCCGAGATGCAGGTGGTCGATGTCTACCGACGCGAGGGTGACAAGCTGGCCGAAAATTGGGTCTTGATCGACATCCCTTACTGGCTGAAACAACAGGGATTGTATATTTTCGATCGAACTCAAAAGGTATTAAACTCATAAAGGAAGCAAAATATGGACGAAATCTATCTGGACGACAAGGGTGACATCAGCAAAATCATGGCTCCTGGCCAGGAGCGGACTCAAAGCATGCAGGGATTCGATGATGATTACGTCGACATCGTCGACTATATCATCAGCTGCACCCACAAAATTTGGGAAGAGCACGGCGTTGGCCTCATTTACACCCACTACGGCCACAACGTCTCGATTTGGACCACCGATGGCTTGACCTACGGGCGGGAGGCTGTCATGGAAGGGACGCTGAAAACCCAGGCCGCTTTCCCCGATGTGCGCCTGTATGGTGACGAAGTGCTCTGGAACGGTGACGATCAGGAAGGATTCTTCACCTCCCACAGGATCACCTGGGTGGCGCACAACACCGGCCACAGCATCTACGGCCCCCCGACGGGACGATTGGTCGTGCGCACCGGCATCGCCAATTGCTTTGTCAAAGAGAATCTGATCATCGAAGAATGGATCGCCCGCGACGAGCTTGGCCTGCTCTTGCAGCTTGGATTCGATCTTCGCGAGGTCATCGGCAAGTTGGTCAGGGCAGATCGCCGCGCCGAGAAAGAGCCGCGCCAGTATGGTTTGCCCGAACGTGTCGAGGGCCAGACCACCCCGCCGGAGATGCCGCCCAAAGAGAGCGAAGGTTTCGACATCGAAGATTTTGTCCGCCGAGGCTTTCATGGGATTTGGAACTGGCGTTTGCTCAACAAAATTGACCAGTACTATGATCAAAATTATATTTGCCACACCACCTGCGAGCGCCACATCCACGGGTTGGGGCCTTTCAAGGCCTTTGTTCTTTCTTTGCTGGGCGCCTTCCCCAATGCGGTCATGACCATCGACAAGTTTTATGCTATGGGGGACGAAGAAGACGGCTATCGCACCATGACGCGCTGGAACTTGCAGGGCACCCACAAAGGCCCTGGCCCCTATGGTGATCCGACTGGTCAGCCCTTTTATTTGATGGGCATCAGCCATCACACCGTCAAGGATGGCCGCTTTGTCGAAGAGTGGACCTATTTTGACGAGATCGCTTTGCTGAAGCAGCTTTGGCGCGATTCGTTTGAGTAAAAACCGATACGAGCTCACCGCAGAGAGCATGGTGTCATGCATTAAACCGTGGTTGCAAAAACTTTGTTCAAAGTGTCATTCTCGCCAGGGGCGTGCCTTTGGCAAGCGACTGTAGGGAGCGAAGAATCCCCTATTTTTGCTGAAAACAAGGGAGATTCTTCGTCGCTTCGCTCCTCAGAATGTCAGATTCGATATCTCCATGTTTAAGTTGCGTGTTACCGAGAACGCAAAGGACGCAGAGAAATATAAAAAACAAAAACTCAGCGCTCTCGGCGTGCTCTGCGGTAAAAAGTGAAACCATCATTGAATGATTGAAATCGAAATATTGAAGGAGAACGAGTGACACAAGAAATACGAGTAAAACGAGACATTCTAGAACGCTACATCACTGCCCTGTTTGAAGGCGTGGACTTTTCCCCTGCGGATGCCGCCTTTCATGCCAAGGCGTTGGTCGATACCAACATGTGGGGCGTGGACTCCCACGGCGTGCTGCGCGTTCCCGCTTACATCCAGCGGATTCAGTCCGGTGCGGTCAACCCGCACCCCAACATCGAAACCGTACGCGGCTCCCTGGGCCTGGAAGTGATCCATGGGGATGACGGCGCTGGCTTCATCGTCGGGCGGGATGCTATGCTCCGGGCGATTGAACTGGCCGAAGATCACAATATCGCCGCGGTCGGTGCTATCCACAGCAATCACTTCGGTGCCACAGCGATTTATACCCGCATGGCGGCTGAACGCGGCATGGTCGGAATCGCCATGACCAACGTGGTCCAGAACATCGTCGCACCGGGAGGCGGCAAACCTGTCATTGGCAACAATCCCCTGTCCATTGCCATCCCCACCTTTGGCGACTTCCCCTTTGTGCTGGACATTTCCCTCTCGGCGGTGTCTGGCGGCAAGCTGCTGCTGGCCAGCGAGAAGGGCGAGAAGATTCCCATGGACTGGGCCACCGACAAGCACGGCCGCCCCACGGACGATCCCGATGTCGGCTTTGAAGGCTTTTTGTTGCCTGTAGGCGGTTACAAGGGCCTGGGGTTGGCCTACGCGGTGGACATCCTCACCGGGGTGATCACGGGCGGTGCCTTCCTCGATGGGATGAAAGGGATGTACAAATATCCCAACGATCCCAGCCTGACCGGCCACTTCATGATCGCCATCAATATCGAAGCGATCATCGGTCATGATGAAATGCAAGCACGCATGGAGCACTATCTCGAAGCGCTGAAAGCCTCCCCGATGTGGGACGAAGACAAGGAAATGCTCTTGCCCGGCGAAATTGAATACCGTACCGAGCAAAAACGCCAGGAGAGCGGTATCCCCCTGCCCCCCAGCCTGTACGAGGATTTGCTCGCGCTGGGGCAAGAATTAGAAGTCGATCAGTCATTAGAACGTTACGTCAACTATCCATAACGGGTTTCATGCTCTAGGAACTTCACCACATGCGAAGCACGCCTGGCGGCGAGGCACACGCTTTGCGCCCCCTTACGGGAAGGGCACCAAGAAATCCTTTGTGTCCACAACGAAAAACTTTGTGCCCATTGTGTCTTTGTGGTGAGAGACCTACCAAGGATTTGCACATCATAGTACTAAAAACTATCCATTAAGTTCCGAAAGGAGTCCGAAATGTCTGAAGAAAAATTTTATTGGTGGCACGAACTGACCTTACCTGAGGTGACTGAATTTGCCAAGGAGGTCAGCGACATCGCCATCCTGCCGATCGGTGCTACCGAGCAGCACGGCCCCCACTCCCCCAACGGTGTGGACTTTTTCAATGCCAAATACATGGCCCTCGAAATTGCCAAGAAAACCGACGTGATGCTCTTGCCGCCGCTGCCATACGGCTCGCACCCCTACCACCACTGGTACATGCCCGGCACGATCCCTTTGAGCTACGATACTCACACGGCGGTGTTGGTCGATATCATCAAAGGCGCTTCAGTTTCCGGGTACAACAAATTCATCATTCTCTCAGCGCACGGACAGGTCTCCACCACGATTGTGGCCGTCCACAAATTGGGACTGGCGGGTCACTTCACCCTCTCACTGCACTGGTACGATTTCTTGCGCGACGACAAAGACGTGCTGGATGACTACATGTGGCACGCTGAAGAGGCTGAGACCTCGGTTGGGCTGTACTTGTACCCGCAGTACATCGACATGAGTAAAGCTGACAAAGGTGGCGGGGAAGCGTTAATTGACAGCAAGTTCATTATTGCCCCCGGACAGATGCCCGAACCCGGCATGATGTACCATTTCGAAGGCACCTTTGCCCGCCCCGAGTACAAAGAGCTCGAGAACGGTATCATCGGCGATGCCACCAAGGCCACCCGTGAGAAAGGTGAGAAGATGGTCACCCGCGTGGTCGATCATGTGGTTGCCATTCTCGATGATATCAAGGCCCGCTGGCCGATTGGCGTGAAGCCGCCGGTGCAATGAGTTTATCTTTAGGAACGCCGTTCCTCAGAGGAACGGCGTTCCTGGAAAAAGACGTTCGAGCTTGTCCGCATTAGAGAGAAAAGAAAATTGCAATGAGACTGAAAGAGAAAGTAGCGATCATCACCGGAGCAACCAAGGGGATTGGCCGCGCCTGTGCCTATGAATTTGCCCGCGAAGGCGCCACGGTCGTCCTGGCTGGGAGAACGGTTTCGCTGGGCGAAGAAGTCGAAGGCGAGATCAAGGCAGACGGCGGCGAGGCCTTGTTCGTCCGCTGCGATGTCAGCGAGCGCGACCAAATAGAAAACTTGGTCAAGGAGACTGTCGAAACCTACGGTACCATCGATGTGGTCGTCAACAACGCCGGGGTCAATCACAAAGCCAATTTCTTCGAGATCAGCGACGACGATTGGGACTGGGTCATGGGCGTGGACCTGAAAGGCACCTTCATGCTCAGCCAGTCGGCGGCCAAAGTGATGGTCGAACAAGGCGTCGAGGGGTCGATCATCAACATGTCCTCGGTGATGGCCGTGATGGCTCTGGCTGACCAGGTGCCCTACTGCGCCGCCAAGGGCGGGGTCAATCAACTGACCAAAGCGATGGCCATCGCCTTAGGCGACTATGGCATCCGCGTCAACGCGATTGGGCCCGGCCCGGTCTTGACCGAGTTGATGCAGCGGGTCGTCCACAACAAAGAGAAAGAGGCCGAATTGCTGGGCCGCCTGCCCCTGGGGCGGATCGCCGAATGCCGCGAAATTGCCACGGTGGCCGTCTTCCTGGCTTGTGACGACTCCAGCTTCTTCACCGGTCAATGCATTTACCCGGATGGGGGCCGCATGATCCAGGCCTTCTCCCGGAAACAGGAAAAATGATTTAACGCAGAGACGGGAGATGCAGGGCGCAGAGAAAAATAGTGGTAAGCGTTCAGGCATGTCACTCTGAGGGAGTGTGGCTCAGCTTCGCTGAGCTGG
>CAZXXW010000021.1:0-21296 GCA_964644835.1 uncultured Anaerolineales bacterium
CCTCCCGCATCTTCTACAACGGCGTGCACTCCGTGCTCACCGGCGAAACCGATGCGTTGACCGCTGTCGAAATCATGGAAGCGGACATGGTCGACTTGCTCGCCTATGAAACTGGCGAACCTGAGGGTATGCCTGAAATAAAGGAAGAACTAGAGATTTACTCCTGGTGGGCCGGAGACGAAGGCCCGGCGCTTGAGGCTTTGATCGAACTTTTCAACCAGAAATATCCCGACATCGAAGTGACCAACGCCACAGTAGCAGGAGGCTCTGGTGTCAATGCCAAAGCCGTGCTCAAGACCCGTATGTTGGGCGGCGATCCCCCCGATACCTTCCAGGTTCACGCCGGGCAAGAGTTGATCGGCACCTGGGTGGTTGAAGATAAAATGGAAGACCTGACCTTCTTGTACGAAGAGGAGGGCTGGTATGACAAATACCCCGAGGGCTTGATCGAACTGCTCAGCACCGAGGAAGGCATCTGGTCCGTGCCTGTCAACATCCACCGCTCTAACGTGCTCTGGTACATCCCCGAGAACTTGGAAGAGTGGGGGGTTGAAGCACCCGAGACTTGGGATGACTTCCTGGCAATTTGCCCCACCCTGCAAGACCAGGGCGTGGTACCGTTGTCCTTGGGCACCAACTGGACCCACAACCACCTGTGGGAAGCTGTCGCCGTTGCCGAACTGGGTGTCGATGGTTGGAACGCCCTTTGGGATGGCACCAAAGAATGGACCGAGGACGACGTCGTCGCTACCTGGGACAAGTTTGGACAAATCCTGGAATGCACCAATGATGATGCCATCACACTCTCCTGGCAACAAGCCAGCGACATGGTCATCAACGGCGAAGCCGCCTTCAACGAGATGGGCGACTGGGCCAATGGCTATTTCGAAACGACCAAAGGCCTCGAACCTAACGTTGACTACAGTTGGAGCCCCGCTCCTGGCACCGACGGCATCTTCCTTGCTTTGTCCGACTCCTTCGGCCTGCCGGAAGGCGCCCCCAACCGAGACGCAGTGATCAAATGGCTGCGCTTGCTGGGCTCGGTTGAAGGCCAGGACACCTTCAATCCTCTCAAGGGTTCTATCGCTGCCCACACAGACAGCGACTTGAGCCTCTACTCGGCCTACAGCCAGAGCGCTGCTGAGGATTGGACCAATGACACAGTCGTTCCCAGCCTGGTACACGGTGCTGCGGCCAACGAAATGTTCATGAACGG
This sequence comes from uncultured Anaerolineales bacterium, assembly GCA_964644835.1. Classification (GTDB taxonomy): domain Bacteria; phylum Chloroflexota; class Anaerolineae; order Anaerolineales; family UBA11858; genus JAYELX01. Next base: position 1,217 of record CAZXXW010000021.1, read on the forward strand.
ATTCGCCACCGCGATGGAAGTTTACCTCAGCAGTGGTGATGCCGAAGCTACCACCTTAGCACTGCAAGAACTCTGTGTAGACTCCGGTATCTGCAAATAGTCTCTCGTTTAGAATTGCTGGGGTATCTCCGAGGAGATACCCCAGCTTTTTTCTAGGAAATCGTCTATGAATGTCTTAAAAAGATTCTCCAAATACAAAGATCAGTGGATTGCCATTTTGGTCCTTTTGCCTTCGCTGATCCTTATCTCTATCTTTGTTTACGGGTTCATTTTCCAAACGGGATATAACTCACTGACCAACTGGAAAGGCGTCGGTGATCCCAGTGCGAGTGAGTTTGTGGGCTTAGAAAACTACAGAAAATTATTTACCGGCCTGCTCGAAATTCGCTTTCGCCAAAGTCTGGTCAATACGCTATTTTTCACCATCTTTTTCATCGCCGGATGCCTCTCCTTGGGGTTGTTGTTTGCAATTTTGATCGATCAAGGCATTCGTTTCGAAGGCTTTTTCCGGATAATCTTTCTCTACCCGATGTCCTTATCGTTCATCGTCACCGGCACGGTCTGGAACTGGCTGCTCAATCCCGTCGGAGGGATCAACTTGCTGCCGACCTTGTTTGGTCAGGAACCCTGGCAGTTCAAATGGATTGCCAGCCGCAAGCAAATATTTCAATTCGATTGGCAAAATATACCCACCTTCTTCGGCGTTGCCTTGCTGCTTTTTCTAATCTATATTTCTTATCGCTATTGGAAACAAGAAAAAAACATTCCCGCTTTGATCACCACTGGGATCGGCGCCGTCACCTTGATCTGGCTGCTAAGCGGCGGGGCGGAGCAAATCCAGATTCTGAAGGTCTCCGAGACACACGGTTTCAACCTCGCCATGGTCGGCATCATCTTGGCGGCGATCTGGCAGATGTCCGGATACATGATGGCCATGTACCTCGCCGGTATCCGCGGCATCGCCGAAGAATTACGCGAAGCCGCCAGCGTTGACGGCGCAAGCGAACTACAAATTTACTTTCAAGTCATTTTTCCCCTCTTGACGCCGATCACGCTCAGCGCGATGATCGTGCTTGGCCACATTTCGCTAAAAATCTTTGACTTGATCTACGTGATGGCAGGCCCCGATAACGCCACCACGGATGTGCCCGGAATCCTCATGTTTATGACTTCCTTCCGTGGCAACGAATTCGCCAAAGGAGCTGCCATCGCCATCGTCATGCTCATCATGGTTGCGATCATCATCGTACCGTATCTGATCAGCACATTGAAATCGGAGCAAGAACTATGAGAAGAAAAGCCCCCCTCAGACGCATTCTTATCTACGGGATTCTCATCTTTTTCGTGATCATCTTCTTAATCCCGGCATACATGGTTGTGATCACCAGCCTGAAAGACCCTGCCCAAATCAATTTACAAACTGCCTGGCATCTACCCTCTCCATGGTTCTTCCAAAGCTTCGTCGAGGCATGGGTAAAATTCAAGCCCAACATCCTCAACAGTGTCAGTCTTGTCCTTCCTGCGACCATCATTTCAGCAATGATGGGATCTCTCAACGGCTACGTGCTGGCAAAATGGAAATTCCCGGGCTCCAACATTCTCTTCATGTTGATGCTTTTTGGCATGTTCATCCCCTATCAAAGCATCCTCATCCCTCTCTTCCGATTTTTGAAAGACCTGGGTCTTTATGGCAGCATTTCCGGCCTGATTGTCGCTCATGTTGTCTATGGTCTTCCCATCACCACCTTAATTTTCCGAAACTACTACGCCGAGGTACCCACCGAAATGATCGAAGCCGGGAAAATAGACGGGGCCGGTTTCTTCGGAATTTACACCAACATCGTCTTCCCGATCTCCTTGCCCGGATTCGTTGTGGTGATCATTTGGCAATTCACCCAAATTTGGAATGAGTTCCTCTTTGCCGTCACGCTGACCAGCGGAACAAAAAACGAGCCCATCACGGTGGCGCTATCCAACCTGGCAGGAGGGCGCGCCGTCCAGTGGAATCTTCCCATGGCCGGTGCAATGATGGCCGCGCTCCCAACCTTGCTGGTTTACCTATTCCTGGGTCGATATTTCATCCAAGGCTTGCTCGCGGGCTCTGTTAAAGGGTAAAATATAAGGGAGGCGTTAACCGCCAAAACCTATTCCATTTTTCTCCCTAAAACAAGAAAGTCATGATGATAAAAGAAACCAGTTACAAAAACATTCCCGCTTTTGAACTATCGGATGAACGCACCCGACTGACCATCGTGCCCGCTTTTGGGGGCAACATAGCAAAAATTTTCGACATCAAGCGAGAACACGAATGGCTGTACCACAACCCCCATCTTAGCTATCAGATTCCCAACTACGGCAACAACTTCAACCAATTCGACGTTGGCGGCCTCTTCGATTGTTTTCCGACGATTGAACCATGCCACTACCCCTCCGGCCCCTGGCGTGGCACCCCGCTGCCTAACCACGGGGAAGTCTGGGCGCTCCCCTGGGATGCTGAAATCGAAGAGGCGGATCAAAGCGAAAATGAAGATGAAGATCAGGATCAGGTTGAGAGCGAGGACGAAAAGACCGCCAAAACCCTGCATCTCAGCACCCATGGCATGCGGCTGCCCTACCGTCTGGAGAAACGAATTCACATCCAGGAAAACGGACGGATCCATTTCGATTACCGGGCGACTAACCTGAGTCATGAGCCGATGCCTTTCATCTGGAGTCTGCATCCGTTATTGAACATCTCCCCCGGCATGGAGATTTCCATTCCCGTTGAGCAGATGCAAGTCGTTTCGGCGCCCTCCTTCCCGGCCAATTTTGCCGATGTGATTCCCTGGTCCAACTATGAAGGAATGGCGCTACATCGGGTACCGGAGCCTGATTCCGGCATTGCAACCAAGCTGTTCACCCGCGAGCTCCCTGTCGGCTGGGTGGAATTATCCGACCCTGAAACCAAAGCAGCGATCCGCTTCGAATTCGACCCCACCGTTTTAACTCACCTGGGATTATGGCTCAATTATGGTGGCTGGTCGGGCAACGCTGACCCGGAAGCCGAACCCCTCTTCAACATCGCCATCGAGCCAGGCATCGGGGCGCCCGATTCCCTGACCACGGCGGTGAAGCATTGGCAGCAATACGGTGTTCTTCCACCCAAAGATAGCCGTCAGTGGTGGTTCCAAATCAACATATCCTGAAAAATGCAATTCGCCCCCACAGAGCATCCCCATCGACGTAAAAACCCCTTGACCGGCGAGTGGATTCTGGTCTCTCCGCACCGGATGAAGCGACCCTGGCAAGGCCAGGTAGAAAAAGCCCATCCGGAGACGCGCCCATCTTACGATCCCGATTGTTATCTCTGTCCCGGTAACAGCCGCGCCGGGGGAGCGAGCAACCCGGACTACGAAACAACGTTTGTATTTACAAATGATTTTGCCGCTCTCCTGCCCGATACACCCCCAGCAGAGACATCGGGCTATCCCCTTTTCCAGAATCAGAGTGTCCAGGGAACCTGCCGGGTGATCTGTTTTTCTCCCCGCCATGATCTCACATTGCCCGAAATGCCCGTCGAAGACATCGGCAACATAGTCGATGTCTGGTGCCAGCAAAGCGAGGCACTGGGGGAAAAATATCAATGGGTCCAGGTTTTCGAGAACAAAGGCAGCATGATGGGATGCTCTAACCCCCATCCGCACGGGCAAATTTGGGCCGGAGACTGGCTGCCCAACGAACCCAAAAAAGAAGACCAGCATCAACGCGCCTATTTGCAAAAGCACGATGCTGTTTTGCTGCTTGACTATCTCCGAGAAGAAGTCCAACGCAGCGAGCGAATCGTCGTCGAAAACCAAACCTGGCTGGCAATTGTGCCCTATTGGGCCCTGTGGCCCTTCGAGACAATTTTACTGCCTCGCGAGCACACCCTGCGGCTGCCGGATTTAAACCCAGCCCAACGCCGAGACTTGGCAAACATTCTCAAACAACTCCTGACGCGCTACGATAATCTTTTCGAAATTTCGTTCCCCTACTCGATGGGCTGGCATGGCGCCCCCTTCAACGAGAAGAACAACAGCCACTGGCAGCTCCACGCCCATTTCTATCCCCCCTTGCTGCGTTCGGCCACGGTGAAAAAATTCATGGTCGGTTACGAAATGCTGGCCGAAGCCCAGCGTGATCTGACTGCCGAGCAAGCAGCGCAACGCTTGCGATCCCTTCCCGAGGATCACTACAGAACCGGATAATCTCTCTACATGTCAAACCACGAGACCGTTATTAGCACATTCAGTGATTATTTCGGCAAAGACCCCGAAATCGTGGTCCGTGCGCCGGGACGCGTCAACCTGATCGGCGAGCACACCGACTACAACGATGGCTTCGTGTTGCCGATGGCCATCGATCGTGCTATCCGGATCGCTCTGGGACGACGCGATGATCAACGGGTGGTTTTGCACTCGGTCGACTTCGAAGAGCCAACCGATTTTGCACTTGATGAGATTTCCCACCAGCCGGGCTGGGGTGACTATATCCACGGGGTTGCCTGGGCGCTCCAACAGGACGGCTATCGTCTCGAGGGATGGCAAGGCGTGATGACAAGCGATATTCCCATTGGCGCCGGGCTGTCATCGTCAGCCGCGGTGGAAATGGCCACGGCGAAAGCATTTTCTTGGGCAGCGGGTTGGGCATTTGAACCATCCGCGATGGCACGCATCGGGCAGCGGGCCGAAAACGAGTGGGTCGGGGCCAACACGGGGATTATGGACCAAACCATCTGCGCGGCTGCAAAAGCGGATCATGCCCTCTTGATCGATTGCCGCGACTTGTCCCGGGAGCAGATTCCACTCCCGGAAGGAGTCGTCTTTGTGGTCATGGACACGGCCACCCGCCACGCCCACACCGAATCGGGTTATAACGAACGCAGGGAGCAATGCGATGCCGCGGCCGAATTCTTTGGCGTCTCCCATCTGCGCGATGTCGACATGGATACCTTCCAAGCTCGCGCCGACGAGATGCCCGCGGTTCTGCGGCGGCGCGCCCGCCACATCATCAGCGAAAATGCGCGCGTACTCCAAGCGGCCAACGCCATGACCGCTGGCGACGTGGCCAAAATGGGCAAGTTGATGGACGCCAGCCATGCCAGCCTGCGGGACGATTTCGAAGTGACCAACGATGAACTCAACATCATCGTCGAACTTTCGCAAGATCAACCAGGGTGCTTCGGCGCCCGGATGACCGGCGGCGGCTTCGGGGGGAGCGCGGTGGCATTGGTCGAAGAGCCGCTGGCTAAGGGGTTCAGCGAGATCATCCACCGGGGGTATCAACAGGCCACGGGATTAGAGCCGCACATCTATGTTTGCCAGGCAAGCGACGGGGTCAGGATCACCTGGCCCTGAGTCCGATTCTCCCGTTCTTCCCCCTTGTAACCAACCATCTGAAAAAATCGCTCAGGGTGATTTTTCTATATACCGATCCAACCCGGCCCTTTATCTGCGCAAATCATTGACAAAACATTTACATTGCGGGATAATAACATCTCAAAGTTAGATCCAGGAAAGGAGACAGCAATGATCCCCAAACAATGGTATGTCGTGATGGATTCGAAGCAAGTCAAAGGTAAACCTGTTGGCGTAACTCGGATGGGTGAGAAACTAGTTTTTTGGCGTGATCAGGGAGGTAAGGTAAGCTGCCTGCGGGACAAATGCGCTCACCGCGGGGTCGCGCTAAGCGAGGGGAAAATCCTTGATAGCCAGCTTCAGTGCCCCTTCCATGGATTCGAGTACGACGCATTGGGGAAGGTGACCAAAATTCCAGCCAAAGGGGAGAACGCGCCCGTACCGGATCGCTTCAAGGTACACGATTACCCCACCCACGAGGCACACGGTTTCATCTGGATCTGGTGGGGCGGCGATCCGCCAGAGAAATTGGAACCGCCACGCTTTTTTGACGATCTCGGTGAGGACTTTCGCTACGGACGCACCTACGATCCCTGGGAGGCGCATTACTCACGCGTCATCGAGAATCAACTTGATGTGATGCACTTGCCCTTCGTCCACCACAATACGATCGGACGGGGAAATCGCACCGTGACGGATGGTCCCATTGTCCGGTGGATTGATGAAGACATGTTCTACCTGCATGTCTTCAACCGCAAAGACGACGGCACGCCGCCGCGCAAGCCGGATGAATTGTCAAAATCCGAGAGCAAGGTTTATCTTGAGTTCATTTTCCCAAACTTGTGGCAAAACCATATCGATGAGGATGTCCGCGTCGTGGCGGCCTTTGTACCCGTCGACGAAGAGCATACCATCCTTTATTTGCGCTTCTACCAGCGATTCCTGCCCATTCCTGTGCTCGGCGATCTGGTCGCACAAGCGGCGATGCCCTTCAACCTGATCGTTGCCCACCAGGATCGTCGCGTTGTTGAAACCCAAGTGCCCAAGGCCAGCGGACTGAGGATCGGCGAGAAACTGGCCCAAGGTGACCACCCGATTGTCGCCTACCGCAAGCGACGTCAGGAATTGATGGTGCAAGCAGGATGAAGCGTCCCCTCGCCCTGATTCTCACCTTTGTATTCATCGACGTGCTCGGATTCAGTCTGATTCTGCCGCTGCTGCCCTACTATGCTGAGGATTTCAACGCCTCGTCGATCGTCGTTGGTTTGCTGCTGGGCGCCAACGCCCTGACCCAAATGATCGGCTCCCCCATCCTAGGGCGCTTGTCCGACCGTTACGGGCGTAAGCCTCTGCTGATCACCAGCATCGCTGGAACGGTGGTCGGCTTTCTGATGCTCGGCTGGGCCAACTCCCTGGCGATGCTCTTCGCCAGCCGCATCCTGGACGGCTTTTTGGGCGGGAATGTCTCCCTGGCACAAGCCTATATCACCGATAAGACCAGCAGAGACGAACGGGCCAAAGGATTGGGATTGATCGGGGCAGCTTTCGGCCTGGGCTTCATCTTCGGGCCTGCTCTGGGGGGCAGCTTGAGCGCCGGAGGCAACTACGCCCGTCCAGCCTTCGCCGCCGCGGGTTTAGCCACGCTCAATCTGCTCGGCGCCCTGCTCTGGCTGCCCGAATCCCTCCCGCCGGAACAACGGGAGCAAGAAGCGGCACAAAGCAGCAGAAGATTCTCTATCCAAGCCTTGATCGAAGCCTTGCAACGCCCCTGCGTTGGCCCCCTGCTCAATGTCGTCCTCTTCTACGGCTTGGCCTTCACCATCTTCCAGACGATGTTCTCCCTCTTCACCCAAAAACAACTCGGCCTCTCGGCACAAACCACCAGTTACGTTTTCACCTATGTCGGCGTTTTGATCGTGCTCGTCCAAGGCGGCGGCATCCGCGTGCTGAGCGAACATTTCAGCGACAAACAACTCACGTTCGCTGGCTCGGTTTTATTGGCGATTGGCTTGACTCTTTGGGCGCTGACGCCATCTCTCGGATTTCTTTTGATTGCCCTGATCCCGGTAGCGTTGGCCTCGGGGATGTTGCGCGTCTCGATCAACAGCGCGCTGACCAAATCAGTAGAAAAATCCGAGGTGGGCGGCATTTTGGGACTCTCAGCCTCGATGAGCAGCTTCACTCGAGTGGTGGCCCCGTTGATCGGCTCGTTCTTGCTCGCAGAGATCAGCCCGGTGGCGCCCGGTATCACCGGCTCAGTCCTGATGATTGGTGTGGCAGTCTACACCTGGCACCGGATTCTCTTCGTCCCCAACCTGGAATGCGAGGAATACGAGTAACCAGAAGCAGGATTCTGGGTATAATCACATAACACCTTAGCTCATCAAAACAAATCAACATTCAACCGGAGGTAACCTATGGCTGACGTAATTGATTATCAAATTTTTGGCAACGACCTGCAAGCAGTGGAAATCGAGCTTGATCCCGGTGAAGGCGTGCGCGCCGAGGCCGGTACGATGACCTATATGGAAGACGGCATCGAAATGCAAACCGGTACCGGCGGAGGCCTGTTCAAGGGCTTCAAGCGGATGATCACCGGCGAGAGCTTTTTCATCACCACCTTCCTCAACAATGGAGGGGGCAAGCAACACGTTGCCTTTGCGGCTCCCTACCCCGGCAAGATCATCGCCTTCGACCTGGATCGCTTCGGCGGTGAAGTGCTCTGCCAGAAAGATTCTTTCTTGTGTGCTGCCCAAGGAACGGAAATTGAGGTCGCCTTCACCAAACGGATTGGGGCGGGCTTCTTCGGCGGCGAGGGCTTCATTCTCCAACGATTGACCGGTGACGGGATGGTCTTCACCCACGCGGGTGGCACCGTCATCGAGAAAGATTTGGCCGCGGGGGAGCGCCTGCGTGTCGACACCGGCTGTCTGGTCGCCTTTTCCACAACGGTGGACTATGATATCCAGTTCATCGGCGGCTTCAAGAACGCCCTATTCGGCGGTGAAGGGCTCTTCCTGGCAAAACTAACCGGCCCCGGCAAGGTGTATTTGCAAAGCCTACCCTTTTCCCGGCTTGTCGACCGGATTAAGCGGGGGATCAGCTTCAGCGAGAGCGGCGGCGAGCAGCGCGGTGCGGCCGGTATTGGCGGCGAGATACTCAAAGATATTATCAGCGGCTAAGAATGAGAAAAGCCCCGCAGGGAAAATCCGGCGGGGCTTTTTAGTTCAAGTGGGGTCACGAACGAGGGAATTAGATTCGAACCGGTCTCTCGACCGTGCCCGCAGGTGACTTGACCAAGGGATCGCTCACAACTAGAGTTGAGGGTGCAAATTATGCCTCTTTGGCCGCATCCCAAATCGAATCCATCTGATCAAGATTCATCTCATCGAGGGAGAGCCCGGCATCGCGGGCGGCCTGCTCGATGCTGGCAAAGCGCTTCCGGAAACGGGCGTTCGTCTCCCGCAGGGCGCTTTCCGCGTCGATGTCCAACCAGCGGGCCAAATTGACCACCGAGAAAAGCAAATCACCCAACTCATCGGCGCGGGACTGAGCGTCGGGCGCAGTGCGAAGCTCCTCGATCTCCTCCCGGATTTTGTCGACAACCCCTTCCATGTCGGGCCAATCGAAGCCGACCCGTTTGACCCGCTTTTGATACGTCTGTGCCTGGGTCAGAGCGGGTAGGGCATTGGCAACCCCATCGAGAAGCCCCTTTTCGGGCTCCCCGTTTTGGCCGCGTTCGACCGCCTTCAAGCGCTCCCAATTGCGAATCACATCCCCGGCCTCATCGAAGATTTCGCCGCCAAAGACATGCGGATGGCGGCGGACGATCTTCGTGTGGATGCCGCGGATCACATCGGCCATGGTGAACCCGCCATACTCGCTGGCGATCTGGGCGTGGAGCACAATCTGGAGCAACAGGTCACCAAACTCCTCGGCCATCGCGTCGGTGTCATCGGTATCAATTGCCTCGACGACCTCATAGGCTTCTTCAAGCAAATTGGGCCGCAGGGATTGATGATCCTGCTCCCGGTCCCAAGGGCATCCCTCCGGGGCGCGCAGGTAAGCGATGATCTCCTGGAAGGATTCCAGTGAGGTGGCCGGGCCCAGCGGAGGCAGATACAAAGCCGTCACCAGGCCGATCTTCTCGCTGCGATCGATCTGGTAAAGGGGTAACTCTTCGACGACGGTGTCATCGCTCCCCGCCGCGTGGACAAGCTTGACCAGATGTTCGTCGGGATACGCGGCCATCAGATTGATCTTGGCTTGGGCGGCGATCTGGCGATCATAGATTTGGGCGATCAGGGCAGGCGCATCAGGCGGGAAAGGGGGGTGATGACCATCAACAAGCGTCAACGCATCTACAATCGCAGTGTAAGGCAGCGGGTCAACGCCTAGGGACGAAAAAACAGTATCGAGAAAACTAAGACCATCTACGAGTGAGACCGGGATTCCCGCCTGCTTAGCCCGGCGGGCAATCTCAGGCCCGGTTGCCTCAGCCACAAAGGGATGCCCCGGCAGGGCGTAAATCACGCCCTCGGGACGCTGTCCCAATGCTAATACATCTTCCACGATGTGATCGTAAACATCCTCAAAAGATGCGTATTCCCGATAAAGATGATCAAAGGAATGAATTATCAACCCCGCGGGCAAACCCTCGACAGTGATATGCTGCCGCGTCCGCAGGTAAACTTCGTCGGCGTCAGCTAAAACCTGCCAAGCCTGGCGGGTGAGCAAGTGGGGATCACCGGGACCAAGCCCGAGAAGTGTAATACCAGCCATACAACCTTCCTTAAATGCAAAACGCAACGGGCACAGAATGCTTCAACCGTTCGCCCATCGCGCTTCACGTTCCACTATAGACATCTTCTCAACACATCGGGAAACGCAGGTGGGGTACACTTCCCAGATTCTTCTGGCGGAACACTTGTATGATTAAGTATACCCCACCTTTTCTATCCCAAACTGTTGAGGTGGAAAGACTAGATTCGAACCAAAATTAGCGCTTGGTGTAGGTTGGTGCCTTGCGAGCTCGTTTGAGACCCGGTTTTTTGCGCTCTTTGACGCGCGCGTCACGGGTCATAAAACCTTCTCGTCGCAATGCGGGCTTCAGATCAGGATTCATCTTCACCAAAGCACGAGCCAAGCCAAGCTGAACAGCATCGGTTTGGCCGGTAACGCCACCGCCCTTGACCTGAACGCTGACATCCCACTGCCCTTCCTGGCCAACAGTTGCCAGCGGGGCAAGGATCGTCCGCTTGTCGCCAAGACGGGTGAAATATTCCTCCAACGACTTCTCTTCATTGATCATGAATTCGCCAGAGCCTTCCATAATCCGAACACGCGCAGTGCTTTCTTTGCGGCGTCCAACACCTTCATAAAATTGTTTTGCCATCATTACTCCTCACTCGAGGTCAATACTTCTTCAATCGGTTGGGGGTTCTGGGCACCATGGGGGTGATCCGGACCAGCATAAACATGTAATCGTTTGATCAGTTTACGCCCAAATTTATTGTGAGGCAGCATGCCCCAGACCGCTCTTTCGATCACGCGCTCAGGCTTTTTCGCCAATTGATCGCGTAAATTGATCTGTTTCAAGCCACCCGGGTGTCTGCTGTTCCGGTAATACATCTTGTCCGTCAGCTTATTGCCCGTCACACGGATTCGCTCCGCATTGACAACGACAACATGATCACCCATTGCTACACCGGGGGTAAATGTGGGCTTGTGCTTGCCCAGCATCACGGTGGCAATTTGGGTCACCAAACGACCAAGATTTTGATCATTGGCGTCAACCAAGACCCACTGTCGATTTATCTCATCAGGTTTAGGATAATACGTTTTAAACACAACTATCGCTCCATCTTCATTTCAGGTAGAAGCTGACCTATGTATCAATCGAATTGAACGAACCATTATTCTCGCCATCTTTTTGATAACGCACCTTCCAGAGGGTCAATCCCTGGGGGGGAGCCAATCCCTGAATAGGTGGCGTCTCGGGGGATTCCAACCGCAAGCTGATCCCGTCGATGGGCACTTTTCCTTGGCCCGCGGCCACCTGGGCATAAACCAGGCGCCGGACCATGTGGTACAGAAAAGCATTGCCCGCGATATCGAAAATGAGATCATCTCCATCACGGAGCCAATATGCGGCGGTGACATGCCGAAACGTGGCGCCACCCGGTTTCATCGGCCGCCCGAAGGCGTCAAAGTCGTGAACGCCAACCAGAAGATCGGCGCTGGCCTGCAAACGATCCATCTCGATTTGCGGCCAAATCCGCCAGCCGTAACGCTCCTTGAGCGGGTGCCGCACGGGATCGAAAAAAATCCGGTAGCGGTACGTCCGGCCAATAGCGTCATAGCGGGGATGAAAATCCACTGCTGCTTCGGCGACATGGCGAACGGCCACATCCTGCGGGAGCAGCGAATTGAGGGCGTTGCGCAAGTCTTCGGTCGCATGCACCCAATCAAGATCAAAGGCAACAACCTGCCCCAGGGCGTGCACGCCCGTATCGGTGCGCCCGGCCCAAATCGACGAAGGCTGATCCCATCCAATTTCGCGCAGAGCATCTTCAAAGACCCCTTGCACCGTGCGGATCTCGTCGGATTGACGCTGAGACCCGTGGAACTGGGCGCCATCGTAGGCAAGAATAAGTTTGTAACGTGCCATTTTCAGTACACCGTTTGCTCTAAAAAGGACCCTGTGTACTGTTTACAGATCACTCTTCTACTAATTCCAATACTACCATCTCGGCGGCGTCACCCTGTCGGGGTGGCAATTTGATCATACGTGTATATCCGCCGGGGCGACCTTCGTACCGAACGGCAATATCATCGAACAATTTCGTCACAATTTGTTTATCACCCAAGCGGGCAGTGGCCAAACGACGGGCATGAACTGTCTTTGCTGCGTCGTTTGCAAGGTTGCCGCGTTTTGCCAGCGTGATCAACTTCTCCGCTGGACGGCGAACACTTTCGGCCTTGGCACGCGTGGTGATCAGGCGCTCGTTTTCAAACAGTTGTTTGATCATTGTCCGACGCAAAGCTGTCCGGTGACCGCGAGGTCGGCCTAATTTTTTTCCTGCTACTTTGTGTCGCATATTTGCTTACTCCAATTCTTCTTCGCTCTCATCCGCCAGGTAGCCCTTTTCGACCATGTTTTCTTTCAGCTCTTCCAAGCTTTTGACACCGAAGTTGCGAATGGACATAACGGCATCATCGCCTTTTTCCATCAACTCCAGGATTTCACCAACATGGGAGATACCGGCCCGCTTCAATGAATTGAACACCCTCACGGAGAGATCAAGCTCTTCGATAGGCGTTTCGATGACTTCTTCTTCTTCCTCTTCGACCTTTTCTTCTTCCAGCGCGGCCAACGATTCGGCTGTAACACCGGCCAGATATTGGAGATGCTCCATCAATAATCTGGCACTGTCACTGAGGGCCGCTTCGGGTTCGATCGAGCCATCAGTCCAAATCTCCAAGGTCAGTCTGTCGTAGTTGGTGCTTTGGCCCACACGGGCAAAACCAACATTGTAGCTGACCCGTTTGACCGGGTTGTAAATGGCGTCTACAGGCATCTCGCCGATGGGGAGACGTCTGGAACGATCATCATCCGCGGAGGAATAACCGATTCCATGCTGGACGGTCATTTCCATCTCCAAGGGTTCATCGCGATCATCCACAGTGAACAAGTAGAGGTCAGGATTCAGAATCTCCACATCGGGAGGCGCGATAATATCAGCGGCTGTTACAACGCCCGACCCGCGCACATCCAGGTGCATCCGGGCCGTATCCACGTCGTAAAGCTTCAAGCTCAATTGTTTAATTTGCATGATGATGCGAATGACATCCTCACGCACGCCAGGAACGCTTGAAAACTCGTGATCGATTCCTGGAATGCGAATCGATGTCACCGCAACACCTTCCATTGAGGACAACAGAACTCGACGCAAGGCATTTCCTAGAGTCAGTCCGTAACCACGTTCCAGGGGACTGACCGTGAATTTGCCATAGTTCCGAGATTCTGCTTCACGTTCAATTTTTGGCGTCACCATATTCATACTCAACACAGGTTGCCCCTTCCACAAGCTAAACGAATCCGTAAAGAAGATTCTTGGGGAAAATCATCACCGCGAGTAATACTCGACGATGAGCTGTTCATTCAAATTACCATCAATTTCAAGGCGTTCTGGCAACCGCAACATTTGACCAGAAAGGTTTTCGATATCGCGACTGATCCAATCGGGAACCGACTGTTCTTTGGCAACAGAACGCAGGTTCTTGAAATAGGTACGCTTGCGAGAAGTTTCTCGAACCTCGATCTTATCATTGGGTGACAGCAACATCGAAGGTACATCCACGCGGCGGCCATTGACATTGAAATGTCCGTGGGTCACCAACATGCGTGCTTGCGCCCGACTTTGTGCATAGCCCAATCGATAAACAAGATTGTCCAACCGAGATTCAAGAACTTGCAACAGGTTTAAACCGGTGAGGCCACGACGTTTTAGCGCTTCACTATAGTAGCGGCGGAATTGCCGCTCCATCACACCATAGACGCGGCGAGCCTTTTGCTTTGCTCGCAATTGTTGTGAATAGTCTGATTCGCGTCGGCGTCGGTATTGAGCACTACGACCATGCTGACCTGGGGGATAACCCCGGCGTTCGAACGAACATTTTGAAGAGTAACAACGTTCTCCCTTCAAAAAGAGCTTTTCACCCTCTCGTCGGCATAATTTACAAACTGGCCCACGATATCTTCCCATATTTTTTCCTCTTTATAACTATCAAACTAACAAAATATTCTTAATTTGCAACTGATCTAACAAAGCTATAGTGAAGAAGACTTCACTAATAGCGATTATATGCGGCGCTTTTTCGGAGGTCTGCAACCGTTATGAGGCACGGGGGTCTTATCGGTGATTGATGTCACCTTGATGCCCATTGCCTGCACAGCACGGAGAGCCGCGGCGCGGCCCCTTCCAGGCCCGTTGACAAACACGTCAGCTTCGCGCATGCCCATCGCCATGGCTTGCTTGACAGCATGTTCAACAGCCAAACGAGCGGCGAAAGGTGTGCTCGTGCGAGAGCCCTTGAGCCCAACAATGCCTGGCGTACCCCAGCAAACGGTGTTCCCCTGGTGATCTGTCACGGTCACAATCGTATTGTTAAACGTTGCCCGAATATGGATCTGTCCAGAGGACAAAGTTCGCTTGGTTGCTTTCTTCTTTTTACCGCGCGATGATTTTTTCTTAGCCATACTTCCTCTTCAATCAAAAGACCAAATTACTTCTTGGCAACACCACGGCGACGACCACGCCCGGCCACGGTTTTCTTGGGGCCTTTGCGTGTGCGCGCATTGGTGCGGGTTCGCTGACCACGAACAGGCAAATTGCTCCGGTGGCGGACACCGCGATAGCTGCCAATCTCAATCAGACGCTTGATATGCATCTGAACTTCGCGACGCAAGTCACCTTCGACCTTGTAGTTCTGGTCAATATGCTCACGCAAACTTGTTACCTCGGGGGCCGTCAAGTCTTTGACGCGCTTATCGGGATCGAGATCTAGAGCTTCTAGAATCTCATTTGAACGCGATCGGCCTATGCCGTGAATATATGTTAAAGCAACTTCCACTCGCTTATCACGGGGAAGATCTACACCTACGATACGAGCCATAATCCTCTATCCCTGTCGTTGTTTATGTTTCGGGTTTTCACAAATAACGTAAACTGTACCTTTACGTTTAACGATTTTGCATTTTGCACAGCGTTTTTTCACAGATGCTGATACTTTCATATCTTCCTCTCTCTAGCCGGACTAACTCCAGCCAAAACATTAATTATACTCAATTTTATTACGTCCGTCCAGCACACTCGGATTATCAACCAAGGTTGTCAATATACTAGGCCCATTTTCTGTTACAGCCACAGAATGCTCAAAATGAGCGGTCAAAGAACCATCTTTCGACACGACTGTCCATTTATCGGGCAGCACACGGGTCTGATGGGTACCCGCCAAAAGCATCGGTTCGATCGCCAAGGTGATGCCAGGCTGCAAGACCATGCCGCTACCTGCCCGTCCGTAATTGGGCACTTGAGGTGCTTCATGCATCTCGCGGCCAACACCGTGTCCGCTATATTGCCTGGGGACATGGTATCCATGCGATTCGACCCATTCTTGAATAGCAGCAGAAATGTCTCCAACGCGATTACCAGGGCGCATTTGTTGAAGGCCAATGTACAAAGCTTGTTCGGTCACGCGTGACAATCGCTCTGCCTTTTTAGAGATCTCGCCGATCCCCGCCGTGAAAGCGGAGTCGCCGACAAATCCTTGGTAGATCGTACCACAGTCGATCGAAACGATATCGCCAGGCCGCAATTCCCGCTTGCTGGGAATGCCATGAACCAAAGCTTCATTGATGCTGACAGTCAATGTCGCCGGATATGGATACGGACCCGGATACCCTTTGAACGCCGGAATGGCGCCATGATCGCGAATCACATCTTCGGCTACGGCGTCGAGATCGGCGGTGGTAACACCAGGACGAAGCATCTGGCGAACAGCATCAAGCGCCAAGGCATTGATGCGTCCCGCCTCCCGCATGATTTCGATTTCTTCGTCAGATTTAATCACCACGCCACGTTGCCAAGTCATTTTTAGGTCCTGACTAACCCACACCAAGGGCTTCGATCAATTCTTTTGTAACGGCTCCAATCGTCTGATCGCCGTTGATCTCGATGAGTGCGCCTTGCTGTTCATAATAATCGATCAGCGGTTGTGTCTGCTGATGATAGACACGAATGCGACGAGTGACCGTTTCGACAGTATCATCTTCACGTTGATAAAGTTCCGAACCGTCATAATCGCAAATGCCTTCCTGTTCGGGTGGATTGAAGATCAGATGGAAAACGTGACCTTCTGCCCGGCAGGTACGGCGGCCAGTCAAACGTTCGACCAAGACCTCATCGGGAACCTTGATATAAGGAACGGCATCCACTTGCCCTTTTTCGAGTTCCGCCAAAATTTGATCGAGCGCCTCGGCTTGGGGTCGGGTGCGCGGAAAGCCGTCCAGGATAACGCCGTCATCGCAATCGGGGCGAGAGAGACGCTCCTTGATCATCGCAATGGTGACATCATCGGGGACCAACTCACCCTTGCTGATATAGCGGTCAGCAAGTTGACCTAGCTCGGTGTTCTGGCGCAGGTTCTCACGAAATATATCACCCGAAGAAACGTGGGGCAAACCCATTTTCTCGGCCAGCAACTTCGCCTGTGTTCCTTTTCCTGCCCCAGGAGGGCCAAGCATGACAATGTGCTTTGCCATCGACTATTACTCTTCCTTATCGCACCAGCAAGTTCTCGTCATAACCGTGCAGCTTGAGCTCGGCGTCGATGTTGAAGAAGGTGTCACGAACAACACCGACAACAATGAGCAAGCCAGAGGATGATACCAGAAGCGTACCGCTGTTCTGACCCAAAGATGGGATGATCAAACCGATCAAAAACGGCATGATCGCCACAAGCCCGAGGAAAAAGGCACCTGGGAAAGTGATCCTGCGCAAGACCTTGCTCAAGTAACGCTGGGTAGGTTCGCCCTTGCTAACACCGGGGATCTGGGCACCAGAACGCTTCAGGTTCTCACCATAATTTTGCTGGGAGAACAAAACATCCGTATAGAAAAAGGCGAAACCGACAACCATGACGAAGTAAAACAACCAGTACCATGGGCTGTTACCACCAAACACATTTTGAGCATTGGCGGCCAAATTTGCAACCCAGGCGACATCCGATTCAATGAAGAAACTGGCAATGATGGCCGGGAATGTGAGCAGCGACTGAGCAAAAATCAGCGGGATCATGCCGGACATGTTGACACGCAAAGGCAAGGAACCACGCACCGGCATGGACATGCGGCGGCCAACTCTTCGCCCGGGATACATCACGGGGATATTGCGCTGACCCTGCTGCACGTAA
Organism: uncultured Anaerolineales bacterium; assembly: GCA_964644835.1. Classification (GTDB taxonomy): domain Bacteria; phylum Chloroflexota; class Anaerolineae; order Anaerolineales; family UBA11858; genus JAYELX01. Next base: position 18,568 of record CAZXXW010000021.1, read on the forward strand.
ACAATTACGAAAATGATCAAGACCATCAAAACAAGGATGAAAGCTAACACAAACCAGAAGTTGGCCTCACTGGTCAACAATCGGCCAAAGTTTTGAGGGATTCTCGACACGATACCGGCAAAAATCAAAAGCGAAAGCCCTTGATTGCGGATGCCATATTCAGAAATCAATTCACCCAGCCAGATTGCAAACATCGTCCCGGCGGTCATGCTGAAAATGATTGCCAGAGAAGGCAACAGGGCGCTACCGCTGAAGCCAAATGTATCCAGGATGGGCATGCCAGCGATACTGCCAAAAATGCGGATCTGGCCAATAGCCTGTAACGCAGCCATGGGAACGGCGAGGACGTAAGTCCATTTCTCCATCCACTTGCGTCCCTCGCGAGGATCATCCTCCATGCGTTGTTGCAAGGAAGGGATGACCGGAACCAGCAATTGCAAGATGATCTGTGCTGTGATGTAGGGATACACGCCCATTCCCATCACCGAGAAATTTGAAACAGTACCGCCGGAAAGAAGGTCTACGATTCCGACCAAGGTTCCCGCGCTTCCCTGCAAAAGAGCAGAAATAGCAGCACGGTTTACGCCCGGAACGGGCACATGGGCCGCGAATCGATAAATGACCATAATCCCAATCGTAATCAGTAGTTTTCTTCGAATGTCTCGGGCTGTCCACAAATAACGCCAAGGGGACCGCTTCATGTTTTGCTCCTTCGTTATGTCACGCTATGCTCGGACGCTCCAGGGCATAGGGACCAACAGAATGACTGAGGCCTCAATCTAAATCCAGAATTTCAACACTTCCGCCAGCAGCTTCGACTTTGGATCGAGCGCCACGAGAAATACGATGTACCTTCACCGTCAGGTCAACTTCAACGTCGCCTTGTCCCAAAAGGACAACAGGGTTTGTTTCATCTTTCAGCAAGCCAGCCTGCTCGAGGGTCTCCGGTGTCACATCGTCTCCAGCTTCAAACCCTTCTAGCTGGTACAAATTGACCTCGTTGTATACCACTCGATTCGGTGGCGTAAAACCACGCTTATAAGGAAGACGACGATAAAGCGGGACGTTGCCTCCCTCGTGCCAGAGAGGGACGCCGCCGCCGGTGCGGGCGTTTTGCCCTTTGGTACCGCGACCGGCCGTTTTGCCTTGGCCCGCAGCGATACCGCGCCCGACGCGTTTACGTCTTTTCTTGGCGCCTTCGTTGGGTTTCAATTCATGTAATTTCATCTTATTACCTACTCTTCAACCTGTACCAAGTGGCTTACCTTATCGATCATGCCACGGACAACAGGTGTGTCTTCTCGCTCTACAAACTGATTGATGCGTCGAAGCCCGAGGGCACGAAGGGTGCCCCGTTGTCGTTTGTTGTATCCAATCGGGCTTTTCACCAATGTTATCTTTAGTTTCTTTTTCGCCATACCATTACCCTCGATCCCAAAACGGAATCACCCGCTCGACGGGAACACCTCGTTCGGCAGCGACCTGTTGCGGCGACTTCAATTGATCCAAAGCGTTCATCGTAGCATAGACGACGTTTAGAGTGTTATCGCTACCCAACGATTTGGTCAAAATGTCGGAAATGCCTGTCGCTTCCAAAACAGCGCGAACACCACCGGCGGCAATAACGCCGGTACCGGGAGAGGCAGGTTTCAACATCACTCTTGCGCCGCTCTCTTCACCGATTACCTGATAGGGGATCGTGGTGTCGTAGATAACGACCCGGTGCATATTCTGGCGCGCTTTGCGAATCGCTTTGCGGATCGCATCCGGCACCGAATTTGCACTGCCTACGCCTACGCCAACGCTGCCGCCGTTATCACCAACGACAACCATGACGCGGAACGAAAAGCGACGACCACCCTTTACAACCGTGGCGACTCGCCTAATCTCAACGACGCGCTCGTCAAGTTCTCTCTCATCTTGATAGTTTGCCATCATCATAATCTCCTAGAATTGCAATCCGCCTTCACGAGCACCATCAGCCAGAGCGCGAACACGCCCAATATATCGGAAACCGCCGCGATCGAAGACAACTTGCTTAACGCCTATTGTTTGTGCTCGCTCGGCAATGGCCAAACCCACTCGTTTAGCCCGCTCGGTTTTGGACAAACCTTCCAGCTCGGAGCGCAGTTCGCTATCAATCGTCGAAGCCGATGCCAAGGTATGGCCGTGATAATCGTCAATCAACTGAGCATAGATCTCATTCGAACTCCGAAACACGTTCAAGCGGGGTTTTTGGGGAGTGCCAGAGACCTTTTTACGAACGCGACGATGTCGCATTTTTCGATCTGAAGCACGAGTTCTATTTTTCGCCATGATTACATCACCTTACCGACCTTACCAGCCTTACGGCGGATTCGCTCATCTCTGTATTTGATGCCTTTACCCTTATAAGGTTCTGGCGGGCGGATACTACGAATATCAGCAGCAACCTGACCAACGCGCGCTTTGTCATAGCCTTTAATGTGAATAACCTTGCTCCGGTCTTCCACTTCGAACTCGATTCCCTCGGGGGGTTCGACCTCGACGGGATGGGAGTAGCCCACGTTGATGATCAGATTCTTGCCGTTCAACTCGGCGCGATATCCCACGCCGTTGATTTCTAACGTTTTTTGATAGCCCTGGGTGACTCCAATCACCATATTGTTGATCAGGGCCCTTGTCATACCATGCAAAGAGCGATGCTTACCATCATCAGAAGGGCGCTTGACAATAACCTGTCCGCCTTC
>CAZXXW010000021.1:21306-29921 GCA_964644835.1 uncultured Anaerolineales bacterium
TCATCGAAGCCGGGAAGGTGTGCTCCATTTGGCCCTTGGGGCCTTTGACTCGCACGTGCGTCCCTTTGATCTGCACATCTACACCCTGCGGCACATCCACTGGTAATCGACCAATTCGTGACACAGTTCAACCTCCTAAAATAATTGGCATTTGGAGATCAGAGATCGCTCTAAATCGTGGGCGATCTCCAACCGCATTTGCCAAATCACCAAACCTTGCAAATAACCTCGCCACCGACGCCTTTTTTGCGGGCGTCGCGTCCGGTCATCACACCCGAAGAAGTAGATAGAATGGCTATACCCATACCGGACAACACCCAGGGGATGTCTTTCTTGCCGGTGTAGACGCGACAACCGGGTTTACTTACCCGCTCGAGGCCGGTAAGTACCGGGCGACGCTCGCGCCGTTCGCCGATGTATTTGAGGCGAATCTGCAACTCCGGATAGGGAATGTTGCCGTTATCCACGACTTCATAATCCTGAATGAAACCCTCTTCTTTTAAGATTTTGGCGATAGCCACTTTCATCTTCGAACTAGGCATCGAAGTTACCGCCTGTTCTGCCATGACGGCATTTCTGATGCGAGTGAGCATATCGGCAATCATATCATTACTCATCAATCAACCTCCACCCGACTTACCAAGAAGCCTTTCGAACGCCAGGAATTTTGCCTTCTAACGCCAATTCGCGAAAACAGATGCGGCACAAGCCAAATCGGCGCATATAGCCCCGAGGGCGTCCACATCGCTTGCAGCGATTGCGTACGCGCGTCTTATATTTTCGTCGAGTTTCGCGAACAATCATGCTTTTCTTTGCCATGGTTTACCCTTCCTGCCTAAACGGCATCCCAAGCTTTTTCAAGAGCTCGCGGCCTTCCTCATCGTTGCGTGCTGTAGTCACAATGCTAATTTCCATACCGCGCACTTTTTGAACTTTATCGTAATCGATTTCCGGGAAGACAAGCTGCTCCCGCAAACCGAGCGTGTAATTTCCGCGCCCGTCAAATGAGTTGGGAGAAATCCCACGGAAGTCACGCACTCGCGGCAAGGCAACATTGATGAGGCGATCCAAAAACGACCACATGCGGTAGCCACGGAGCGTTACCTTGGTTCCAATAGGAGCACCAGCCCGCAATTTGAAGTTGGCGATGCTCTTATGGGCTCGGGTCACAACGGGTTGTTGACCCGTAATCTGAGCCAAGTCATTAACAGCGGCATCAAGCGCTTTGGCATTTTCCAATGCTTCACCCACACCAATGTTAATAACGATCTTTTCGATGCGCGGGACCTCCATAACGTTGTCTAAATTCAACGTCTTCATCAGGTCTGGAACACTATCTTTATACAATTCTTTTAATCTCATACTATTCTCTCACCGATCTAATCAATCAATGCATCGCAGCGTTTGCAAACACGATGAGGGCCCTCTTCGTCGCGTTGAATGCCAACACGAGTGGGCTCGTTGCAAGAAGGACAGACCAGCATCACGTTGGAGATGTCGATCGGGGCCTCAAATTCGATGATGCCCGGCGACATGCTCCGGCCTTGGGCCTGATATTGGCCCTGATGCTTTTTACGAATATTCACTCCTTGCACTACGACGCGATGTTCATCGGGGATCACCTTAATGACTTCACCGCGTTTTCCTTTATCCTCAGAGCGACCACTGATTACTTCAACAGTATCGCCTTTTTTAATTTTTGCTTTCACGGTTTTGCTCCTACTTGTCCTCTAATGCTAGAGTGATTCCGGCGCTAGAGAAACGATCTTCATAAAACCTTTTTCACGGAGTTCACGAGCAACCGGGCCAAATATACGCGTTCCTTTCGGATTGAGGGTCTGACCATCCAGAATGACGGCGGCATTATCGTCGAAACGAATGTGCGAGCCATCATTGCGGCGCCAGCCCTTCTTTGTACGCACGATCACGGCGCGGACAATTTCGCTTTTCTTGACCGAACCATGCGCGGTGGCTGATTTGACAGAGCCAACGACAACATCGCCAACGCCAGCATAACGGCGATTGCCTCCACCCAAAACGCGGATCACGTACAACTCTCGACCACCGGTGTTATCGGCAATTTTTAGTCGGGATTCTTGTTGAATCATGCTGCCGCCTCTGTTTCTTCGTCTTCTTGGAGAACCTCTTCAACCACCCAGCGCTTGTGGCGCGAGATGGGCTTACTCTCCACAATACGAACCGTATCTCCAATCTGACAGCCAAGCTCGTCATGAGCCATAAAGCGGTTACGATCAGAAATGACTTTTTTATATAGTCGGTGACGATAAGTCCGGGGAACTTCGACAATAACCGTCTTTTGCATTTTATCGCTGACGACAACTCCAGTTAAACGACGACGATTGTTCATGCTTCACCTTCCAATTCTTCTCGTTCCCGTTCATTCAGGACCGTCAAATAACGAGCTTTCTGGCGACGCACTTCGCGAATTCTCGCATGATTGACCAACTCGCCCGTGGATTGTTGAAAACGAAGATTCATCAACTCTTCACGAGCCTCGTAAATCTTCATTAATATTTCTTCGGTAGATAGCTCTCTTATTTCGTCTGCCTTCATGCTACTCTCCTACCGCTTCACTATGGACAATTTTTGTCTTCACAGACAATTTGTACGAGGCGCGCTTTAATGCTTCTTTAGCGACATCTTCCAAGACGCCACCGCCAACCTCGAACAAAATACGGCCTGGCTTGACAACTGCTGCCCAGTATTCCACATCTCCCTTGCCTTTACCCATACGGCTTTCAGCAGCACGTTTGGTAATCGGCTTGTCGGGGAAAATGCGAATCCAGACTTTGCCTCGGCGGCGCATAGAACGAACAATTGCTCGGCGGGCAGCCTCGATCTGGCGGGCAGAAACCCAGCCGGGTTCCAAAGCCTGCAAGCCATAGTCGCCAAAATGGACTTCGGAGCCACGGCGAGCTTTGCCCTTCATGCGTCCGCGCATTTGCTTACGATACTTTACACGTTTTGGCATCAACATAGTTTTGTTACTCTCTCAGCAATCAAGCCAATCCGTTTGGCCTGATGCACTATTTGCTTACGTATACACCTTCAGTCGACTCAGGCGATTCTTCCGTTTCGGGGAAAACATCCCCTTTGTAGATCCAAACCTTGACGCCGATGCGCCCGTAGGTTGTATCTGCCTCAGCGACTGCAAAATCAATGTCTGCACGCAGGGTTTGACGCGGCACGCGGCCTTCACGCATGTGAATGGTGCGGGCCATCTCGGCGCCACCCAACCGTCCGGCAACCTGTATCTGAACGCCCTCGGCACCTTCGCGCATCCCTTGACGAACGGCGCGCTTCATCGCCCGAGAGAAACTAATTCGGCGTTCAAGCTGGTCAGCAACATTGCGGGCGACCAGGTAGGCATCCAAATCAGGTGACTCGATTTCTTTAATATCGAGTTCGATTTCTTCGCCGACCATGTCTTGCAATATGCTTCGAGTGTGCTTTACATTCACACCTTTACGCCCGATGAAAACACCCGGCTTTGCAGTATGAACGATAACGCGCACTTTGCCCGGAAAGCGTTCAATTTCGATGCGCGAAACACCCGCGCGATCATTTTCTTCACGAATCAATTTCCGGATTTCAAAATCCTGATGCAGTTGGTCGACGAAATTTTCACCTTCAGCGTACCAACGCGCGTCCCAATTTCGATTAATGCCCAATCGAAAACCAATTGGATGAACTTTGCGTCCCATAATTTCTCCCGACGTCTAATACTCTACTTCTCGTTCGCGCAGAACAACAGTGATATGCGAAGAACGACGTTTGATTGGCTTAAATCGACCACGAGCGCCGAAACGACGCCATTTGCGCATTGGGCCTTGATCTGCATAAATTTCATCAATGTACAAATCATGCCTATTGATGCCGAAATTCTCTTCGGCATTCGCCATGGCCGATGCAATCACCTTAGATACAGGCTTGGCCGCTCGATTGGGTACAAACTTGAGCGTATCTAGCGCTTCAAGGACATCTTTTCCGCGCACCAAATCAACGACCAAACGCACCTTCTGCGGAGAAATCTGGATTCCACGTGCATGAGCGCGAATACCTTCTCGTTCTTGCGTCATAACGATACCTTCCGTTTCTTCTCAGCAGAAGCGGTTGAGTGTCCGCGGAAAGTACGGGTGTGAGAAAATTCTCCCAGGCGATGCCCAACCATATTCTCGGTGATATAAATGGGAACATGGCGACGCCCGTTATGCACAGCGATGGTATGACCCACCATTTGAGGGAAAATCATACTTGCCCTGCTCCAGGTGCGAATAACTTGCTTCTGGCCACTTTCATTCATGGCCTCAACCTTCTTCATCAGTTTAGGGCTAATATAAGGCCCTTTTTTAAGTGATCTCGACATACTAACCTCCCAGAACTAACGACGCTTTTTCTTGCGGCGACGACGGCGGATGATGTATTTGTCTGTTTGCTTGTTGTGGCGCGTCTTCTTACCAAGCGTCTTTTTACCCCAGGGGCTCTTCGGGCTGGGCATACCAATGGGAGAACGACCCTCGCCACCACCGTGAGGGTGGTCGTTCGGGTTCATAGCAGAACCGCGAACAGCGGGGCGGAAGCCCTTGTGGCGTTTACGTCCTGCCTTGCCCAATTTGATATTGCTGTGATCCAAATTGCCAACCTGTCCCACCGTGGCATAACAATCCCGGTGGATCAAACGGATCTCGCTGGAGGGCATCCGCACGTGAACATAGTTGCCCTCTTTGGCCAACAATTGTGCGGCCGTGCCAGCCGAGCGAGCAATCTGACCGCCACGACCAGGCTTCATCTCGATATTGTGGATCCGCGTTCCAGTTGGAATACGGCTAACCGGCAAACAATTGCCCGGACGCACATCAACATCGTCGCCTGCAACAATTGTGTCGCCGACCTGCAAACCCACCGGGGCGATGATGTAACGTTTCTCGCCATCAGCATAATGTAAGAGCGCCAGCCGCGCCGTGCGATTAGGATCATACTCAATCGCCGCCACTTTGGCAGGAATATCGCGCTTGTCACGCTTGAAATCCACAATGCGAACTTTGCGCTTATGACCGCCGCCGCGATGACGAACGGTAATACGCCCATACACATTGCGGCCAGCTTGTTTTTGACGTTTCACAATCAAAGAGCGCTCAGGCTTCCTTTTTGTGATTTCCTCAAATGTGTAACCAGTCCTGCCCCTCATACCAGGGGAAGTTGGTTTATATTTCTTGACCGCCATACTTACCGTACTCCTTCAAAGACATCGATCGTATCATCGGGATGCAGTGTCACGACTGCCTTCTTGTACGCACTGCGGCGCACCAAAACCCGGCGGCTGATCGGCCGACGGCTTCGTTTTGCCGGCATAATCATGGTGTTCACTTTCTCCACGCGGACGTCAAACAAGGTCTCAACCGCATCCTTAATCATCGATTTCGAAGCTTTCAGATCCACCTCAAACACATATTGATGCAATTTTGCAAATTGGTGGCTCGATTTCTCCGTCCACAATGGTCGTTTCAAAACATCATAAATATCCATCGCCATAATCTACACCTATCCCAAATTTTCTATAAGCACATCCAAAGCCGCAAGCGGCAGGATGATCTTGTCGTGACTAAGCAAGTCCCGAATATTAATATACTGCACCAATAAGGTTCTCGCGTTGGGCAAATTACGTGCAGATAGCTCGATGGTTTTGTACGCCTCGCTCTTTTCAGGAAGCAAAATCAAAACATTCTCGTCTTCGTCAATTAAGTTCGAGAGCGTTTCCGCCATCAATTTTGTCTTCGGCTCCGATAGAACCAATTCGTCGAGGACGACAATCTCGTCTTCAACAGCTTTGACAGAAAGAGCCGAACACAACGCCGCCCGGCGCATTTTGCGGGGCATTTTCTTTGTATATTTGCGCGGTTTTGGCGTGTGCACTTTGCCGCCGCCTACCCAAATAGGGGAGCGGATCGACCCGTGGCGGGCGCGTCCGGTCCCTTTTTGCCGCCATGGTTTGCGTCCTCCACCCGAAACTTCGCCTCGGGATTTGGTATTGTGCGTTCCTAAGCGCGCATTCGCAATCTGGCGAACATACGTTTGGTGCATCAAATCTACATTTATTGAGGCCTCAAAGATTTCCACAGGCAGATTCGCCGTATCAACCTTGTTGCCTTCTGTATTCAAAACATTTACTTCCATGATCGTTTGCTCCAACCACTACTGCTTCCGCGCTTCTTTGATCATCACCAGGGCGCCCTTCGGTCCAGGCACAGAGCCATGTACACCGATGAGATTACGTTCGGCGTCAACCAAAGCAACTTCTAAATTCTGCGCCGTGACGCGATGATTGCCCATATGACCGGGCATCCGTTTACCAGGGAAAACCCTCGATGTGCCCGATGTGGCGCCAATCGAGCCAGGGGCGCGAAGGCGATCCGACTGACCGTGAGTCTTGGGGCCGCCGGAAAAACCATAGCGTTTGACAACGCCTGCAAAGCCCCGGCCTTTACTTCGACCGACCACATCGACACGATCTCCAACCTCGAAAGCTTCCACCGTGACTTGATCACCTTCTTCCACGTCAATTTCTTTCACGCGAAATTCACGCAGGTGGCGAAGCGGAGGCAAATTATTGCGCGTCAAATGACCCAACTGACCGCCAGTGAGCTTATGCGGGGCGATTTCACCATACCCCAACTGCACCGCAGTGTAGCCTTCTCGGTCTAAAGTACGCAGTTGTGTAACATAACAAGGCCCAGCCTCAACCAATGTAATGGGAATAGCCTCCCCAACATCATTGAAAACCTGGGTCATACCAATTTTCTTGCCAATTAGCCCTTTCAACATTTCGATTTTCTCCTAATCAAAATTTTCTATAACACAGGGACTGTCAGCCTGGGCTTAGCTGCATCATCCCCGAACAGTGTAGTTAGCCATCTCGTTACGGCCCGGGTTTTTTCCTACCGCCCACAAGAAAACTCTTGCACTGTCTTGGCGCACAAATCAATCTTGTTTTTCTTGCTTCAATTTTTATTGCAAAAGCAACAACCCAAAAGTAGCAAGCAGACTACAACAAAATACAATTCGCGAGTCCAATAAACTAAATCTTTATTTCAATATCTACACCAGCGGGTAAATTCAAACGCATCAAATTGTCAATCGTCTTGGACTCTGGTTCCAAAATGTCGATCAAGCGATTGTGCGTCCGAATTTCAAAGTGCTCGTGAGAATCTTTATCCACAAACGTCGAACGTCGAACAGTAAAGCGTTCAATTTTTGTCGGTAAAGGCACAGGCCCTACAACTCGTGCGCCGGTCCGTTCTGCTGTATTCACAATCCGAGTAGCGGACTGATCCAACACACGATGATCATAAGCCTTGAGACGTATTCTAATCTTTTGCTCTGCCATAATTTACCTACTCAATGATCTTGGTAACGACACCAGCGCCAACGGTCAAGCCGCCTTCTCGGATAGCAAAGTTCTGCCCTTCCTCCAAGGCCACCGGCACGATCAACTCTACCTTCATGTTCACACGGTCTCCAGGCATGACCATCTCTACGCCCTCCGGCAGGGTGATCGTTCCTGTCACGTCAATCGTCTTGACGTAAAACTGCGGCCGATACCCGGGAAAGAACGGCTTGTGCCGCCCACCCTCATCTGCCTTCAACACGTACACCTCTGCCATGAATTTCGTATGCGGCGTGATGCTACCAGGCTTGGCTATCACCATGCCCCGCTCGACTTCCTCTCGGTCAACGCCTCGCAACAACAACCCAACGTTGTCGCCTGCCTGTCCCTGCTCCAAAAGCTTGTGGAACATCTCCACACCCGTGATCACTGTGCTGTCAATGTCATCTTGCAAGCCAACTATTTCGGCCTCATCGCCAACTTTGACCACGCCGCGCTCGATCCGTCCCGTCACAACCGTGCCACGACCCTTGATCGAGAAGACATCCTCCACCGGCATCATGAACGGCTTATCCAACTCACGCTCCGGTTCAGGTATATACTCGTCAATCACCCGCAGCAACTCTTTGATGCTCTCATACTCCGGCGCATCCGGATCGGTGTTCTCGCTCTGCAACGCTTCCAGGGCGCTTCCTTTCACAATCGGCAACTCATCGCCCGGAAAACCGTACTCGTCCATCAACTCGCGCAACTCCAACTCGACCAATTCCAACAACTCAGGATCGTCCATCATGTCGATTTTGTTCAAGTAGACCACCACGCTCGGTACTTCCACCTGGCGGGCAAGCAACAGGTGCTCTCTCGTCTGCGGCATCGGTCCATCTGGCGCCGCCACAACCAAGATCGCCCCATCTACCTGCGCCGCTCCCGTGATCATGTTCTTGATGTAGTCACGGTGCCCAGGCATGTCTACGTGCGCATAGTGGCGATTCTCTGTCTCGTACTCGACGTGCGCAATGTTGATCGTGATCCCTCGCTCTTGCTCTTCCGGCGCATTATCGATCGTGTTGAATTCTCGATAATCTGCCATCCCTATCATCGAGCAGTATTTCGTGATCGCTGCCGTCAATGTCGTCTTCCCATGGTCAATGTGCCCCATGGTCCCTACGTTCAAGTGCGGCTTATCGCGTACAAATGTCTCTTTTGCCAT